>JAGUYC010000260.1 GCA_020061515.1 Gemmatimonadota bacterium
CGTCGAGTGGGCGGGTGCGGCGGCGCGCGGCGAGAGCGCCGCCCCCTCCTCCTCGAGGCGGCTCAGGATCTCGGCGAGAGAGACGGTCGAGTCCATTCGAACGAGGCGAAGAAGGAGCATCTCGAGAACGAGTCGCGGCTTCTGCGAGAAGCGGATCTCCCGCCCTCCCTCTCCGAGAAGGGTGAGCATGCGGATGAGGTCGTCCGGATGGAAGCCGGCCGCTTCCTCTCGGTAGCGCGCGACCGTCTCCTCGGCGGCGTCGATCAGGGCGCCCGGGTTCTTGCTCACGCGCGCGACGAGGAGGTTCCGAAAGTGCTCCTCGAGCGCGATGAGGAAGTCGGAAGGATCCCGCCCTCGGCTCGCCGCATCCTCGATCGTGGTCATCGCGGCGAGCGGGTCTCCTGCGCGCGCGGCCGCGGAGATCGCGAAGAGATGGTTTTCGTCGACGATCCCGAGCGCCTCCTCCGTCTCCGCCGCCGCGAGCTTCCCGGCTCCGAAGGCGCGCGCCTGCTCGAGGAGCGAGAGCGCGTCGCGCATGCTTCCGTCCGCCGCGCGCGCGACGAGGTGGAGCGCCTTCTCCTCCGCCTCGATCTTCTCCGCCTTCACGATCGTCTCGAGACGCCCGACGATGCTCTTCGCGTCGATTCTGCGGAAATCGAAGCGGATCGTCCGCGAGAGGATCGTCGCGGGGACCTTCGTTGGACGGGTCGTCGCGAACACGAAGAGGACGTGCGGAGGGGGCTCCTCGAGCGTCTTGAGAAGAGCGTTGAATGCCTCGACGGTTAACATATGAACTTCGTCGATGATGTAGACCTTCCGCTTGCCGGCGGAGGCCATGTAGCGCACGTTCTCGCGGAGGTCGCGCACTTCATCGATGCCGCGGTTCGAGGCGCCGTCGATCTCGAGGACGTCGAGGCTTCGGCCGGCGGCGATCTCCCGGCAGTGCGGGCAGGTCCCGCACGGCTCGGGCGTCGGCCCCTTCTCGCAGTTCAGGGCGGCGGCGAGGATGCGCGCGGTCGAGGTCTTCCCCACCCCGCGCGGCCCGGCGAAGAGATACGCGTGCGCGACGCATTCCTGGCGAATCGCGTTCTCGAGGGTGCGCGCCACGTGCGCCTGGCCCACGAGATCCGAGAAGCGCGCGGGGCGCCACTTGCGGGCGAGAACGAGATAGCTCACCGGAGGAACCGCCTTTCGCTTGCGCCGCGTTTCACCCGGACGAGAGGGATAGGCCGTGCACCTTTCGTCGACCCTCCCGGACGAAGCGGTCGGCGAGAGCGCGGCTCAGACCAAGCGAGCCCGCGGCGCATGGGAAGATCCGCTTACCGCTGCTACCTTCCGGTCCTGACGGGGTTCACGGTCCCCCATCGCGCGGGACCTGGCCTTCCACGCCGTCTCTCGTTCCCTGCCTCCGCCGAGGCCGGGCCTCGGAAAGGGATTCAACCCCGCTGGAGCGGATTGCGGGTTCAGGGCACCGCTAACTCCCCGTCTAGCACGACCCACCCTATTCAGGCGGCGACCCTTGATCAATCAAGAAAATGGTGGAGATGAGCGGGATCGAACCGCCGACCTCTGCCTTGCGAAGGCAGCGCTCTCCCAACTGAGCTACATCCCCGACCCGATATCCGACCGAACGGCGGCCCGAGAGGCCGCCCCAATCGATGGCGGAGAGTGAGGGATTCGAACCCTCGGTACGGTTGCCCGTACACGTGATTTCCAATCACGCCGATTCAACCGCTCTCGCAACTCTCCGGCATTCTATCAGCTCCGGAGGAAGACGTCACCCGGTTCCCGGTCCCCTCCAGCGGCTTCTTACGCGCGCGTCGATGGCGGAGAGAGAGGGATTCGAACCCTCGGAGGGGTTGCCCCCTCAACGGTTTTCGAGACCGTCCCATTCAACCACTCTGGCATCTCTCCGGCGAGAATGGCCCCCGCGGAATCCGGACGATCGCTCGGCGAAGACCGCAGGCCCCGCCTCGGATCCCGAGCACCCTCCCCGGTAGGTTACCGGGTCGGGGGATCGGCCGCAAGAGCCTTCCGAGAGCGGACGCTCGGATCGCTTCGGTCGCGCGTGGAACGCGGAATTCGCGTCCCCACGAAAATGGGCGGCTCCTCGTGGGGAGCCGCCCTGCAAGGGTTTCGATGAGAGTCGGCGATCTACCGGAAGAACGTCTTCACGCGGCCCCAGGTCGTCTCCTCGACCGCGGTCGACCCGTCGCACGCGCACGAGTTCGCGAGGAGGAGAGGCCAGTCGCCGTCGCCGCCGAGCTGAACCGCGCCCGAGCCATTGCTGTAGACCACGGCGAAGTCGGAGCGATACGCGTGGGCGATCTCGCCGTCCTGGAAGCTGCCGGCGACGAGGCCGCCGCCCTGGAGCGCAAGGTAATCGCGGTAGAACGAACCGTAGGCCGTCACGCCCGCGTGAATGCAGGTCGTTCCGTGGCCGTCATACGCGCTGTAGCCGAAATGGTTGCTTCCGGAGGGGGAAACGACCGGGCTGTAGGCCGGGGTCATGATCGTTCCGCTCAGGAAGTTCCCGATGGTGTACGTGCAGAAGACGCCGAGAACCACGTGCCCGCCGAGGTCGACATACGCGGCGAGGTTGTCGCCGAAGAGAACGTTGTCCGCGTACGGGTAGTTGGCCCACGTGTGCACGCAGTCGTACTCGCGGAGCAACGCCATGTCCGGCGTCGCGACACGGGCGTCGAAGTAATCGACGACCGCTCCGCCCGCCGCCGCCGAGATCGCGGCGCGGTACGCGGGATCGTCTTCCTCCGAGGGCGCATAGAGGATGCGACCCACCGAGGTCAGCGCCGGGCTCGTCAGAACATGCCCGCTGTGGATGAGGGGCTGGTCGCCCGAAGTGTTCGTCATCACGGCCGAGCCGGTTCCGGCCAACATGAGGACCGCCGCGAAACTGGCAACAAACATTCGTACCTTGTTCACGCTCTGGAATCTCCTTTCGAAGGGTGTCTCGTTTCCGGCTGCCCGTGGGGGGAGTTGGGCGAGCGCGGCTTCTCGCGCCGGTCGGATCCTCCCTTGCTCGGACCGACCGGGCGATCGATGCGGGAAAGCTAGTGAGAACGTGGAACCGGGGGCAACTCTTTCTTCGCGAAGTCTGAATAGGATTTATCAATCCTTCTAATGCCGCCCGACCGGAGAAGAAATCCGGGGACGCCATGCGGATTCGGTTTCGTGGGGAATGCTCGCGGATTTCGGTAGCCGCCGGGGCGATCCGGATGCGGAGTTCGGGGAACGGCGGGAGGCGCGCGCGTTCTTCGAGGAGTGCCAGGTAACCGGGGTCGCCTGCGCCCTCTTCTACGCGTCTTCTCGCGGAGCCCCCTCGTCCTCCTCGCGCTTCTTTCGGAAGAACTCCTCGAGGAGCGCGCGCGACTCGTCTTCGAGGATCCCGTGGAGGAGATCGACCCGGTGGTTGAGACGCGGGTCCTGGACGACACCGGCGAGCGAGACGCACGCGCCCGCTTTCGGATCGGTCGCGCCGAAGACGAGACGGTCGAGACGCGCGAGGACGATCGCCCCCGCGCACATGAAGCACGGCTCGAGCGTGACGTAGAGGGCCGCGCCTTCGAGCCGCCGTGAGCCGAGAGCCTCGGCGGCGGCCCCGATCGCGAGGATCTCGGCATGCGCGGTCGGGTCGTTCGTTCCCTCGACCCGGTTATGGCCCCGCCCGATCACGCGCTCCTCGCGGACGACGACCGCGCCGACCGGGACCTCTCCCTCGCGCGCCGCCTCCTCCGCTTCGAGAAGCGCGAGCCGCATCCAGCGTTCGTGATCCCGTTCCATCGCGAAAAGTGTACCAGGTACATTTCCCCGATGTGCCCCCGATGTACCCCCCGATGTACCCCCGATGTACCGGGTACAAACGTTCAAAACGGGAGGTCGGAAGCTCCGGGGGGGCGCCCGGTCAGCGCCTGGAAGCGCGCCCGCGCCTCATCCGCCCTTCCCGGCTTTC
>JAGUYC010000131.1 GCA_020061515.1 Gemmatimonadota bacterium
CGGACGCTCGTGACCGGCGGGGAGGGTCAGCTCGGGCGCGCCCTTCGCGCGTGTTTCGCATCCCTCGGAGAGGCGGAGGGTCCGGACCTCGATCGTATGGACATAACGGATCCGGGAGCGGTGCGGGAGTTCCTTGTTCGCTTCCGACCCGACCTCGTCGTTCACGCGGCCGCATGGACGGACGTCGACGGCTGCGAGAGGGACCCGGAGCGCGCGCATCGGGTGAACGCGGAAGGCGCGCGGATCGTCGCGGAGGAAACCGCCCGAAGAGGCGCGCGTCTCGTCTTCATCAGCACGGATTTCGTGTTCGATGGCCGGAAGGCGGGAGCGTACACCGAGGAGGACGAGCCGAAGCCGATCTCGGCGTACGGCGAGTCGAAGCTCGCGGGAGAGCGCGCGGTCCAAACCGCCGTCCCCGACGCGATCCTCGCGCGGACGGCCTGGCTCTACGGAGAGGGAGGTGCGGGGAACTTCGTCCGGTCGATTCTGAAGGCGGCGAAGGAAGGGGGAGAGCTCGCGGTTGTCGACGACCAGATCGGATCTCCGACGTACGCGGCGGACGTCGCCGGGGCGCTTCACGATCTCGTTCGAGCGCGCGCGGAAGGGACATTCCACGTGGTCAACTCGGGCGAGGCGAGCCGCTTTCTCTTCGCTCGGAAGATCCTGGACCTCACCGGCCGCGCGGAGATCCCGATCCGGTCGATCTCGACGCCGGAGAGCGGGCGCGCGGCCCGCCGTCCGGCGCGATCGACCCTCCGGAGCGTGCGGCTCGCGGAGTACGGGATCCCTCCGCTTCGGCCGTGGGAGGCGGCGCTCGAGGAGCATCTCGCGCGCATCGGAGAGAGGAAATCTTTTCATGTTTGAAGCAAGAATGCGGGAGAGACTCGGCGTTCTCGAGCGGGTCCGCGAGGAGCTCGCGGCTCCCTTCGAAGCGGCCGCCTCGCGCGTCGCGGCGTCGCTCCGGGACGGGGGAAAGATCTACTTCTTCGGAAACGGCGGGAGCGCCGCCGACGCGCAGCACCTCGCCACCGAGCTCATCGACCGCTTGACGATGAAAAGGGACGCGATCCCCGCGCTCGCCCTCACCACGAATGCCTCGCTCATCACCGCCGTGGCGAACGATCACGGCTTCGAGCTTGTGTTCGCGCGGCAGGTGGAGGCGTACGCGCGGCCGGGGGATGTCCTCGCCGGCATCACGACGAGCGGCCGTTCGGAGAACGTGCTCCGCGCGTTCCGCACCGGCCGCCGGATCGGCACGGTGAACGTCGCCTTCACGGGGGCGCGCGGCCTCGCCGAGGCCGGCCTCGCGGACCATCTTCTCGCCGTTCCCTCCGAGGACACTCAGCTCATCCAAGAGATGCACATCGCGCTCGGGCACCTTCTCTGTCACGCGATCGAGGAACGGCTCTTCCGGTCGTAGGGAAATGGACGAACGATTGTCATCCCGGGCCGCGCCCCTGAAAGGGGCCTCCATCCTCTGCATCGCATCGGCGAACTGGGACGCGGAGCTTTGGACGAACAGCCAGCACCTGATGAGCCGGCTCGCGCGCGACAACCGCGTGCTCTTCGTGGAGTCGCTCGGCCTCCGCCGTCCGAAGGCCCGCTGGCGGGATCTCTACCGGATCGTGGGGAGGCTCCGGAATTGGGCGCGCGGCGTCCGCCCGGCCGGCGAGAACCTTCTCGTCTATTCTCCGCTCATCGTCCCCTTCTACAATGCTTCCTGGGTGCGCGATCTCAACTTCTGGATTCTCCGGACGAGCCTCTCGAGCATCGCGCGCAGGCATGGTTTTCGCGCGCCGATCCTCTGGACATTTCTTCCGACCTCAAGCGATTTGGTCGGTCATCTCGGCGAGAGCCTCGCGATCTACCACTGCGTGGACGAATACGGAGCGAACCCGGGAGTGCCGGCCCAGGTGATCCAGCAGATGGAGCGGAAGCTCCTCGCGGGCGCGGATCTCGTGTTCACCACATCCCGTTCGCTCTATGAGGGGAAGAGGCGCCACAACGCGAACACTCACTACTTGCCGAACGTCGCCGACGCCGATCACTTCCGCAAGGCGGCGCTCCCCGAGACCGAGGTGTCGCCGCCGCTCCGCGCCCTTCCGCGTCCCGTCATCGGCTTCGTCGGCGCTCTCAGCGACTACAAGGTGGACTTCGGGCTTCTCATTCACGTGGCGCGCGCGCACCCGGAATGGTCGATCGCTCTTGTCGGGCCGGTTTGGACGGGAAGCCGAAGGGAGGATGTGGAGCTTCTCGAGAAGATGGAGAACGTCCGCTTCTTCGGCGCGCGCCCCTACGCCGAGCTTCCCGGTTGGATCAAGGGGTTCGATGTCTGCATGATCCCCTTCGCGATGAACGAAACGACGATCAATGTTTTTCCAATGAAGTTTCATGAGTACATGGCGACGGGGAAGCCGATCGTCGTCGTGGACCTTCCCTCGATCGCGGAGTTCGGCGCGTACTGTCGAATGGCCCGCGGGCCCGAGGCGTTCACCCGGGCGATCGAGGAGTCGCTTCTCCCGGAGCCGGAAGGGGCGGCGGAGAAGCGGATCGAGGTCGCGCGCCGGAACACGTGGGAGACCCGGCTTGGGGAGATCGCCTCGATTCTCGACGCGGAAGGGGCGAGCGTGAGACCGGGGAAACGCTCGGTCCCTCGCGGCCGAATCGGGATCGACGTCCGCAAGATCCACGACTTCGGGATCGGAACCTACATCCGGAGCCTGGTGCGGGAACTCTCGCGGATCGACCCGAACCGGGAGTACGTGGTGTTCCAGAACACGGACGAGAAGATGGCGTGGGCGGAGAACATCATTCCGGTGGAGGACGACTCGCCGAAGTACTCTCTCCGCGAGCACATCTCGCTTCCGATCCGGATGCGCCGCTACCGGATCGATCTCTTCCATTCTCCGCACTACGTGCTTCCGGTGGCGCGTCCCTGCCGCGCCGTGGTGACGATCCACGATCTCATCCATCTGTTCTATCCGCCCTCGCCCGCGGCGGCGCTCTACGCGCGGGTGATGATGAACGCGGCGATCCGGAGCGCGTCGCGCGTCCTCACGGTCTCGAACGCGTCGCGGGAGGATCTCGTGCGTGTGCTTCGCGTCGATCCGGAGAAGATCGTGGTCGTCCACAACGCCGTGGACGCGAGGTTCGTCCCGACCGATTCCGGCCGCGCCCGCGAAGAGGTGGCGCGGACGATCGGGCTCGAGGAAGAATACGTGCTCTGCGTGAGCAACTGTCTTCCACATAAGAACCTCCGCAGGCTCATCGAGGCTTTCGCGAGGCTGAGGCGGAGCGGGTTCGGCGGCCATCTCGTGCTCGCGGGAGTCGATGCGAGGAGGGCCCGCGAGCTCACGCGCTATGTCCGCGTGAACCGCCTCGGGACATGCGTTCACTTCCCCGGTTTCGTGTCCGACTCGTTTCTCCCCGCGCTCTACGGAGGCGCGCGGCTCTTCGTCTTCCCGTCGCTCTACGAGGGGTTCGGGCTGCCGCCCCTTGAGGCGATGGCGTGCGGCATCCCGGTGGTCGTCTCGGACACGCCGGCCCTCACCGAGGTCGTTGGGAAGGCGGGGCTCAGGGTGGATCCGGAGCGGGTGGAGTCGATCGAGGAGGGGATGGCGCGGCTTCTCGGCGATCCGGCTCTTCACGCGCGCTACGCGCGGGAAGGCCTGCGCCGGGCGAGCCGCTTCTCGTGGCGCGCCGCCGCCGAACAGACGCTGCGCGTATACGAGGAGGTGATCGGCCACGGTTAAAGGGTTGTTGCCTTTCGCCGGTCGCCGCGTCGCCCTCGTTCACGACTGGCTCACGGGGATGCGCGGGGGGGAGTGGTGCCTCGACGTCTTCTGCGAGCTTCTCCCCGAAGCAACGATCTTCACGCTTCTCCATCTCCCCGGGCGCGTCTCGAGGAGAATCGAATCGATGAAGATCCGCGCCTCGTTCATCGGGAAGCTCCCCGGCGCGCGCTCGTTTCACCAGCGCTACCTCCCGCTCTTCCCGTTCGCGATCGAGCGCTTCGATCTCTCGGAGTTTGACTTCGTTCTGTCGTCGAGCCACTGCGTGGCGAAGGGAGCGGCGGCGCGGCGCGGCCGCCGGCATGTGTGCTATTGCCACACGCCGATGCGCTACGTCTGGGAGTTCTACGACGACTACTTCGCGAACCCGCGGACCGGGCGCCTCACGCGCCTCGTGATGCCGCGGGTCGCGGAGTATCTCCGGCGATGGGACGCGCGGACCGCCTCGCGCGTCGACCGCTTCGTCGCGAACTCCGCGCACATCGCTCAGCGCATTCGAAGAGCGTACGGACGCGACGCGGAGGTCGTGCATCCGCCCGTCGACGTCGCGCGGTTTCGGAGCGGCCTTCCGCGGGAGGACTACTTCCTCGTTCTCTCGGCGCTCGTTCCGTACAAGAAGGTGGAGCTCGCGGTCCGCGCGTTCAACGAGACGAAGCTCCCGCTCGTCGTCGCCGGGCGAGGTCCGGAGCGAGCGCATCTCGAGAACCTCGCCGGGCCGAACATCCGGTTCGAGGGGTGGCTTGGCGAGGAGGAGAGGGTCGATCTTCTCGGCCGCGCGCGCGCCCTCGTCTTCCCGGGCGTGGAAGATTTCGGCATCGTGCCGCTCGAGGCGATGGCGAGCGGATGTCCGGTGATCGCTTTTCGCGCCGGCGGAGCGCTCGAAACGGTGATCGAGAAGGGGCGCGAGGAAAGCGGCGCCCCCACCGGCCTCTTCTTCGATCGGCAAGATCCGGAGTCGCTGATCGACGCGGTTCGGCGGTTCCGGCCGAGCGACTTCGATCCCGAGAAGCTCCGCGCGCACGCGCTGCGCTTCGATCGAGGCGTGTTCCTCGAGAAGATCCTTCATCTTTTGAGACAGGAAGAATCCTTGCTCGTTTGAGGATCGAGGCAGCGCCTTTGAGGATCCCCGGACGGCCGCGCCTGTCGGCGAGTATTAGCGAACCAGGTACCTTAACAATCCGATCCGTGAGAACGGGAGGCTCCGGAGCCGAGGGGCGGGGCTCGCTTGCTCAAACATACCGCGCGCGGCGCGCGGCAACTCGCCGCTCTGCCCCGCCCCCGTCTCCGGAGAAAGATAGATCTCGTCGTCTGGGATCCCCGCGTCCGACGACCGAGCCACGGCGGGTGACCGCGGCAGGTGTCCGCGAGAAGCGCAGCCACCGAGGCTCGGCGAATGGCGAGCATCGAGCGGACAGCCGCGGGCAGGCCCCGC
>JAGUYC010000332.1 GCA_020061515.1 Gemmatimonadota bacterium
CAGCTCGCCCTCGCCGCCGACCAGTTCGTGGTCGAGCGGGCGGACGGCGCGAACCCTTTCGGGCGTTCGGTGATCGCCGGCTATCCCTGGTTCTCCGACTGGGGGCGGGACACGATGATCGCGCTCCCGGGGCTCGCCCTCGCCGCCGGGCGCCCCGAGAACGCGCGCACGATCCTCCTCACGTTCGCCCGTTTCCTCGACCGCGGGATGTTGCCGAATCGCTTCCCCGACGAGGGGGAAGCGCCGGAATACAACACGGTCGACGCGACGCTTTGGTACTTCGAGGCGATCCGCGCCTACCACGAGGCGACCGGAGACGACGATCTCCTCGCCGAGCTCTTCCCGCGGCTTGTGGACATCTTCGATCGGCACGAAGAAGGAACGCGGTTCGGCATTCGGGTCGATCCGGCGGACGGGCTTCTCGCGGCGGGAGAGCCGGGCGTGCAGCTCACGTGGATGGACGCGAAGGTCGGCGACTTCGTCGTCACGCCGCGGATCGGGAAGCCGGTCGAGGTGAACGCCCTCTGGTATCACGCGCTCCGCTCCGCCGCGGAGTTCGCGCGCGCGCTCGACCGGCCGAACGGACGTTTCGACGAGGCGGCCGATCGCGCGCGGGCCGGCTTCGAGCGTTTCTGGAGCGACGATCTCGGCCACTGCTGCGACGTGATCGACGGGCCGGAGGGGAACGACCCCTCCCTACGCCCGAACCAACTTCTCGCCGTTTCCCTCGCGCATAGCCCGCTCGACGCCGCGCGCCGGAAGGCGATCGTCGATGTTTGCGCGAAGAAGCTCCTCACGTCGCGCGGGCTCCGCTCGCTCGCACCCGACCACCCCTCGTACGTCGGTCGCTACGGAGGGGACCGCCTTCGGCGCGACAAGGCGTATCACCAGGGGACCGTTTGGGCGTGGCTCATCGGGCCCTTCGTGTCCGCCCACTTCCGCGTCTATCGGGACGCGGCGCTCGCCCGCTCGTTCCTCGATCCGTTCTTCGGCCATCTCTCCGAGCACGGCCTCGGAACGGTGAGCGAGATCTTCGACGGCGATCCGCCCTTCGCGCCCCGGGGATGCATTGCTCAAGCGTGGAGCGTTGCGGAACTTCTCCGCGCGTGGGAAGAGATCGCGCGGTAGGACTTGCGAAGAAGAAGCTCCCTATCTTCGTCACTTCAAAGCGCCGCCTCGAAGCGCAAGGCGCGATCTCGGAAGACTCGCTCGGCGGGTGGCGGCGGCAGGTGTCCGCGAGGAGCGCAGCGACCAAGGCTCGGCGAATTTAACCACTCGTCCCATAGGCGCGACCGAGGCTGCCGAGGGAGTCCCCGGAGCGCGAAGCGCGGAGGGGGAGCACCGAGCGGACAGCCGCCGACGGGACCCGCCGTTGATCAGCATCAGAGGCGTCCCCAAGGGGGATGTCGGCCTACCGAGCGGGTCCGGGGAGAGAACCGCGCGACTCCGGCCGGGTCGAGAAGACGAGCTCCGATCGGGCGTCCGAGAGGCGGAGCGAGAATCCCCATCCGGCGATCCTCTGCTCGACCTTGACGAGAACTTCGTTCCACCCGGCTTTTAGTTCGCCCGTGAAGCGATCCTGGTCGTCTTCCCAGCCGCGGTGAACCGGCCAGCGATGCACGCGCTCCCCATTCAGCCAAACCTGCGCCCCGTCGTCGCTCCCGAACGAGAAGAGCGCCGCGCGCGCGCGCGGGCTGAAGACCCAGACGGCGCCGTACGCGATCCGGTGCGTTCCCGGTCCGATCGCCTCGCGAAGGTTGACGAACCCGAGCGAATCGGCGCGCGCCTCCCTCCAGCGGACCTCCGCGCCGCCGATTCCTCGATAGACCGCGTCCGGGCGGATGCCTCCCGCCTCGTGCTCTCTCTCGGGCGCGTCGACCGAGTCGAACCGCGTGCACGCCCAGTCCTCGAACGGCCCCGCGACGAGCCACCGGTCGATCGGCGGCTCGACCGGCGTGAGAAGGACGCCCGATACGATCCCGACGAGCTTGCGCCGGCCGAGGGGATGCCCCGGGAACTCGCGAGAGAAAGGGGCGGCAAAGCAGCTCGATCGGACAGCCTCCGAATCGGCCGCGGTCGACGGGGCCGGATCGATCTCGAAATCGACGGCGAGGTCCTCCCCCCCGAGGTTCATGCGCACCGCGGGACCGAGGACGACCGGGGCGAGAGTGTCCGCTGCGCAACCCACCCGATCCAGAAGCTTGCGGCCTACGAGAGACGCGTCGATCGTGCCGAGCCCGGGACCGAGGGCATAGACGAGCGAAACGTCGTAGCGCCCTTCGGGAAAGCCTCCCGGGGGAACGAGAAGCGGCGCCTGCGCCCTCGATCGCGGATACGAGCTCGGCACCGATTCCCCCGGCACGTACCACGCAATTCCCGAGTTCAACGTGAGCGGAGCCGGTCTCCCCTTCCACTCGAAAGTCTGTCCATGCCAGCCGCGCATCTCCAGCGCCTCCCGGTCACTCTCCCGCCCGCTTGCGTTCTTCGGATCCGCGAAACCGATCATGTGGCGCGGGTAGACGACTCCCTTCGGCATGAAGCCGTACGTCGACCCGGAGGGCTCCATCCGACCGCTCGGCTCCCGCTGGTACCAGACGGCGGCGGTCGAGTACTCGGTCCCCGGCTCGATCGCCCCGTCGCCGATCTCGAAGCGGATTTCCAAGGAATCCTCGAAGGCAATCCCGTCGGAGAGGTGCCACCGGTACGCGGAGACGCGCGGCGCCCAACCTTCATGCTTAAACGAAATGCCGCTGGATGGCAGGTTCGCGCGACGACCCGCGAAGTACCATCCGGCGTTGAAATAGTCCTCGGTCCCCGTCCCTTGCATCGTCTCCGACGAGTCGCCGTCCACGATCACGGTCTCGTCCCCCTCCAAGAAGGAGGAAGTGGCGCCGCCGCGTGCGCTCAGCAGCGTGCCGACGTAATGACCTCGTCCGCTCGCGCGCAAGACAATGTGCTCCACGTCGCTCAAGAACGGAACGCCCGCATCCGACGGGTCCCCGCCCTCCGCTTCCCACACCGCCCGCGTCGCATGCAGGCGCGTCTCCTCTTCTCCCACCTCTCGGGGTCGAAAGAGGACACGGACAAGCACAGTCGCTTCGACGCCGACCCGAGTGTTGGTCAACTCCACGCGGGCGTTTCGAAACGGCATCGGCAACCGGAGAACCCCTCTGCGCTCGGAGGCGAGCATCGCCGCCGAACGGACGCGGACGGGGGCGAACGCGCTCCCGAAGAGGTCCGAAAGGGGGAGGGCCACGGAGGGCCACGTTTCATCATCCCACCAGGCTTGCAGCCAAGTCGTTCGCCACGCCCGCGCATCCCCTTCCAGACCGATTCGCATCTCGACGATCTCCCCGGGGCGGTCGATCTTCAAGACGAGGGGAGCATCGCGCTTCCGACTCGCGTCGGAAAGAGTGTCCGCGAACTCGATCACCTCGTCCCCTTCCCGCATCGCGACCGTCCAGGGCATCTCCATCGTGACGGTGTCGGGGAGCGCGGCGATTCCCTCCAGCGCCCGTGCGAGACGCTCGCGATCCGAACCCCGCGGCGGGAACGCGAAGCTCTTCACCTTCGAACCTTTCGGGTATGCGTGCGCGTTGATCTGATAGAACCGGATCCCGTCCACGGTCGTGATCCGGATGCTCTTCGCGAAGGGGATCGGAACGTACGAGAAGCTGATTCCTCCGAATTGCCGGTCGCCTCCGACGAACGGCGCGACGAACGGCTCCCGATCGCCCGAGAAGAACTCCTCGATCGGGAGGTCGAGCGCCGGAGCTTCCTTCCCGTCGATGTAGACCCGGATCCGCGTCGAGCGGCCGGGCCACGTCATCCAGATCCGCTTGACGCACCCCGGGCCGTCCATCTCGGCGAGGACATGCTCCCCGTTCTCGTCGATCCGGATCCGCGAGAAGAGCCCCGAGAAGCCGTCGTCGTTCCCGCCGGTCCGGTCGACGCTCGAGAACATCACGCTCTTCGCGGGGGCCGTCTCGGCGAGCCTCGAGAGATCCCCGTCGAGGAACTCCCACACGTCGACATCGGACCCGCTCCCCGGGCACTCGGCGAACAGGAGAAGACCGAGAACACCGCAAATATACAGGATCGCCGTTTTCCGTCGGCTCACGACCGGTCCTCCCGCCACCCACTCTACACCACGACGCGCCGCATCGCGTACCCCCCCCTCGCGTACCTGGTACAGATCGCTCCCTCATGTACCAGGTACAGATGATGGAGATGGCCGACAGGACCCGCCGTCCGACGCCAGAGAACGCCACCACGGCGGGTGGCGAACATCTCCGAACCAGGTTCCTTAACAGTGCCGCGCGAATATTCGTGAACCAGGTTCCTTAACAATTCCCAGGTACACAGGTCCCACGGCGGGTGGCGGCGGCAGGTGTCCGCGAGAAGCGCAGCCACCAAGCCCGAAAGGGCGACTGGCGAGCATCGAGCGGACAGCCGCCGACAGGACCC
>JAGUYC010000033.1 GCA_020061515.1 Gemmatimonadota bacterium
CTCTCCGCGCGCGCCGGCCGCTCCGCACGGGCGCTCCTCGCGAGCCGTGTTCGACCCGGGGCGGCGCTTCCGCCCCCACCCCTTATCGAAACGACCGCTCGATTCCTTGAGGATCCGCTTTCTTGTCCAAGCAGGGCCCAGCGAGTTCCTGGCTCGTGTATGACTCGTGTACTCGGTACATCCACCTGGCTCGTGTACCTGGTCCATCCCGAATCTGTACCCGGTACAGACTCGCCGCGATCCGTCCAAGCCGTCCGAGCGGCCGGCCCTCCGCCATTCTTCTGCCGGGTTGAGACTAGAGGCGGAACGGCCGGGTGAAGTCCGCGAAGGGTTTTCCGATGAGGAAGAGGTGGCCGAGGCCGATGTCGAGGCGGAAAGAACCGTCCTCGAGGTTCCGGGCGAGGTCGATTCGGTACGTGCGCCCGTCCTGCGATTTCGTGAGGCCGAGCCGGAGGCCCGCGCCGACGGAAGAACCCAGATCGCCGAAGCGCACCGGTTCGTCCGCGTCCCATGCGCCCCCCGCGTCGAAGAAGAGGGCGACGCCGAAGGCGACCGTGAGGAATCGGAGGCCGGTGTCCACCCGGTTCTCCAAGTTGAACAGCATGCGGCGCGCTCCCGCGTCGCCCCGATCGTCGCGCCCCCGAAGGCCGGCCGGCCCGTCTGCGAAGAACTCGCGCCCCGGCTCCGACCGCCACTCCTCATTCCAGAGGGCGCGGGCGGCGACGCACATCCGTCCCGCCCACTTCTGATGGTAGAGGGCCCCGGCGGCGAGCGCCGTCTTCCCCCAACCGCTCCAGCGCCGCTCGACGAGCGAGGCGGCCTCGAGGGACGCATAGCGGCGAGATCCGAGTTGGGCGCCCCAGTGAGCCTCTGCGCCGAAGCGCCAGCGGTCAGGCGTTCCCCATACCGGCCCCGCGGAAAGCGCCGCATACCCTCCCCGCTCGATGTCCTCGATCCGGTCGAAGAAGTCGATCCCCTCGTCCTCGACGAAGCGGAACCGGCCGTACGCCGCCGAGATCGCGAGATGCCTCGTAGTCTCACCGGCCTCGAGGAGCGAGGAGTCGGGGGTCTCCCCCTCGGCGGGGCGGAGTTCCGAAAAGTCAGTCTCTTGACGGAGGAAGAGCCCGCGAAGGAGGAGCTTGCGGCGGCGGTCCCCGAGCATGCGGCCGGCGTGGGCGTAGTCTCTGCGATCTTCGTGAAAGAACTCCCCGGTTTCTCGGTCTCTTCGGTAGATGCGATCCTCCCGCGAGCGTTGAACGGTCGTCGCGCCCATCCCCCACCGGGACTCAAGCGAGTAGAAGGGGCGATCGATCTCGAGGCCCGCCTCTCGCCCCGGGCTTCGCGCGAGGTCGTAGGCGCGGAGGGTCCAGCGGCTGCCGAGGACCTGCGGGTCGAACACGAGCCACCCGAACGCGTTCTCGCCGTCCGTCCGCCGGTAGAGAAGCTCGACCCGCTTGCCGAAACCGAAGAGGTTCTGTTCCTCCAGCTTCACCTCGAAGAACGTTTCTCCCTCCGATCGTTCCTCCGGGCCGTCCCCGAGGTCGAGGGAGATCTGGGTGGACCACATGTCGTGCGTCTCGACCACGACATCCTGTTCGTTCCCTCTCCGTTCGCCCGGCACGACGGACGCATACGCGATGAACGATCGATGTCTCAAGCTTCGCTCGGTCTCTTCGAGAACATCCGGATCGAAGGGGTCGCCTGAGCGGAACAGGAGCGCTCGGCGAACCACATCCTCGCGCGTCCGGATGTGGAGGGCGTTCACCCAGGAGTAGGGGAAGCGGTCGAAGCGCGGGACCGACGGGTTGAAGACGTCCTTGCGGAGGATGTGGATCGTCGCCACGCGCGGCTCTTCCGCCCCCCCGCCGCTTGCCGTCGCGAGGAGAAGAAGCGCGAAGACGCACGCCCTGCGCGCGGTCCTCTCTCTCATGCTCCGCCGCAGCGTGTCCCGCCGATCGCGCATCCGCTAAGCGCCGCTCCCATCGGGGAGCGGGCGTTCCTCGAGAACCCTGCGGAGCACCTTGCCCGTTCCGCCCCGCGGCAGCTCGCTCACGATCTCGACGTACGCCGGAATCTTGTACGGGGCGAGGCGGCCGCGGAGGTGGCTGAGGATCATCGCGGGGGAGAGCGCGATCCCCTCGGCGGGGACGACGAACGCGCGCGGAACCTCCCCCTTCTTCTCGCTCCGCGCGCGGACCACCGCCGCTCCGGCGACCGCCGGGTGCTCCTCGATCGCCTCCTCGATCTCCCGCGGATAGACGTTGATCCCCCGGACGAGGATGACGTCCTTCTTCCGGTCGTGGATCGTGAGGAAGCCCTGGAGATCCAGGCTCGCGAGATCCCCTGTGCGAAGCCACCCGTTCTCCACGGGGGACTCGCCTCCGAGGAAGGCCTCGGCGACGTTCTCTCCCTTGATGAGGAGCTCCCCCACCTCGCCGGGCATCCGCCCCTCTCCCCTCTCGCCCACGACGCGCGCCTCGATCCCCGGGAGCGGCGGCCCGACCGTGCCGGCCGCCCTCTTCTTCATTCGGTTCACGGAGACGACCGGTCCCGCCTCCGTGAGGCCGTACCCCTCGAGGAGCGGCGCGCCGAACCGCTCCTCCACCGCCGCGATCGCGTGCGGGGAAAGAGGGGCGCTCCCCGAGATCATCATGCGGATCCTGTGGAGCTTCCGAACGAGGAAGGGGACGCGCGCGCGCGCGAGGGCGTTGTAGACGGCGGGAATCCCGACGAAGATCGACGCGCGCCGCACGAGGAGGGCCCGGCGCATCAGCGAGCGGAAGTTCCGCGCGGAGCGCTCCAGCACGATCGATGCGCCGATGAGGGCGGGCAGAAAGAGGCAGACCGTGAGCGTGAACGTGTGGAACAGGGGAAGAAAGAGGAGAAAGCGGTCGCTTGGCCCCGGCCCGAGGGCTTCCTCGCACTGCCGCGCGTTCGCCGTCAGGTTCCGGTGCGAGAGGAGGACGCCCCGCGGCTCTCCTTCCGTCCCGGACGTGAAGAGAAGGAGCGCGATCGATTCCGGCAAGGGCCTCTCCGCGGACGGCGAGACCGGCTCTCCTCCGGCGAGGTCCTCGAACCGCCCGCGGCCCTCCCCCCCGCTTCCCCCGACGACGATCACGCCCTTTTGCGGCGCGGGGGTCTCCGCGAGGAGGGAGAGCATCTCCTCCCCCGCGACGACCAGGACCGGTTCGGCCCTTCGCACCAGGCGGGCGATCTCGCGCGGGGCGAGAAAGTGATTGATCGGAACGAGAACCGCCCCGAGGCGAAGGAGCGCGAAGACCGTCTCTGCGAACTCCGGGACGTTCCCGAGGAGGAGGGCGACCCGATCCCCGCGGCGGATGCCGGCGCGCTCGAAGCCTCCGGCGATTCGGAGAACGCGTTCGGAGAACGCCCGGTAACGAATCGTCTTCCTCTCGAAGAAGAGGAAGGGGGCCCGCGGGCGAAGCCTCGCCGTCTCCTCGAGAGACCGATCGATTGTCCTCTCCACGTCCCGAGAGTACCATGACGGCGCCGGCCCCGAGAAACCTTAATCGACGAGGAGCCCTCTTCCGTCGTATCGTGCGGGGTCGCAAGACCCGAGGGAGGTATCGCGATGAAGACAGGAAGCCGTTTGCTCCTCTTCGGCGCTCTCGTCCTGGCGGCGGCGGTCGTGCTCCCGCGCCTCGGGGAGGCGGTCGAGAAGGGCGCGGACGAGAAGCTCCGCAAGCAGATCTCGATCATGGAGAAGATCCTCGACGAGGCGCTCGTCGACAGCGAGAACGCGCTCGTGAAGTCGACGCACCCCACGAGGGGTATCTACCTGGACGGTTTCGGATTCCTCTTCACGATGGAGCTCGGGATCGTCGACGACCAGTTCCGCTGGCAGTCGCTCTCCAAGCTGTTGGACATCGGCGAGGGCTACGCGATCACGCGCGAGGAGAAGCAGAAGGAAGGCGAAACCGTCATCACGATCAAGAAGAAGAAGGGGGAGAAGGAAGGCGAGAAGCCGGCGGGCGAGAAGAAGACCGTCGACGAGAGCGCGCGGTGGGAGCTCGTCAAGAAGGAGCTGGTCGAGGTCGTGCGCGACTATGGGGACACGATCGCGCGCGCCAAGCCGGACGAGTGGTTCACGATCTTCGCGACGCCGCTCATGGGCTCGTGGGGGGGCGGAAAGACGGAGCGTCTCGTGATCCGCGTCCAGATGCGCGAGATCACCGACTACAACGAAGGAAAGCTGAGCGCGCAAGACTTCGAGAAGCGAGTCCGAATCAGCGAGTCGTAAAGTTCTTCGCGAGCGCGCGCCGCTCCGGGAGGCTCCGCCAGGGCCGCCCGGGGCGGTTTTTCTTTTGGGGGAAGCCCGGGGGGAGCGAACGGATCGGATCCACCCCCGATTCTGGGTCTTAACCTATTGGAATGGATAGGGTTATAGGTCCCCTCTCGCGGAAGGGCAATCTCCGTCTCCCCGTGCCGATAAGGGGATTGGAGGGGTTGCCCATGCGGTTCGTCATCAAGCTCTGCCTCGTTCTCGTCGCGGCGCACGCCCTCTTCCTCCTCGGCTTCCCCCACGTGCTCCATCGGATGCTCGCGATGCGCGTGCGGGAGATCGTCGCGGAGTCTGCGCTACACTCCGAGCAGTATGTCCGAGGGGAGATCCTCGCGTACGCCCGCGACAAGAAGATCCCGCTCGAGGAAGAGCGGGTTCTCGTCTGGAGGAAAGACGGGAAGGTGCGCATCTGGCTCGCTTACGATCAGGTCGTCCAGTTCCCGATGGTCACCCACCGGAGCGCGTTCCTCTTCGCGCATCCCCCGGGGACGGAGCCTCCGCGCAACTACTCGAGAAGCCGCTCGCTCTCCTCTCGGTGAGCCCTGCGGAGGCGGGCCGCGCTCTCCCGCGATCGAATCGCGTAGCAGTAGACGCAGCCGAAGGGACACGAGTCGTACGCGCCGATGTCCACGCTCCGCGCGCACCCGCATCCCTCTCGCGTCGGTCCCGGCTCCGCGTTCCAAGCCTCGCCGGGCGCGATCCGACGGATCCTCTCCGCGTCGACGCACGCTCCCTTCGGAACGCTCGGAGGACGGAATTCCTCTTCGCAGCATGTCGAGAGGACCATCCCCTCGCCCCGCGCGATCTCCTTAAGATCGAGGAGAAGCCGCCGTGCTTCCGTCGGGGTCGGATCCCGAACCGCCCGGTCCAGGCGGGCGAGGCGCGCCTCGACCTTGCGGTACCGATCGAGGAAGCTCACGACGACCGCTCCTGTGGAACCGGAAAGCGAGCGCGCCATCCGCGCGAAACGCTCGCGGTGATCGTCCGGCGCGAGATCCTCGGACAGGATGATCGGGTCGTACCGCCAGACCATCCGCTCCGACCCGATCCGATCGGCCAGGGATCGAAAACCCCTCACGCACCGCTCGTGAGAAAGGCCGGGCTCCAAGTCGGGCGGATACGCGGTGAGCGTGTGCTGGAAGTAGTAGGGATAGCCTTCGCGGTCGAGAAGATCGAGCGCTCTACGAAACGGGATCGCGTCGCGCGTCCAGAAGACGAAGGCGGCGACATCCGGGCGGAGGAGCGAGACCTCGTGCACGCGCGAGGAGAACGGGGAGCGGACGGACGCGAAGCCCGCCCGCAGCCTCCGAACGAACCAGCCCGCGTACCACGCGGGGAGGTCGGTTCGGCGGCTCGCGGAAACGATGCGGCGCACGCCCCTTCCGCCTGCTACTTCCTCCCGAAGGAAACGACCACCCGCGGGAGAAGACCTCCGAGAGAGCGCATCGTGACCACCCGTGCCGCTTCCGCTTGGACGGTCCCTTCGGGGAGCGTTCCCGCGAGGCTACCGAGAGGCTGGGTGACGCCCGGGCCCATCGCGTCGATGTCGTTGTCCTCGAAGATTCGGAGATACGGCGAGGCGGGCGCCGGATCGCTTTCCGGCTCGAGGGAGAGGAAGACGCCGTACGTGCCGTCGTCCAGATTCCGGATCGAGCCGCTCACGAAATCCTGACCCGGGAACGGAGGAATCGGCCCGTCGGGTCCGGCGTGAGGACCGGCTCCGTCCTCGTCCGGCCCGAGGGGATCGACGAACGCGCCGATCGAGACCGTGTCGGGAGCGCCGAACACTTTATAGATCCATGCTTGATACTTCCATCCGGAAGGAGCGGGCGGGAGCGGGAGCGTCCCGGTCGTCTCCCCCTCCACCACCTCGTAGAACCAGATCCCCCGTCGGTGGTCGCCCGGATCCGCGGTCGAGGGGGTTTCCAAGATGTAGCGGACGGTCGTCTCGGTGTACACGTGTCCGAGCGCGAGCGGATCGTGGGTGGCGAGGACCGCGTCCCCCCCGCTCAGACTTCCCGCCAGGAGGAACGATCCGCTCGGATCGGGGCCGTTCGCTTGATTCTGCAGGGAGATGCGGATCGCGCTCGCGTCGACGAGGCTCGATCCGACCGGGAAAGCGGCGATCTCCGTCCCGGTCTCGACGTCCACGACGCGGCGGTTGACGTAGAGGAACTTCCCGACGGAGACGAGCGTGTCGGGAAACACGGCCCAGATCTCGTAATGCGACCCCTGGGGCGCGCGGGGGAGCGTGGAGACGGCAAGGAAGAGGTTTCCGCTCCCGGCGTTCTTGTCGAGAAGCTTGAGGAAGAAAGGGTCGCCGGAGAGATCCGGATCCGGCTCGAGCGTCACGGCCGCGGAGAAGGATCCGTCGTCGACGTCGAGGGGCGGGATGCTCCCGGCCGTTCGGACGAAATCCTGTCCGGGGAAGTCGTAGCCGGCGGCGGGACCGGCCGTCGCGCCGGGGCC
>JAGUYC010000029.1 GCA_020061515.1 Gemmatimonadota bacterium
GAATCGAGCGGGGTAGCGTTCGGGCGGCTCCAAAAGACCGCGAAGGCGACGAAAGATCCACCCACGACGTCGCACGGACCGCCTGAACGGTCTACCCCGATCTTTCATGTAAGGAGGGAAGAACCGTGAAGAGAGAGAAGGGCCGGCGACGATTCCTGCAACTTCAGCGGATTGCCCTCGGGCTCTTGATTGCCCTGCCCATCGGATGCGCAACCGTACCGGTGACGGGTCGCCAAAGCTTCAACCTGATTCCGGAAAGCCAGGAGGTGGCCCTCGGGCTGGACAGCTACCGACAGGTCCTTTCCGAATCGAACGTCGTGAAGTCGGGGCCGGAGCTCGCATTGGTCCGGCGGGTCGGCGCAAAGATCGCCGCCGCCTCTGACCGCCCCGGGTACGAGTGGGAGTTCAACCTGATCCAAGACGACAAGGCGGTCAACGCGTTCTGCCTTCCGGGCGGGAAGGTCGCCGTCTACACCGGTCTTCTGCCCGTCACCCAGAACGAGGCGGGACTGGCGACCGTCATGTCCCACGAAATCGCCCACGCGGTCGCCCGGCACGGCGGAGAGCGAATGACCGACGACCTCGCCTTTCAGATCGGAGGGATGGGGCTCGAAGCGCTTCTCGGCCAAAACAGCCCCGCGACGCGGGGTTTGCTCATGGCGGCTTACGGAGTCGGCGGGCAGATCGGCGTCCTCCTGCCCTTCAGCCGTTCGGCGGAGAGCGAGGCGGATCACATCGGTCTGGTCTACATGGCCAAGGCAGGCTATGATCCCAGGGAAGCGATTCACTTCTGGGGACGGATGGAAAAACAAGCGGGCGGCGGGGCTCCCCCCGAATGGCTCAGCACCCACCCCAGCCACGGGTCGCGGATCGAGCGGCTCCAGGGGTGGATGCCGGAGGCGCTCAGCTACTACAAGCCGGCGCGGTGACCGGGCCGGCGCGGGCGGATCTCAAAGGGGAGAGCGAGAGGGGAAGTCCTGCATGGAAAACGGCGCGTCGGATTCGACGATCGACCGTATTGCGTTTGTCGGAAATTACCTTCCGCGCCAGTGCGGCATCGCCACGTTTACGACGAGCCTCTGCGAGGCCATCGCCGCCGAGTATGCCCGGACGACGTGCATCGCCCTGCCCGTCAACGACAATGAGGCCGGCTACGCTTATCCTGGCCGCGTCCGATTCGAACTGACGGAAAAAGACATCGACTCTTATCGTCGCGCCGCCGACTTTCTCAACATCAACAATGTCGACCTCGTGTGTCTACAGCACGAGTACGGTATCTTCGGCGGGCGGACCGGGAGTCACATCCTGGCGCTCATCCGGGAACTCCGCATGCCCGTCGTCACGACCCTGCACACCATTCTGCGGGAGCCGAGCCCCGACCAGCGACTGGTTCTCGAGGAGATCGCGGCCGAGTCGGATCGGTTGGTCGTCATGAGCGGGCGGGGAGCGGAATTCCTGCGGGAGATCTACGGTGTTCGGCCCGAGAAGATCGACCTGATTCCGCACGGCATACCCAACGTCCCTTTCGTGGATCCGAGTTTTCACAAAGACCTGTTCGGAGTGGAAGGCAAGATCGTCTTGCTCAGCTTCGGACTGCTCTCGCCGAACAAGGGGATCGAACACGCCATCGCCGCGCTGCCCGCGATCGTGGCCCGCTACCCGAACGTGGTGTACATCATTCTCGGCGCGACCCATCCGCACGTGATTCTGCAAGACGGGGAGATGTACCGCCTGTCCCTGCAGTGGTTGGCCGAGAAGATGGGCGTGGAGAGCCACGTGATCTTCTACAACCGCTTCGTGAGCCAGGAAGAACTTCTTGAGTTCATCGGCGCGGCGGACATTTACATCACGCCCTATCTCAACGAGGCGCAGATTACTTCCGGAACGCTCGCCTACACATTGGGGGCCGGGAAGGCCGTCATTTCGACCCCGTACTGGTACGCCGAAGAGATGCTGGCAAACGAGCGCGGATCTCTCGTGCCGTTCGGCGACGCGGGGGCGTTGAGCGAGCAGGTGATCGACTTGCTGGACAACGAGTCGAAGCGCCATGCCATGCGGAAGCGTGCGTACATGTTCGGACGCGAGATGATCTGGCCGCAAGTCGCACGGCGCTACATGGAGAGCTTCGAGCGGGCTCGGGCCGAGCGCCGGCACTTCGCGCCCCCGGGCTTCGCGGTCAAGCCGCTCGACAAGCGTCCGGGCGACCTGCCGCCCCTGAAGCTCGATCACCTGCGCCACATGACGGACGAAACGGGCATTCTGCAGCATGCCATCTTCAAGGTGCCGAATTACCGCGAGGGTTACACGACCGACGACAATGCCCGCGCCCTGATGGTGAGCACGCTCCTCGAGGAGTTGGGAAACGGGAGGGCGTTCGACCTGACTCCCCGCTACCTCGCCTTTGTGTGGTACGCCTTCAATGCCGAGACCGGGCGCGTGCGCAATTTCCTGGACTATCAGCGCCGCTGGATGGAAGAGAGCGGCTCCGACGATTGCCACGGCCGCACGTTGTGGGCGCTCGGCACCGTGGTGGGACGCTCGGCACCGCCCGCCATCCACAGCGGAATGGCCGGGCGCTTGTTCGAACAGACCTTGCCCGCCATCCTCGAAACGACGAGCCCGCGCGCGTGGGCATTCGCGCTCCTCGGCATCCATGAATACCTAAAGCGTTTTTCCGGCGACCGCATGGCGAGCCAGGTGAGAGAGGATCTGGCGGGTCGTCTGCTCGGGCTGTATCAAAGCCATCGTTCGGACGAGTGGCGGTGGTTCGAGACGACGCTGACGTACTGCAACGCGGCGCTCCCGCACGCGCTCCTCCTCAGCGGCCAGTGGACGCCGAATCCGGCCATGACCGAGGCCGGGCTCGAGTCGCTCGGTTGGCTTGCGAACGTGCAGCGCGCGGACGCGGGGCATTTCGTCCCGATCGGCTCCGGCGGCTTCTATGCGCGCGGCGGCGAGAGGGCGCGGTTCGACCAACAGCCGGTGGAGGCGCAGGCGATGGTCTCCGCCTGCGTCGAAGCCTTCCGTGTCACGGGCGACCCGACATGGCGCAGAGAGGCCGGGCGCGCGTTCGATTGGTTCCTCGGGCGCAACGACCTGAACGCGCCCATCTACGACCCGACGACGGGGGGTTGCCGGGACGGTCTTCATCCCGACCGCTCCAACGAAAACCAAGGCGCGGAGTCCACGCTTGCCTTTCTACAAGCCTTGCTGGAACTGCGCCTCGCCGAGAACGCACTCTTGTCCGTGGAGGCACGCACCCGATGAGCCGTCAACAGGACGCGCTTTTTCACCGGCACAAGCTCAATCCCATTCTGACCGCCGCCGATTGGCCCTATCCCGCCAACAGCGTGTTCAATCCGGGCGCGACGATGATGCCCGACGGGACCACGTTGCTGTTGTGCCGGGTGGAAGACAAGCGCGGTCTCTCGCATCTTTGCGCGGCTCGTTCAGCCAATGGCGTGGACGGCTGGCAGGTCGCCCCCCATCCCACTCTTCCGGCGGATCCCGAGCGCTTCCCGGAAGAATTGGGGGGCATCGAAGACCCCCGCATCACCCATATCCCCGAACTCGGGAAGTACGCCGTGGTCTACACCGCCTTCACGCGCGACGGACCGGGCGTGGCCCTGGCGCTCACGGAAGATTTCGTCCGGTTCGAGCGCTACGGTGTGATCATGCCGCCCGAAGACAAGGATGCGGCTCTTCTTCCCCACCGCATCGGCGGCAATTGGGCCTTGATCCATCGGCCGGTGAGCGCCCCACGGGCGCACATGTGGATGTCGTATTCGCCCGACCTACGCCACTGGGGAAGTCACAAGTTGATGCTTGAAGCTCGGCGCGGCGGGTGGTGGGACGCGAACAAGATCGGTCTCTCGCCGCCGCCGATCGAAACGCCGCAAGGTTGGCTCGTAATCTACCACGGCGTGAGGATGACGGCCGGCGGCGGTCTCTACCGGCTCGGACTTGCGCTGTTCGATTTGAACGTGCCCGAGCGCTGCCTGGCGCGCGGCGACGAGTGGATCTTCGGGCCGGAGGAATCGTACGAGCGGCACGGGGATGTGGGGAACGTCGTCTTCCCCTGCGGCTACACGATCGCCCCCGACGGCGACACGATCCGCCTGTACTACGGCGCCGCGGACACGAGCATCGCCCTCGCCACGGGAAGCATTCGCGCCATGCTGGAGTGGCTCGAGCAGTTTGATTAACCTTGATCCGACAGAAACTCGACTGGTGTTTCCTCTGCCGGGGCCCGGGGCGAGGGGGTGCCGGCTCAGACACCCCGAGCGCGCCGGTTCACCCCCTCGCCCCACGCCCCGGCGGCTGCGCAAGGAACACACTCTTGACGGATTGAGGTTGATGTACCTGGTACAGGGTCCGCAGAGCGGAACGCCGCGGCGCTTCCGCTACCGCTTCACGAACCCGCTCATGCAGTCCTACGTGATCCTCCGCGGCGTCGCCGAGGAGTTCGTCCCTCGCGAAGGCCTCGCCGGGACGGGATAAGGGCGATCGCTCGCGATCTTCTCGACGCCGGGCCTCCTGTACGCAAAACGGGACAATCATCGATTTGACCCGAGCGGGGCGCTTCGGAGAGAATGGTCGCCGAATCCGTTCTCGCCGTTTCGGTCCCGGCTCCGCATGCAGAGACGGCTCGGGGGTCGCTCGCCGAAGAAAGGAAAGCCATGAGCAAAGAGGAGAAGAGCGCAGGGGCCGCGCGCCCCAATCCCTTCCGCGAGATCGTCCAGCCGTTCATCGATCTCGTTCACGCACCGCGCGCGCTCTGGGGGATCAACCTCGCCTACGTCCTCGAGGGGATGGTCTACTTCGGGATGCTGGGCTACCTCGCGATGCACTTCTCGGATTTCGTTTTCTCGGGCATCGAGCCGAGCGGGCTCCGGGACGAGTACGCCCACGACATGGTGGCGGTGCTGACCGCCGGAATCACCATCGCGATGTTCTTCCTCGGGACCATCGCCGACAAGAAAGGCGTGCGGTTCGCGCTCCTCGCGGCGTTCGTCCTGATGCTCTTCGGCCGCGTTCTCATCTCGGGAGCGCCGAACATCTTCGGCTTCCCGCCCGCGGGACTCTGGTCGCCGCTTCACCTCGTCACGATGGCGGGGATCCTCCTCGTGGTGATCGGGTACGGGATGTACCAACCCGCGGCATACGCGGCCGTGAAGCAGTTCACGACGCCCAAAACGGCCGGCATGGGCTTCGCGATGCTTTACGCATTGATGAATCTGGGCGGATGGTTCCCGACGTACGCCTTCCTCCTGCGGGACGAGCACTATCTAGACCTCGGCATTCCCGGCACGTTCTGGGTCTACACGGCGTTCACGTTCGTGGCGCTCCTCTCCACATGGATCATTCTCTCCCGGAAGACGGTGGCAAACGCCATCCGGACGGCGGCGGCCGAGCGCGCGCGCATCGAAGCCGAGGAAAAGGCCGGGAAACCGGAGGAGCCGAAGCCTGCGGCGCCCGTGCTCGACGCGGGGCGAGAGACGAGACGCGTTCCGTCTCACATGTGGTTGTTCGCTCTCCTCGTTCTCGCGGTGGTGGCGTGGGAGGTGCCGGCCCCGTGGGGCTACGGCGCCGCGGTTGTTCTCCTCCTCGGCTGGATCGTCTCCACCATGGCCGCGCGAAGCGCCGCATGGATCGCCCGCCATCCGCTCGCCGATGTGAAGTTCTTCTTCTTCATCTTCGCGCTCATGCCCGTCCAAACGCTCTTCGCGTACAACTGGCTCGTCCTCCCGCAGTACATCTCCCGCGCGTACAGCGGTTGGATCGGCGACTACTTCGAGATCGCCTCGAACGCCAACCCGATCCTGATCTTCATCCTGGTTCCGATCATCGCGGCCGCCACGCAGAAGGCGAAGGTCTACCGCATGATGATCCTCGGGACGTTCGTCATGGCCGCGCCGGCGTTCCTGCTCGCCCTCGGCCCGCACCCATGGACGCTCTTCCCCTACATTTTCCTCATGACGATCGGCGAGGCGATGTGGCAGCCGCGGTTTCTCCAGTACGCCGCGGAGATCGCGCCGCCGGGGCGCACGGGCGAGTACATGGGCGTGGCGCAGCTCCCGTGGTTTCTCACCAAGGTGCTCGTCCCGATTCTCTACTCCGGTTGGATGATCGGCCGCTACTGCCCGGCCGACGGGCCCAAGAACACCGAGTTCATGTGGTTCGTCTTCGGCTGCATCGCCATCTCGTCGAGTGTGATGCTCTTCCTCGCGCGGAACTGGATCGGGAAGAATTTCAAGACGAAGGCGTAGGGGAGAGAAGATCTACTCCAGGGGCGGCTCGAGGAGATTCCTCGCGAGGTCGGGCGCGTCGGCGGGCCAGTAGCGCTCGGGGCGCGGGCGGCGCACGCGCGGATCACC
>JAGUYC010000239.1 GCA_020061515.1 Gemmatimonadota bacterium
CCGACCGGCACTTTCGGGTCGTGAAGCACGTCCGCGGCGGCCGAACGCGGATCGATGTCGGTCCGCTCGAGGGGGAGGAGCGGGTCGAGGAGCTCGTGCGGATGTTGGGCGGCGCGTCCCGGCGCGCGACAAGCGTTCCGCACGCGCAGGCGATCCTCCGTTCCGCGCGCCGCCCGCGGCGCGCATGAAAGCAAGAGACCGCGCGGCGCGGGGAGCGCGGACGGACGGGGCGTTTCCGGGAAAACGCTTGACAGTCGGCTCCGGCGGCTGGAAGACTGAACCTCCGCGAAGAAGGCCGCCGGCCGATCCGATTCCGGGAGCATCGATGACGATTCCTTCATGGGCGAAGTTTCGGGAGTTGGCCGGCCGGGGGACCCTCGTTCCCGTCTACCGGACGATCCTCGCCGACCTCGAAACCCCGGTCTCCGCGTTCCTGAAGCTCATGGGCGAGGGGAGCGCGTTCCTTCTCGAGAGCGTCGAGGTCTCGGAGAGGTGGGCGCGCTACTCGATCCTCGGGTTCGATCCGGAGATCACGGTGACGGTCGCGGAGGGGACCGCGGTGGTCGCGCGCGCCGGGTCGGCTCCGAGACGCTTCCCGGCGAAGGACCCGCTCGAGCCGGTGGAGAAAGCGCTTCGAGGCGACGTGATCGTCCCCGTCGAGGGGCTCCCCCCCTTCTACGGGGGCGCGGTCGGCTTTCTCTCGTACGACGCGGTCCGCGCCTTCGAGACGCTTCCCGTCCGCGCGCGCGCCGACCGGCCGGTTCCGGACGCGCTCTTCCTCTTTCCGCGGACCCTTCTCGTTTTCGACAACCTGACGCACCGCGTGCAGGTCCTCACGCTCGTCCGCGCGGGGAAGGGGAGGGACGCAGAGCGCGCGTACCGTGAGGGCGTCGCGCGGATCGAGGCGGTGATCGAGAAGCTGCGGCGGCCGGTTCCCCCGCGGGAGAGCCCGCGGGACGGCGGCCGGATCGCCTACACGAGCACGCTCGACGAGAAGGCGTACTGCCGAAAAGTGCGGCGCATGCAGAAGTGGATCCGCGAGGGGGAGATCCTGCAGGCGGTCCTCGCGCAGCGCCTCGAGACGACCCTCCGCTCGGATCCGTTCGATGTGTACCGGGCGCTTCGTACGATCAATCCATCTCCTTATATGTATTACTTCGATCTTCAGGACCTCAAGATCATCGGCTCGTCCCCCGAGGTGCTCGTCCGGGAGCGGGACGGGAGGATCGAGGTCCGCCCGATCGCGGGGACGAGGCCGCGCGGCGCGGATCCGGCGGAGGAGGAGAGGATCGCGCGCGAGCTTCTCGCCGATGAGAAGGAGCGGGCGGAGCACGTCATGCTCGTCGATCTCGGGCGGAACGACGTCGGGCGCGTGGCGGAGTTCGGAAGCGTCGCGACGGAGGAGTTCCAGGTGCTCGAGAAGTACTCGCACGTGATGCACCTCGTCTCGCACGTGAGCGGGCGGCTCCGCGAGGGGCTCACCTCCTTCGACGTTCTTCGCGCGTGCTTCCCCGCGGGGACGGTGACCGGCGCGCCGAAGATCCGTGCGATGGAGCTGATCGAGGAGAGCGAGCCGGTCCGCCGCGGGGTGTACGGCGGGGCGGTCGGCTACTTCGGATACGCGAACCGAATGGACATGTGCCTCGCGATTCGAACGATCGTCGTCGAGGGGACGCGGGCGCGGATCGGCGCGGGGGCCGGCATCGTCGCCGACTCGATCCCCGAGCGGGAGTACCGGGAGACGCTCTCCAAGGCGGACGCTCTTCGAAAGGCGATCGAAACCGCGGCGCGCGGGCTCGAATAGAGGAGACGGGGCGTGATCCTCCTCATCGACAACTACGATTCGTTCACGTACAACCTCGTGCAGTACTTCGGCGAGATGGGGGAGCGGATCGAGGTCGTTCGGAACGACGCGATCGGCATTGCGGCGATCCGCCGGATGCGTCCCGACCATCTCGTGATCTCCCCTGGCCCCGGCGGGCCCGAGGACGCGGGGATCTCGGTCGAGGCGATCCGCCGTCTCGGAGGATCGATCCCGATCCTCGGCGTCTGTCTCGGGCACCAGTGCATCGGGGCGGCGTACGGGGCGGAGATCGGGCCGGCGAAGACGATCATGCACGGGAAGACCTCGCACATCATCCACGACGGGAAGGGGATCCTCCGCGGGATCGACAACCCATTCGAGGCGACCCGCTACCACTCCCTGGTCGTTCGAAGAAGAAACCTTCCCGAATGCCTGGAGGTGATCGCCTGGACGGCCGACAAGGAGATCATGGGACTCCAGCACCGGGAGCACCTCGTGTGGGGCATCCAGTTCCATCCGGAATCCATCCTCACGGTGCGGGGGAAGAGGATCCTCCGGAACTTCCTCGACATCGCATGAAACCCGGCGCACACGCGAACGACCCGAACGGCTCCCCTCTCCGGGAGGCGATCCGCGCCCTCGTGCAGGACCGCCGCGATCTCGGAGCGGAAGAGATGCGGGAAACGATGCGCGCGGTGATGGAAGGCCGAGGAACCGACGCGCAGATCGCGGCGTTTCTCGTGGGGCTTCGGATGAAGGGGGAGACGGTCGAGGAGATCCTCGGCGCGGCCGAGGCGATGCGCGAGAAGGCGCGGCGCCTGCGGACGGTCCACGATCCGGTGCTCGACACGTGCGGCACCGGCGGGGACGGAGCGGGGACATTTAATATCTCAACGATCACCGCCCTCGTCGCGGCGGGAGCGGGGGCCTGCGTCGCCAAGCACGGCAACTACTCGGTGTCGAGCCGGTGCGGAAGCGCGGATCTCTTCGAGGCGCTCGGCATCGACATCCGTCTCTCCCATCCCGACGTCGAGCGCTGTCTCGACGAGGGGCGGATCGCCTTCCTCTTCGCGCCGCTTCTTCACGAGGCGATGAAGTTCGCGATCGGCCCGCGGCGCGAGATCGGGGTGCGGTCGATCTTCAACCTGCTCGGGCCACTCACGAACCCCGCGGGGGCGAAGCGCCA
>JAGUYC010000092.1 GCA_020061515.1 Gemmatimonadota bacterium
CCGCGGCTGTCCGCTCGATGCTCGCCATTCGCCGAGCCTCGGTGGCTGCGCTTCTCGCGGACACCTGCCGCGGTCACCCGCCGTGGTTACGTCGTCGGACGGCGACTCCCGGGCGACGAGGTCTGTCTCTGTCCGGAGACGGGGGGCGGAGCTCAGTGGCGAGTTGCCGCGCGCCGCGCGCGGCATGTTTGAGCAAGCGAGCCCTGCCCCCCGGCTCCGGAGAAGGAGCTCGGTGCCGACGCGCTCGATTGAGGCGCAAGATCGGAACGACGGAGCATCGAGCGGACAATCGCCGACGGGACCCGCCGTTCGACGACGAAAAGGCATACCTCCAGGATTGGAGCCTAACATGCATACATTTCGGATTGGAATGATTACCATGCTGGTCGGACTTTCGATCGCGCACGGCGCGGAGGCGAAGCTCCGCGTCGTCGCGACCCTCACCGAGATCGGGGCGCTCGTGGAGGAGATCGGCGGGGACCGGGTCGAGGTCGCCCGGCTCGCCAAGGGGAACGAAGATCCGCACACTCTCCCGGCCAAGCCGAGCCACAGCCGCCGCATGATGGAAGCGAACCTCCTCGTCACCAACGGCCTCCAACTCGAGATTGGTTGGCTGCCGCTCCTCATCGAGGGAGCGCGCAATCCGAGGATCCGCCCGGGAACGATCGGACACCTTGACTTATCAAGCTTCATCGAACCACTCGAAGTTCCGGACGGACCCGTCGACCGGAGCATGGGCGACGTCCACCCGGAAGGGAACCCGCACTACACCGTCGATCCCTCGATCTATCCGGCCCTCGCCGAAGGGCTCGCGGATCGCCTCTCCGCGATCGATCCCGAGGGCGCTTCGTATTACGCCGCGCGCCTCGCTGATTTCGAGCGACGATGGACCGAGAAACTCACCGACTGGAAGTCGCGCCTCGCATTCCTCCAGGGCGAACCGATCGTCACCTATCACAAACAGTGGGAGTACTTCGCGCGAACCTTCGGCCTGCGCATCATCGACAACGTCGAAAGCAAACCGGGAATCCCGCCGGCGCCCCGCCACATCGCCGACCTCGAGGCGAAGATCCGAGCGGAGAACGTCCGCCGGCTCGTTCATTCCGACCTCATCGATCCGGCGATCATGAGGAAGCTCGCTTCCCGATCCGGAAGCCGCGTGCTCGCTCTCCCTCAGGCCGTCGACAGCCGGGACGGAACCGGCGATCTCTTCTCTTGGTTCGAGACGCTCGTGTCCGTTCTCGAGAGGGCGCAGAAGGAGGATTGAAGATGCAGCTTCTCCATCTGATGGGAGCGCCCTTCGCGGCGAGCGTCGTCTTGGTTCTCATCCACGCGTATCTCGGAGGGCATGTTCTCCGGCGCGGGGTCATCTTCGTCGATCTCGCGATGGCGCAGTTCGCCGCGATGGGCGGAGCGGCGGCGCTCCTCTTCGGATTCGAGCATGGGACGGCGGCCGGCTACGCGATGGGCCTCGGGTCCGCCTTCGTCGCCGCCGCCCTCTTCTCCTGGTCGCGCCGTCGCATCCGCGCGGTTCCCCAGGAGGCGATCATCGGCATCGCGTACGTCGTCGCATCAAGCGCCGTCCTCGTAATCGCGGACCGCATCCCCCACGGAGCCGAACACATCAAGCATTCCCTCGTGGGGAACATCCTCTGGGTCTCCTGGATGGACGTGCTGAAGATCGCGGGAATCTACGCCGTCCTCGGCGCCGTTCTTCTCGCGAACCACAAGACTCTCGATCTCGTGAGCCGCGATCCGGAAGGAGCGCGCGCGGGCGGGCGCAGCCTCTTCTGGTGGGATTTCCTCTTCTACGGCGTCTTCGCGTTCGTCGTGACGAGCTCCGTGCAGATCGCCGGGGTTCTTCTCGTCTTCACGATTCTCATTGTTCCTTCCGTCTTCGCTGCGTTCGCGGGAGCGTCCGGATCGAAACGCCTTCCCGCCGCATGGGGCTTCGGCATCGGGATGAGCCTCGCGGGGATGCTTGTCTCGTACTTCCTCGACACGCCGACCGGCGCGACCGTCGTTGTCGTGTTCGGCCTCGCGCTTTTCTTGGCGAGCCTTCTTCTCCCTGCGGGAAAGCGCTGACCTCGCCGAGAATGCTGGCGCCGGAAAACGAGAACCGCTAGAATAATCGAGGCCTTCATCCGAAGGCCTCTTTCGACACCAAAGGCCCGGCCGCGCAAATCCCCGGTATCCCATTAAAAACAAAGGGATTACCGCATCGCGACGACAGAAAGGATGGGGAGCGAACATGAAGGACTTTCTCGGACGGCTCGGAATCCGCGAGATGAACTCGGGCGCCTGTAACGGGGCCTGGCTCGACACGAAGGGGGAGGATCTCGTCTCCTTCTGCCCCGCCGACGGACAGCCGATCGCGACCGTGCGCCAGGCGACCGAGGACGACTACGAAGCGGTCGTCCGAGCGGCGCACGAGGCATTCCTCGAGTGGAGGATGCTTCCCGCGCCGAAGCGGGGCGAGATCGTTCGCCAGATGGGCTTGGCGCTCCGCGAGAAGAAGGAAGACCTCGGGCGGCTCGTGAGCTACGAGATGGGAAAGATCCTCTCCGAAGGTCTCGGCGAGGTGCAGGAGGCGATCGACATTGCGGACTTCGCGGTCGGCCTCTCGCGCCAGCTCTACGGCCTCACGATGCACTCGGAGCGCCCCCTCCACCGGATGTACGAGCAGTGGCACCCGCTCGGCGTGGTCGGGATCGTGAGCGCGTTCAACTTCCCCGTCGCGGTGTGGGCGTGGAACGCGATGATCGCCGCGGTGTGCGGCGACACGATGATCTGGAAGCCCTCCTCGCAAACCCCGCTCTGTGCGATCGCGACACAGAACGTCATGAACGAGGTCCTCGATCGAAACGGCTTCCCGGGGGTCATGGCTCTCGTTCTCGGGCGCGGCTCCACCGTCGGCGAGCGAATGATTCAAGATCGAAGGATTCCGCTCGTCTCCGCGACCGGTTCGTGCCGGATGGGGCGGCGGATCGGCGAGGTCGTCGCGAACCGGCTCGGGCGCACGATTCTCGAGCTCGGCGGAAACAACGCGATCCTCGTCGACGAGACGGCCGATCTCGACATGGCGCTTCGCGCGATCCTCTTCGGCGCCGTCGGGACGGCCGGGCAGCGCTGCACCTCGACGCGCCGGATCTTCGTCCACAGAAAAGTCCACGCGGAGCTCGTGAAGAAGCTCGTCGCGGCGTACGGGTCGGTCTCGATCGGCGACCCGCTCGACCCGAAGACGCTGATGGGCCCGCTCGTGAACGAGGCGGCCGTCGAGACGATGGAACAGGCGATCGCCGAGGCGGTCCGCGAGGGTGGGAAGGTTCTCGCCGGCGGCAAGCGGAAGAAGGGGCCGGGGTTCTTCGTCGAGCCGACCCTCATCGAGGCGCGTCCCGACATGAAGATCGTCCGCGAGGAGACCTTCGCGCCGATCCTCTACGTCTTCCCGTACGACGACCTCGACCGGGCCATCGCCTGGCACAACGGCGTCGACCAGGGGCTCTCGTCGGCGATCTTCACCCGCGATCTCCTTCATGCCGAAACCTTCCTCTCGCACCGCGGGTCCGATTGCGGGATCGCGAACGTCAACATCGGGACGAGCGGCGCGGAGATCGGGGGCGCCTTTGGAGGCGAGAAGGACACCGGCGGGGGCCGCGAGGCCGGGTCCGACTCCTGGAAGGCGTACATGCGCCGGCAAACCTGCACGATTAACTGGGGGAAAGAATTGCCACTGGCGCAGGGGGTCAAGTTCGACCTGGAATGACAAAAGGAAACGCCCCCAGGTGGCGAGCCGGACAATCTGGCACACCGAAAGCCGGACGGCTTCTCGGCCCCGATGAAGATCGCCCGCAATCCCTTGTCGAGCAAGGAGTTCGAGCAGCGCCCGGCAGGGCGGGCGGCGCGCGCCGATTGGCACCGCTCATGCAAGGGGAACTCGCGGATTGGAAAAGATGAACCCCTCGGGGTGTGGGCGCGGTCTCGGCTGTCTTCTTCCGCGCCTCCCGTAGGTCGGCAAGTCGAGGGGAGAGGCGGGCCGTCACGCTGGTTTGGCCAAACTCTCTGCCGGGGGAGGGATCGGTCGGATGGCGGTGGCGTTTTGCGCCACGCGGCTCAGCTTCTCCCCCGAATCTCCGAGGGGACGCACAACTGAATAGAACGGAATCGGTTTCCTTCGGCCGGAAACAGTAACCCGCCTCGCCCGTCCCTTGCGCCGAATGCCGGTTCCGTTTTTTTTTGCAGAGCCCCCGGGCGCGATCTCGTCCCGCCGCAAGCGCAGCCGCTTGAATCCGCAGAAGTTGCCCATGCATCACGCGCGCAGCCTGTTGACAACCCTCCTTCGCGTCGCTAGTCTTACCCACGTATTCCCCCCCAGGGATCGGATGGAGGTATCGATGCGCATGGCCCCGCCGGCATCATTCCTATCGATCGGTGTGGACGTCGGTTCGATCAGCGTGAAGATCGCTGCCCTCGCCATCGGGCCCGAACGGGACCGGATCGATCCCTCCGCTTTCGCCGCGCGCGGGTACCGCGTGTTCGACCGAGGAGAATCCCGGATCGCCCTCTCCCCCTACGAACGGCATCTCGGGCGTCCCCGAGCCGTGGCGGTCGAGATGCTCCGCGACCTCTTCCGCATCCTCCCCCAGGAACAAGCCGACCGCCTCGTCGTGACCGGATCGGGAGGAAAGCCGCTCGCGGCGGTGTTCGACACGAGCACGATCAACGAGTTTCGCGCCGTCGCGACCGGAGTCCGCTTTCTCTATCCGCAGGTGCAGACGATCCTCGAGATGGGCGGCGAGAACTCGAAGTACATCCGCCTCTCTCCCGCCTCCGAGGAAGGGGTCGGCATCCGCGACTACGAGACGAACGGCGATTGCGCCGCCGGAACCGGATCCTTTATGGATCAACAGGCCTCGCGTCTCCGCTTCGGGATCGAAGAGGTCGGCGCGGTGACCGAATCCGCCGCGCGCACCCCCACGATCGCCGGGCGCTGCTCGGTCTTCGCGAAGAGCGACATGATCCACGCCCAGCAGAAGGGCTATGCTCCCGGCGAGGTGCTCAAGGGGCTCTGTGAGGCGGTCGCGCGCAACTACAAAGCCAGCATCACCAAGGGGAAACGGATCGAGCCGCCGGTGGCGTTCATCGGGGGCGTCTCGGCGAACGCCGGGGTGGTGCGGGCGATGCGCTCCCTCTTCGCGATCGAGGTGGAGGACTTCCTCGTTCCCGAAGAGGGCGTGTGGATGGGGGCGCTCGGCGCGGCGCTCCTCGCGCGCGAGAGCGGCGATACGGAAGCCGCTCGATTCCGCTCCCCGGCCGCGGTCGAAGCGGCGGAGGGCGGGGGCGAAGAGACGTTTCCGCGAAGCGAACCCCTCTCGATGAAAGATGTCGTTCTTCTCCGGCACCGCGTGGAGCCGTACGTCTTTCCCGAAGACGACCGGGTGATCGACGCGTTTCTCGGCATCGACATTGGGTCCGTTTCCACAAATCTCGTCCTGGTCGACGAGGACGACCGCGTGGTCTACGAGATCTACGAGCGCACGCGGGCGCGCCCGATCGAGGTCGTCCATCAGGGACTGCAGGAGATCGAGCGGGCGATCGGCTCGCGGATCCGCATCCGAGGCGTCGGGACGACCGGATCGGGGCGCGAGCTGATCGGCGAGCTCGTTGGGGCCGACACGGTGAACGACGAGATCACCGCGCACAAGACGGGCGCCTCCTATATCGGGCGACGGCTCATCGGGACCGAGGTCGACACGATCTTCGAGATCGGAGGCCAGGACTCCAAGTTCATCTCGATCCAAGACGGGGTCGTCGTCGATTTCGCGATGAACGAGGCGTGCGCGGCCGGCACCGGCTCCTTCCTCGAGGAGCAGGCGGAACGGCTCGGCATCTCGATCAAGGAGGAGTTCTCGAGGCTCGCTCTCTCCTCGAAGTCGCCGATCCGCCTCGGGGAGCGTTGCACGGTCTTCATCGAGAAGGACATCATTCCGTTTCTCCAGAAGGGCGCCAAGGTCGAGGATCTCGTCGCCGGGCTCGCCTACTCGATCGCGCTGAACTACCTGAACCGGGTCGTTCGCGGCCGGCGGGTCGGCGAGACGATCTACTTCCAGGGAGGCACCGCGTACAACGACTCGGTCGGCGCCGCCTTCGCGACGATCCTCGGGAAGCCGATCATCATCCCGCCGCACAACGGCGTGGTCGGAGCGATCGGGATGGCGATCCTCGCGCGCCAGAAGATCCGCGTGGGCGGCGCGGTGACCAGCTTCCGCGGGTACTCCCTCGAGGCGGTCGACTACTCGATGCGGGACTTCACGTGTAAAGCATGCTCGAACTACTGCGACATCCAGGAGTTCACCGTCGAGGGGGAGAAGACGTTCTGGGGGGACAAGTGCTCGGACCGCTACAGGAAGCGGCCGAAGATCGACCGGCGCGCGATCATCCCCGATCTCGTCAAGCGGCGGGAAGAGATGATGTTCCAAGGCTTCGACCCGGATCGGGAGGGGAGCCCGAGGATCGGCATGCCGCGCGCGATGTATGCCTACGAGCGCTTCCCGTTCTGGAACCGCCTCTTCGCCGAGCTCGGCTGCCGGGTCGTCCTCTCCGGACCCACGACGAAAAACCTCGTGAACCTCGGGCTCGAATCGACGGTCGCCGAGCCCTGTTTCCCGATCAAGGTCGCACACGGACACGTCGTCGACCTTCTCGAGAAGGAGATCGACTGGCTCTTCATCCCGAACGTGATCGACGCCGAGACCGACATCCCGGAGATGGAGTCTCATCTTTGTCCGTGGGGGCAGACGCTCCCCTTCGTGGTCGGGCAATCGGGATTGAAGGAGCGGATCGGGGGGCGGCTTCTCGCGCCGAACATCCACTTCCGCCGGGGATTCGACACGGTTCGGAAGGAGCTCGCGGAGGTCTGGAAGACAGTCGGCGTTTCGAGACGGGACGGCGAGAGGGCGCTCCGCTCCGCGTACGAGGCGCAGGACGCGTTCCGGCGCGCGCTCGTCGAAAGCGGCCGAGAAGCGCTCGCTGTTCTCGGCGACGAGCCGGGAATCGTCCTTCTCGGGCGGCCGTACAACATCTACGACCGCGGGATCAATCTGAACGTCCCGACGAAGCTCCGCGAATCCTACGGCGTGAACGTCATCCCGCTCGACTTCCTGCCGCTCGCGGGAACCGAGATGCGGGACGTGAACCGCAACATGTACTGGAACTACGGGCGGAAGATCCTTCAGGCGGCGAAGATCGTCGGAAGCCGGCCGAACCTCCACATCATTTACATCACGAACTTCAAGTGCGGACCTGATTCGTACATCAAGCATTACGTCCGCGAGGCCTCGGGAAAGCCGTTCCTCAGCCTCACGATCGACGGCCACTCGAACGACGCCGGCATCCTCACGCGCTGCGAGGCGTACCTCGACTCGAAGGGGTTCCTCCGGCGGAGCGCGGAGCCGGCGCCGGTGGGAGGATAGGGCCATGTCCTCGCGGCCGAAGACGCTCAAGGGACGCAAGCTCTACATCCCCCCGATGGCGTACGGCTCGGCGCGCGCGACGGCGGCGGTCTTCCGGAGCGCCGGAATCGACGCGGAGCCGACGCCCCCCTCCAACGAGCGCACGATCGAGCTCGGAAGCCGCTACACGTCGGGAGACGAATGCTATCCCGAGAAGGTGACGCTCGGAGACTTTCTCCGCGTCGCCGAAGGGAAGGACTTCGACCCGTCGAAGACCGCCTTCTTCATGCCGACGGCGAGTGGTCCTTGCCGGTTCGGGCAGTACGCCCAGCTTCTCGAGACGGTCTTCCGCGAGATCGGCGCGGACGACGTGTACGTCTTCTCCCCCTCCTCGCGCGATGGCTACGACGGGATCGGATCCGAGAACATGGAGCGCGCGATCTGGCGCGGGCTGATCGCGGCGGACGCGCTCCGAAAGATGCTCCTCCGCTGCCGGCCGTACGAAGTCCGCAAGGGGGACATGGACGCGGTCTACGAGGAGAGCGTCGCGCGGCTGTGCGGAGTGATCGAGAAACCGGGGATCTCCTCGGGGAAGCGGCTCGAGGCGATCGCTTCCGCGCTCGCCGATTCGCGCACGCGCTTTCGCGCCGTCCCCGCGAGGTACGAGAGGGGGAAGCCTCTCATCGGGATCGTCGGGGAAATCTTTTGCCGCATGAACCGTTTCTCGAACGAGGACCTCGCGCGCAAGGTGGAGGAGCAGGGGGGCGAAGCCTGGCTCTCCGACATCGGCGAGTGGGTCTGGTACACGAACTCGGAGAAGAAGCTCCGCATTCGCGACGAAGGGCGCCAAGTGGCGGCGCGGCTCGCCAAGGCGAAGATCAAGGAACTGGTCCAGCGGGCGGACGAGCACGCGATCTACAAGCCTTTCGAGGAGGATTTCGCCGGCATCGAGGAGCCGGAGGACATCGAGGAGATTCTTGACCACGCGGCGCCCTACCTTCCCCGCCGGGGCGCGCTCGGCGAGATGGTCCTCTCCGTCGGGAAGAGCGTCTACCTTCACCGGAAGGGGGCGGACGGCATCATCGACATCTCTCCCTTCTCCTGCATGAACGGAATCGTCTGCGAGGCGGTCTATCCGGAGGTTTCGAAGGACCACGACGCGATGCCGATCCGCAACTTCTACTTCGACGGAACGCAGGTGGATCTCGAGCAGCAGATCGGCATCTTCCTGGAGCTCGCGAGGAGCTATCAGGCGCGAAAGAAGATCGAGCGGCGGTATCCGGCCTACTTCGCGTAGGCTCGCCGCGCGGGCGGAACATGCGGCGACCGATCTCCCTCGACATCCTCCTGCCTCTCGCGGTTCTCCTTCTTCTCACGGTCCTCTTCCGCGCGTTCGATTGGGATCTCGCGCTCGCGAGGCGCTTCCACTCCCTCGAGACCGGCTGGAAGCTCGTCGAGGGACAGCCGTGGCGGTTTCTCTACGATCACGGACCGAAGCCGGGCGTGTCCCTCGGCCTCGGTTCGCTCGCGCTTCTTCTCGCGAGCCTTCGCGCGCGTTCTCTCGTCCGGCATCGCCGGAGCGCGCTCTTCTTCGTTCTCGCGCTTCTCGTCGGGCCCGGGCTTCTCGTAAACGCCGTCCTTCGCGATCATTGGGGAAGGCCGCGCCCGCGCGACCTCGCGCTCTTCGGCGGCGAGGCCTCGCACTGGAGGGTCCTCGAATGGCGGGCGGGCGGGTCGGGGCATTCGTTCCCGTCGGGGCACGCCTCATCGGCCTTCTTCCTGTTCGCGCCGTTCTTCCTCCTTCGGCGAACACGAAGAAGGTGGGCGGTTTTTTTTCTCGTGTTCGGCGTTCTTTACGGCGTTCTCATGGGGATCGCGCGGATGGGACAGGGGGCGCACTTCGCGAGCGACGTCGTCTGGGCGGGAGGGATCACTTACTTTACGTGTCTTGGAATCGCCCGCCTTCTCCGCGCGGATGAGCCGCTCAAGGACCGTTCGGGCGGGACCGCGGATCGCCGTCGCGCGGCCCGGAGCGGAGCCGCCGGAAGCTCGACTCGAGAAGCTCGATTCCGTTCAGGATCGCGACGGTGAGCGCCGCGAGGACGACCGCCGCCCCGTAGTGCCCGAAACCGATCGTGCATCCGATCGCGGCGAGGAGCCAAACGACGCTCGCGGTCGTCACGCCGGTGACGACGCCTCCGCGCGCGAGGATGACGCCGGCGCCGAGAAAACCGATCCCCGTCACGACCTGGCCGAGAACGCGTGTCGGATCGGTTCCGGGGCCGGAGAACGCCGTACCGAGTTCCACGAAGACCTGCGTCCCGAGACAGATCAGAATGCTCGTCCGCATCCCCGCGGGTTTTCCGCGGATCTGCCGCTCGAAGCCGACGACGCCTCCGCAGAGGATCGCCATTCCCACTCCGGCCCACGTGAGGGGAAAGAGGAAGTTCCCGAGATCCATCGCCTCCGCTCCGTCCTTTCGCGAGCGACCGGCGAGAAGCCGCCGGTCCTTCCGCCGCGGAATCTACAACCGAACGGTTCCGCCGATCAAGAGCCGTGACCGGAGGCGATCGGGAAGGTAGAGTCGCGGTCGAAGGGAGGGGCTTCGTTGTTCTCCGAACGAACGACTTGGGAGCTTCGCCCGTCGAGGCTCGCGGAGCGGCTCGCCGCGATGCGCGCCGCGGGCGAGACGGTTCTCGATCTCACCGAGTCGAACCCGACGCGCGCCGGCTTCGCGTATCCGCGGGAAGCGATCCTCGAAGCGCTCGCGAATCCGAAGGGGCTTGTTTACGATCCCGATCCGCGCGGGCTTCTCTCCGCGCGGAGGGCGATCGCCGCCTCCCAAGGAGGGATTGATCCCTCGCGCATCGTCCTCGCCGCCTCGACGAGCGAGGCGTACTCCTGGCTCTTCAAGCTCCTCTGCGGCGAGGGGGACGAGATCCTCATCCCCGCGCCCGGCTATCCTCTCTTCGATTTCCTCGCCAAGCTCGAGTCGGTGCGCCTCGCGCGCTACCCGCTCTTCTACGACGGCGCCTGGCGCCTCGACATCGATGCGATCGCGCGCCTCGCCGGTCCCAGAACCCGGGCGGTCGTCGCCGTCCATCCGAACAACCCGACCGGTTCGTTCTTGACCCATCAAGAGATCGATGCGCTTCGCACCCTCGCGCGCGAGCGGAACCTCGCGATCGTGTCCGACGAGGTGTTCGCGGCATACTCGTTCACAGAGGAAGCGTTCTCCCCCACGCTCGCCGGAGAGACGAGCGTTCTCACGTTCAGCCTGGGGGGGCTCTCCAAGGAAGCCGGCCTTCCGCAGATGAAGCTCTCGTGGATCGTCGCGAGCGGACCGGAGGCTCTACGGGACGAGGCGCTCGAGCGCCTCGAGATCATCGGGGACACGTTCCTCTCGGTCGGAACGCCGGTTCAGGCGGGAATCGAACCGCTTCTTCGCGCCGGCGAGTCGGTGCGGCGAATGATCCTCGATCGGGTGCGCGCGAACCGAGACGCGCTTCTCGGCGCGCGGCGCGCGGAAGACGCCTGGGAGTGCCTTCACACGGACGGCGGATGGTACGCGGTCCTCCGTGCGCCCCGCGTGATGAGCGACGAGGATTGGGCGCTCGATCTCTTGGAGAGCGAGCACGTGCACGTTCACCCGGGCGATCTCTTCGACTTCCCGACCGACGGCTGCCTCGTCGTCAGCCTTCTTCCTCCCGCCGATCGATTCCGCGAGGGGATCGCGCGGATCTCCGCGCGCTTTCGTGCGCGCGCGTGAGAGAGCGAAGAAGCGATCCGTTTCAGATCCACCGCCTCGTTCTTCCGCGGTACGCATCGAATGCGGATCCGAACTGCGCCGCAAGATCTTCTTCTTCCCGCCGAATGAAGCGCGCGTCCATCCGCCATCCGAAAAGCGGCGCGACGAGGAGAGGCGTGAAGCTCCCGAGAAGAACCGCGAAGCCGAGAAGGATGAGGACCATTCCCAGATACATCGGGTTCCGCGTGTAGCCAAAGACTCCGTCGACGACGAGCGCGGTCGACGGAAGAAACGGTTTCACGGTCGTGCCTCGGCTCTTGAGCTGCCGGTCCGAGACGAGGTTGAGCACGACGCCGACGAAGACCGGAAAGGCGCCGACCAGGCTCCATGGGAGCCGGATCCAGCGGGCGATCGGAAAGAGAAAGTGCAGCGCGAGCACGAGGACGATCGCCAAGATGAAGTAGGTCGGCGGGAGAATCGGCTTCTTCACCGCACGCTCCGCCGCATGATGACCTTCGCCCTCGAGGGACGCTTCCGCTCGACGAATCCCGCCTTCTCGAAGAGCGAGGGAACGCCCATGAAGCTCGTGAACGGAGAGAGCTCCTTCCCGCGCGGAACGGACGGATAGGCCTCGACGATCCTCGCGCCGTTTTTCTTCGCGTGCTGGGCCGCGGCGCGGACGAGCTTCTCGGAAATTCCTCGCCCTCGATGCTCCTTGGCGACGAAGAGGCACACGATCGACCAGACCGGTTGGTCATCCAGCCGCTTCAAGACGGGCGAGCGGTCGAGCGAGGGGAAGCTCTCGCGGGACGCGACCGAGCACCAGCCGATCGCCCGATCCCCGGCGTACGCGAGGATCCCCGGGACCTCTCCCGAACCGACGAGCTTCTTCATCGCGCGCCGGTTCCCCTCCCCTTGGTTCTTCGTGAACACGCCGCGCGTGATCCTCCACCACATGCACCAGCATCCTCCGCACGCGCCGCGCGGACCGAACAGCTCCTCGAAGTCCTTCCAACGATCGCGGGTGAGCGGATGAAACGCGAGCTTCGCACGGTCCTTCACGGACATTCCTTCATCTCCCGGGTTGCCTTCGACGGTGACCTTCGATGGTGACAGACACCATTGAGGAAGACGGTGTCTGTCACCATTTCCGCGGCCGATCACCGCAGATGAACGGTCTTCGTCGTGAGGGTCTTCCCGTCCGTCTTCAAGCGGATGAAGTAGACACCGGCCGCCGCCTTCCCGCCCGAGGACGTCGTCCCATTCCACGTCCTCTCGTGCGGACCCGCGAGAAGCGTCCCCGAGGCGAGCGTCGCGACCCTTCGGCCCGAAGGATCGTAGACCGCGAGATCGACGCTCGTTCGCTGACCGAGACGGAAGGAGATGCTCGCGTCCGAGGCGAAGGGGTTCGGGTTGACCTTCAGGGCGCGAAGGGACACCTCGGCGCCGGCGTCGGTCCCCTCGTCGACCGCGCTGATCGCGATCGGGGCGCGCCAGACGCCGCTCCCCCAAAGCCCCGCGAACAGATTCTCGCTTCCGGCCGCGAGCGTCCGAACCGCGTACCACTCCCCGAGGCCGGGGTGCTCGTCGCTCCACGTCTGTCCGGTGTCCGCCGACGCGTGAAGCGTCCCCCAGCCTCCGGCGAGAAGCCGATCCCCGACCGAGGCGAGAGACCAGACCGTCATGTCCCACGGTCCGCACGAGTCCCAACTCGCGGCCGCCTCGTTCCACTTGTACACACCCTTCGATTCGGTGCCGAGGAAGAGCGTTCCCGCGTGCTCCGCCATCGAGCGCGGGTGAAGATCGGGAAGCCCCGTGCTGATTGAGGTCCAAACCGTCTCTGTATCCGGAAGTACGTAGACGCCGTTGTCCCAGACCGCCGCGTAGAGCGTCGTTCCGACGAGCGCGAGCCCCGAGACGTTCCCGTTCGGGAGACCGGTGCCGACCTCGTCCCACGAAGTCCCTCCGTTCGTCGAGGAGTACACCTGTCCCCCATACGTCCCCGCGACCAGAATGGAGCCCGAGGCGATCATCGAAAAGACGCCGTCCCCCTGAAGGCCGGACTCGCTCCATGTCTGTCCTTGATTCGTCGTCTTGAAGACGCCGTTCCACGTCCCCGCGTACACGCCCTCCGCGTCCCGCGCCAACGACCACACCCAGACATTGCCGAGACCGTCGATGGAGTGAATCCAGTTGTCTCCCTGATCGCTCGAGAACGAGACGCCCCCGCCTTCGGTCCCCGCGTACACATCCGCCCCGTCGGCCAGGAGAACGATGATCGGCGCGCCGGTCATCCCCTCCGTCTCGGCGGTCCACGTGTCGGTCGACGGATCGAGCCGGAAGACGCCCGCGCCCCATGTTCCCGCGAACGGCGAGAGCCCGAGCTTCCCCATCTTCCGCACGTCCCGGTTCCAGAGGCCGTCGTTCACCTCTTCCCACGACCAGACGCCCGGATTCCACCGCCAAGCTCCGTCGCCCATCAGCCCGGCATAGAGAGTTCGATCGATCTCAACCACGCAGTCCACGCCGTGGCTGTAGAACCCGCTGTTCATGACGACCCACGCGCTGTCGTTGCAATCGAGATGGTACACGCCTCCGGCGTGCGTCGAGAGAAAGAGCGCGTCCGCCGTCGCCGTGATCGACTGCATCCCTTGGGTCGAAGGGAGCCCTTCGCTCCATGCGCTCCACGCGCCGCTCTCCGGATCGAAGCGATAGACGCCGCTCTCGCCGAGACGCGCGTAGAGAACCGTCCCGCGAAGGGCGAGCGTCTGCACCCACTCGGAAGGGAGGCCGTCGCTCATGAGCGTCCAGGAAGCGCCTCCGTCGTCGGAGCGCGCCACCCCGAACTGCCCGCCCGCATAGACCGTCTCTCCATAGCGGCAGACCGCGAGCCCGAGAACGATCGGGTAGCCTTCGTCCGGAATCGACCCGGTCGTGTACCAGGTCTCTCCGTCGTCGTCGGAGCGCGCCACACCCCCGCCCCACGTCCCCGCGTAGACCACGGCCTCGCCCGCCGCGAGAGAGCCGATGTGGTAATTGCAGCAAGGCCACGGGAACTCCACGGAGATCCACGTCTCGCCTGCGTCCGTCGATCGATAGAGACCGCCGTTATCGGTTCCGACGAGCAGGGTGCCGCGCGAGGTCGCGTCGATGCAGGTGACGATGGCCCCCTCGGGGCCTTCGGTGAACGTCCAATCGTAGGCGGCCTTTCCCGGCGAGGCGAGCAGGCACGATACGACGAGAACCGCGGCGAAAAGCGACATCGACCGGCGCATGGGGGGACCCTCCTTCCGTTCAAGCGGGACGCTCGCCGGAGCGTGTCCCCGGCGGGCGGCTCGCGCTTGTCAAACGGAGAACAGCGATGAACATGCGGCTTCGGCCGGCGCGAACCCTGCAGGATTGCGGCTAAGATTTTATCACGGAATGTCGGCTGTTTCAACGATCGAGAAATCCGAACAACCGGGCGGATCTCGTCACGGTCGTTCGCCAGGAGGCTGCGGCGCCGCGCTCTGGCGCCGGCTCCGAACCCACTCGATCACGATCGGGAGAACCGAGATCGCGACGATCGCGACGATCACATAGTGAAATTGAGTCTTCACGATCGGAAGGTCGGCGAAGTAATGCCCCCCAAGAACGAACACGAGCACCCACGTGATCGCTCCGGTCACGTTGTACATGGCGAACCGCGGGTAGCTCATCTTGCCGATCCCCGCGACGAACGGAGCGAACGTGCGGATGATCGGCACGAAGCGCGCGAGGAAGATCGTCTTCCCGCCGTGCTTCTCGTAGAACGCATGCGCCTGATCCAAATGCTTCTTGTTGAAGAGGCGCGAACGCTCCTTGTGAAACACCTTCGGGCCGACGTAATGCCCGATCGAGTAGTTGACCGCGTCCCCCAGGACCGCCGCGACGATGAGAAGCAAGGCGACGAGGTGAAGCTCAATCGGGGAGCCGGGCCGCGCGGAGAGCGCCCCGATCGCGAAGAGGAGCGAGTCGCCGGGAAGGAAGGGCGTCACGACGAGCCCCGTCTCGCAAAAGATGATCGCGAAAAGGAGCACGTACAGCCACGGCCCCAGGACTCCGGCCCAATGATTCAAGTGTTGATCGATATGCAAGAAGATGTCGATCAGCGTCTGAAGGAACTCCATATCGTCTCCCCTCACACGAGCGGCAGTCCGCCCGCCGGCATGGCGCAATCAGTTCGTGTATCCCGCCCGTCCGACAACGCCACCACGCGCGGGTGGCGGCCGACAGGACCCGCGCGTCCAACGACCGGCGAGCATCGAGTAGAGCCCGTCGTCGGACGGCGGGTCCTGCCCGCGGCTGTCCGCTCGATGCTCGCCATTCGCCAAGCCTCGGTGGCTGCGCTTCTCGCGGACACCTGCCGCGGTCACCCGCTGTGGTTGAGTGGATGAATCGTTGCAGGCCGACTTCGGTGCGCGGATGGAGATCCGGCCGATCCCTGAAGACGTCCCCACGCGCGGGTGGCGGCCACGGGCGCCTGCTCGCGCGCAGGCCACCAAGTGCGGAG
>JAGUYC010000286.1 GCA_020061515.1 Gemmatimonadota bacterium
CCCGGCGAGCAGGACCTCGGCGAGATGGAGACGCGCGCTCCGGTACGTCTCGTCCGCCTCGAGCGCCGCTCCGAAGGCCCGCGCCGCCCCCCCGAGATCCCCCTCCGCCTTCCGGGCGAGGCCGAGGTTCGTGTGGAAGGCCGGATCGTACGGCCAGAGCCCCGCGGCCCGCTCGAAAGCCGCCGCCGCCTCGCGCATGCGGCCGGCTCGATAGCGGGCGCGGCCCAGATTCGACCATGCGTCGAAATACGTGGAATCGATCGTCACCGCGTGAAGCAAATCCTCGATCGCCGCGTCGAGCTCGTCCCGCGTCATCGCGAGGACCGCGCGGTTGTTGAGCGCGGGGGCGTACCAAGCGCTCGATCGGTCCACGCGGGCGTATTCCTCGAGCGCCCGATCGAAATCCCCGTTCTTCTGCGCGGCCCATCCCTCGTTGAAGCGCGTCTGCGATTCGTCCGCCTCCGGCTCGATCGGGTTCCAGTTGACGAGAAGAAGAGCCGCGGCGAGGAGGGCGAGGGGGCGGACGAGCGTCCCGCGGGGACCGAGCAGGGCCCGTACGATCGCCGCGAGCCCCGCCGAGGCGTACACGACGAGGATCGGGACGAGAGGGAGCCGGTACCTCGCGTTCACGAAGAAGAGAACGATCGAGAGGGCGTACACCGCTCCGGCGAGAAGGAGCGGACCTTCCCGCTCCCGGCGCCGCCGTCCGAAGAGCCCTGCGGCGGCGAGGGGCGCGACGATCCCGAAGGAAAAGAGAAGCGGGAAGGAGAGGATGCGCGAGCGCTCTCGGTAGAAGTTCGGGTCCTCGATGTTCGGGATCTCGTACGAGGAGAAGAGGTGCGCGAGCTTCCGCGCGTTCAGAGCGAGGAAGGCGCCCGGCTTCTCGGCGGCGAACGCGAGCCCCTTGCGCATGTAGAAACCGGAGACCTCCGAGGGCCGAAGGCGTCTTCCCTCTTCGGTCTCCGCGAGGCGGTGGATCTTCTCGAAGGTCCACTGCACGATTCCGGGGAAGTCCGAGTCGCGACCGTTCGCGTGTTCGTTGTTGCCGATGTAGAAGTTGATCCCGGCGCTCGTCGAGACGAGCACCGCGTCCTTCCCCGCGGCGAGGTTGTACGCGAAGACGGGAAGGAGCGGGATCGCGCAGCCGGCCGCGAGAAGGAGACCGCGCCGGACGCGCCGGCGGATGATCTCGCGCGCCGCGAACGCGGGAAGAAGAAGAAGAGCGTTCGGCCGCGCGGCCGATGCGATCCCGAGAAGAATTCCCGCGCCGAGGGTCCGCCCGTTCCCCCCCTCGCGTGCGACGAGGACCAGGAATCCGAGGAAGAGCGGAAGGAAGACCGGCTCGGAAAGAAGTTCCCCGCCGAAGTAGATGAAAGGCCAATAAAGCGCCGAGAGAAGCCCGGCGAGGATCCCCTCCGCGCGCCCAAAGACCGCGGCCGCGAGGAGCGCGGCGAGAGGCGCGGCGAGCGAAGAGAAGAGGGCCTGGAGGATGTGCGTCGCGAGAAGATCGCCCCCCCCCAGCGCGTGCCAAATCCCGAGGAGGACCGGATAGAGGGGGGCGTAGCGGAACGGCGCCTCCGGAAGGCTCCCGCTTTCGTGAAACGCCCGCGCGTCGGCGAGGTAGACCGCGCCGTCCACGATCGGCGAGCGGAAGGTCGGCTCGTTTTGAATCGAAAGGATATAAAGGATCTGGACGAGGAGCGCGAGAAGATAGATCGCCGCGAAGGGGAGGCGAGCGCGCGTCGTTCCCGGACGGCTCATGAGCCGAGGCTACAGGGAGGGGGTCGGGGGAGCAACACGAAACCCCTTTCGGGTGGAGGAGAGCGGCCGCTTGTGGTTAGCTGGATCCGATGAGAAGTATTCGAGTTCTCGGGCTTTTGTTCTCGCTTCTTCTTGCCGCCGCGTGCGGGGGGAGCACCCCCGGCGGGCGCGAAACGCCGTCGTCCTCTTGATCGACACATACCGCTTCGACGAGGTCGGCCGGAAGACGCCGGAGGGGCCGGTTGCCCCGAACCTCGACCGCTTCGCGGCTTCGGCGGCCTCCCTCGTGAACACGAGCGCCCCCGCTCCGTGGACGCTCCCCTCGGTCGGGTCTCTTCTCACGTCCCTCGATGCGACGGGCCTTGCGGAGGAGACCGTGGTCGTCGTCACGGCCGATCACGGGGAGGAGTTCTGGGAGCACGGCGGTTTCGAGCACGGGCACACGCTCCACGAGGAGCTGATCCACATTCCGCTTCTCGTTCGGGCGCCCGGACGCGACTGGCCGCGCGAGGTGAAAGGGAGGGGGCGAAACCTCGCGGAAGACCGTCCGGAAATCGTCGCCGAGATGTCCCTCCTGCTCCGCGATTGGTATCTCGGCATTCTCGATCGCACGGGAAGGAGTACGCAAGGGGAGGAGGTTGTGGATATGGAGGAGGAGGTCATCGCCGAGCTTCGCGCTCTCGGCTACGTCGAATTGGATCCGCCGCGCCGCGGACCTCTTCTATTCACTCTCTCCCGCGATCTCCGGCAGGTTCTCCGCGACCCACCGCTCGATCTTCTCCTCCAGCTCCGCGAGACCGCTGTCGTTGGCGATCGTGGACGTGGCGAGCGTCGCGGCCTTCTCGATGCCGAAGATCCTCTCTTCGCGCGCGTCGTGCTCGTGAAGCTCCTCCATCGTCTTCGGGTCGCGCAGGGTTCCGCGCCCGAGCGCCCTCCGCATGCGGACCGAATCGTCCAAAACGACGACGTGAATGAGGAGAAAGTCGCGCCCGTAACGATCGCGGAGGTTTTTGGCGTCCAGATACGTTCGAATGCCGGCCACGACCGTGAAAGGGGCGCCGGAGGCGTCGATGCGATCGATCACCATCTTGATGAAGTAGTCCGGTCCGTGCTTCTCGAAGTGCGAGCGCGAGATCTCGTTGAGGTTCTCCCTCGTCGGTTCGATCCCCTTCCCGCGCGCGATGTCGCGGACGATGTCCCCCATCGAGATCAATGGGACCCCGTAATGCTTGGCGAGGATGTCGAGAACCGTGTCTTTCCCCGACGCGTTCTTGCCGACCGCCCCGATGACCTTCTTACCCATCAGCCTCCTTCTTCTCCGCCGCAGCGGATGGCCCGGCAAGCCTCTCCCGCGTCGCCGTCGAATGGGCGGGATTGTACCATCTCCGAGCGGGGGAATCGACCGTGTCGGCGGGGCGCGATCGGACGCCAACGGCCGGTCCCGGGGGGCGCGGGAAGATCCCGGGGGCGCTTTTCCGCTGAGCGGCCCGCGAGGAGCGTGTTCGCCGAGACCAAAATCTGGGTTACAATCGGCCGCGGCGGGCGGCGGCAAGAGATTTGGTTTGAACCTAAAGGAGATCGGCGGCGTCCGATCGGCGCCCGGCCCGATATGGAAAAGACGCGGGTCTGTCAAATCTGCTCGGGGGACCTCTGGGGGGGGAAGGAGGCGGTCTCCGCCGTCCTCGCGCGGGGGATCGCCGTCTCTTCTCGGATCGAGGGGAGCGCCGTCGTCTTCCGCGAGGGGCGTCTTCTCGAGGAGCTTCGCGAGGCGGGCCTCCGCGTCGATCTCGTCGACGAGCGGACGCACGGCGCCCGCGCGATCGCCGGCGCCCTCAAGCGAATCCTGCGGGGGACGAACGCGCACGTGCTCCACGCCCACGGCCAC
>JAGUYC010000238.1 GCA_020061515.1 Gemmatimonadota bacterium
CCTGGAGGCGGCGGCCGTCTTCTCGGGCTCTCCGGGCGCGGAGCCCGGAAAGCCCTCGCGCGCCGAGAAGGCCGCGAGAAGCGCCTCCTCGGAGATCGCTTTTCTTCTTCATCCGAGACGGATCTTCGCCGAGCCCGGTTCCCGACGCGGAGCGAGAGAACGGATCGAAGCGGAACGGGACTGGCGGAACAGCTCCTCGCTCCTTCGATCGCTTCTTCTCTCCGTCGCGCTCCGCGCGGCGGGGAGCCTCGCCGGTGCGGAAGCGGCCGAGAGCCCGGCCGGCCCGCGACGGCATCTCTCTTCGCTCATCAAGGATTGGCTCCTCGACCGGAAGGCGGCCGAGGCGTTCGCGGGACCCGCCGGTGACGTCGGCGCCGCCCGCATCGAGGCTCTCCTCGCGGCGATCGCGGCCGTTTGGGGAGACGAATGGGCCGCGGAAGCATCGCGCGCGGTGCCCGGCGCGTTTCTCGCGAATCTCTTCGCCGACGCGGCCGTCGCGGAGTGTCTCGCGTTCCACGAGCACGCAGGTGTTTCTTACTTCAACAAAGAACGGATCGAGGGAATGACGCGAGCGCTCGCGCCGGCCGCGCTCCTCTCCGTGCAAAGAGCGGGACGGCTTGACCGGCGGTCGGTTCGGGAGATTTTCGAGGCGGGGGACCGTCTTCTCGCCGCGGCGGAGGCGTGCGGGTACCGGGTCGCCGGCATGATCGAGCGCTCCGAACGGTAGGATACGCTCCTTCCCACCGGAACGAGGCCCCGCGCCTCAGCCCAGCAATCCCCGGATGATCCGCTCGACCGCGTCGTCCTCGGTGAGACCGCGGGCCATGAGGGTTTCGAGCTGCTTCGAGTCGACGCTCCCGATCGACGCCTCGTGGGTGACATGAGCTTTGGGGTGGTTCACCTCGACGATCGGTATCGCGGAAGCGGCCGCCTCGTCCTGAACGATCTCCTTGCAGTCGACGTGACCGCGCGCATGGGCGGCGTTCGCCACGAGACGATTGTGGATCTCCGCCCTCGCGCGGTCGCGCAAGGCAATGTGGCTCTTGAGGACGCCGCGCGAGCCCTCTCCGTCGAGGATTCCCGTCTCGCTGATGCGAATCCGATCGTCTCCGCGGCCGCTGATCCGCGCGATCATCTCGAGAACGCCTCTCGGGCCGACATGCGTTTCGTAATCGACGTCGATCCTTCCGACGCGTCCCTTGATCAGCTCGAACTCGGTCTTGAAACGCGCGTTCTCCCCCACGCGGACCCGCGCCTTTGGAAGGACGAGAACCCCGCCCTCTCTGCCGTGGACGTGGCGCTCGAAGTAGGAGTAATCCGCTCCGTCGCCGACCTCGATCTCCGCGTCCATCGAGTGCGTGATGTCGAGGGCGTTCGGGAAGACGCAGTGCGCGAGGATCGAAGCCGCCGCCCCCTTCCCCATCCGCACGCGAAGAACGATGTGCTGCTTTCCGGTCTCCGGAAGCATCCCGAAGCACATGTGGATCGGCGTCTCGATGCGCACGCCTCCCCGCACGGAGATGTCCGCCTCGATTCCGTCCGCCGTCTCGCGCGCGTCCACCTCGAGACCGCGGACGAGACGGCTCCCGATCACGCGGTTTCCGTGGACAATGACGCGCGCCGCATCCGTCCCCGGCTCGTGCAGGCCGGCCGAATCGAGCAGCGCCCGGATGGTGGAGTTCTCGCTCAAGATTCGCGCACCGGAAACGGCGACTCCCGGCCGTCTTGATGATCGCAAGGAAGGCACTGGTTCTCGAAGTAGCGGCCGATCCGATCGATCGAACCTTTGTCGATCAGCTTGCCGTTGCAGAAGAGGAACGCGTGCTCGGCCTGCTTGAGAACGGTGAGGCTGTGCGTGATGAGGATCACGGTCGCCCCGCGCGCCTTGAGATCCCGAATCGCGTCGAAGATGCGGTTCAGGGCATCCACGTCGATCCCGGAATCCGGTTCGTCCATGAGAACGATGCGCGGCTTCATGGCGAGGATCGAGGCGAGCTCGATGCGCTTCCGTTCTCCGCCGCTCAGGGTCTTGTCCACCGCGCGCGAGGCGTACCGCTCCGGATCGAGGCCGACGCGGAGGAGCGCGTCCCGCACCTTCTCGTCCGAGCCGTTCTTCGCGCCGGCGAGAATGTAGTCGCGCACGAGGAGCCCCTCGAAACGGGCGGGCTCTTGCCAGCCGAGCGTGATCCCGCGGCGGGCCCTCTCGTCGACCGGAACCTCGCGGAGCGACTCGCCGTCGAGGAGCACGTCCCCCTCGTAGTCCTGATAGCCGGCGAGGCCCATGATCGTGCTCGCGAGCGTCGACTTCCCCGCTCCGTTCGGGCCGATGAGCGCGTGCACATGGCCCGGCCAGAAATCGATCGTCACGTGTTGAAGAACCGGTTTCCCCCCGAGCGTCATCGAGAGATCTCGGACCTCGAGACGGCCGCTTCCGATCGGCTTCTCCTCGGCGCGCATTTGCTCTCTCTTCCTTTCGATGCGATCGTAGCACAACGGCGCGGCGGCGGGAAGATCCGAGGACGGCTTCGAATGAAAGCCCGCAGCCGAATTGGTGAACCCCGGTCAACGGTTGACGGAGCGTTCATGTTTCATGTCTCGTCGGTGGCGTGCGATTGATTCCCGCCGCTGCGAGAGCGGCGCAACCCTCGCCGCCGCGCCCTTTTCCGTTCGTCGAGGAAGAAGGGGGGATTGACAGTTCGCCCGCTTCGCGCTAAGCTGTCAACATCGGCAGAGGAGCGGAGCGTCGGGTCGGTCGTTTCTACCCGAGAAACAACCCAATCTCTAAAGTATCGAAAAGGAGAGCATCAACAAAACAAGGCATTTTTGTCTCTGTTTCCGCCGGGAGCGGAAGCGGGGACCCGGGCAACCGCCCGGAATCGGGTGCGAGCGATCGGTCCGACAGCCGCGAGGAGGGTGAAGGACCGTGGACACGAAGCACTGCTATCGATTCGGATACCGATGGGGGGAACGTCCCGACCGAAAGGTGGACATCCACTCGCTCAGGGACGGAGAGGCGTTCAACTTCATCGCATCCGTGTTCTACGAAGAGGGTTACCGGCGCGGCGAGATCTTCATCAACACGCCGATTCCTGAACCTGAGAACCTCGTTCCGATCGACGATTCCTTTCTGAAGCCGTCGGACATTCTGCTCGTGACCACTCGTCCCCCGATGGACGATGTGTACAGCAAGCCTCGCAGGGCCTCGTGCCCCAGCTACACGATGCTCGAGGCCAAGATCTTCGTGTCCCTTCGGGTGTGCTTCGAGATGTGCTCGAGGGACATGATCAAGCTCGCGCGGTTCCTGGCGGATCGTCTGCCCCCGAAATACGCGGACCGCGCGCAGATCCAATTTCGGCAGAACCAATCTGCGGATTACCGGTTCGTCAGAAGCCACGAAAAGGGCCGTTGGAAGGAGTTCGAAGGAGACCGTCGCACGGCGCTCTTCCTTATCTTCCTATCCGAACCGTGGCCGAACGGCCCGCAGCTCTTGGCTGCCTTCGGCGTCGGCGGGAACGAGACGCTCTTCTGGGCGCGTCTTCTCGCCACCCGCTTCCGAAAGGAGCTGGAGATCCGCTCCTCTCGGTTCGTCATGGCGGAGATGAAGCAGGGACGGATTCCCCGTCGCCCGAACGACCTTCGTTTCGTGGACGATTGGGAGGTCCGCATGCTCTTGAGCGTCCCGATCGAGGAGGCGGCGATCCGCCGCGCCAGCTAGTCTCGGTCTTCCTATCCTCTCGCCCGCAAAGCCGGTGTCGCACGACGCCGGCTTCGCGCGGTTTCGCGGCGAAAGAAGTTTCGCGACCGGTTTCTTCCCGCCCCAAAACCACGGTCGAGGCCTCGGGAATTACGCTGACTTTGAGCGAAGACCGATCGACCGCTCGGTCGGCGCGGTTCGGCCTCCCAAAGGGAAGCGCCGATACCGGTGAACGTCAGCCGCGCGCGGAGTTCGAAGACGCGATCGGAACGGCCGCCGGATCGCGTGTCCCGCGCGGGCCGCCCGATCCCCCGTCGGACCGGAGGAGACCTCGCATGTTCTTGCCCGAGAAAGACCCGAAAGTCGAAGCCCAGGAGATCTTGAACAAGATGATGGAGGTCATGGAGGCCATCATTCGAAAAGAGAGAGAAGTCGTGCGTCTCTCGGAGCGAACGGAGCTGTTGGCGGACGAGATCGCGCTCGAGGCCGAGGATTGGGTGGAGCTCGCCCGCGGGCTTCTCTCCGTGCTCGCCGGCAATGCGTTTCGCCTTCCGATCGCGACGGAAGGGCGCTGCGTCCCGCGGCCTCGATCGAGGAAGAAGCGCAGGCTGCTCGAAGAAATCGCGCGGCGCGGCGTCGCGTCGCTCACGATCGATCCGGCTCCGGACGGATCGGCGCGCGTGCGCGTCGAGGGCGGCGACTCGTTCGAGATGCCGAGGATGGGCGCCGAGCTTCTCGCTCTCCTCGCGGAGCCCGGAGGAAGGAACTCGCCCGACGGCTTCGTCGGATGGAAGACGCCGGGCGAGATCCGTTTCGCTCTCCGCAAGCGTCTTGGGAAGAACGTCTCGCCCCGCGCGCTGGCTCAGGGAGTGTGCAGGCTTCGCGACCGTCTCAGTCGGAACGGCGTGAATCCGGAGCTCGTTCAGACGCGAAGAGGAGACGGGTATCGTTTCGCTTTGCGGATCAAGGAAACGACCGGGCGTTCGTGATCTTGGAGAGATCCGGCGTCACCCGGCCCGGATCGAAGACGGTAACCCGAGATCCGGCAACGGCCCGGGGATCCTCCACCCCGGTGATCGCGCCCCGGAAGGGCGGGTCGGGCTCGGCGCGCGGTACGATCGCCATCGAGCGCGCGCGCCGCGAAGGAGAAACAACCGTATGGCGCGTCTTTGGATCAAGGATGACTCAGGGGAATGGGCGGTTCTTCCGCTGGTTCCGTCCGCGAGCTTCTACCCTCTCTCGGCGAACCCCCTGAGGGCCCTGAACGCCGCGGGAACGATCGATTCGGCTGCCTGCGAAACGGTTCTTGTATCAAGCGATTCCCCGGACGACGCCGGATGGAACGAAGGGGGCTGGCTTCTTCTCTCTCCCTCGCGGAGCGGCGTTCTCGTCAACGGTCTTCCCGTCTCCGCGGGCATCCGGCTGCTCGAAGACGGCGACGAGATCCGCGTGAGCGGATCCGGGATCTTCTATTTCTCCGCGGAGCGCGCGGCGAGGCCGGAGACGTTTCGACCCGATTCGAAAGAGGCGTCGTCCGCACGGTGCCCGCGCTGTCTTCGGACGATTCGAGACGGAGAGACGGTCGTCCGATGCCCGCGCTGCGGCGTTCTTCACCATCATCTCCTCGGCGAAGGGTACGCGTGTTGGACCTATGCCGATGGGTGCGCGGTCTGCGGAGGGAGCACCTCTCTCGCGGACGAACCGGAATGGAGTCCCGATGAATTCTGAATCGCCGAGCATCGGCGCAAATGGAAGGCTCGCATCCCGACCGAGCAAGCGAGTGGCGGTCGTCGGAGCGGGAGGCGTTATCGGCTCGCACCTTCTCCCCCATCTCGCGCGAATGAAGGATGTGGAACAGGCGGTCCTCATCGACGGGGATTCGTACGAGCCGTCCAACCTCTACAGCCAGGACATCACGCTCCCGGACATCGGTGAGCGGAAGGTCGCGGTTCAGGCGAGGCGGATGCGCCGCGTGAACCCGAGTCTTCGTGTGGTCGCGCTCCCCCACCGCGCGGAGGAGATCCCCGCCGGTCTCCTTCGCGCGGACGCGGTGCTCGCCTGCCTCGATTCGCGGAGCGCCCGGCAGTACGTCAACGAGATCGCTTGGCGGCTCGGCGCGCCTTGGATCGACGCGGGCGTGGACGGCGACAATCTTCTCGCGAGGATCAACGTCTATCTCCCGAGCGGGGAGAATCCGTGTCTCGAATGCGGGTGGGGAAATCGCGACTACGAGCTGATCGAACAGAAGTACCCGTGCTCGAGCTTGGAAGGCGCCGCTTCGAACGGATTCCCGACGAACGCGCCGTCGCATCTCGGGGCGCTCGCGGCGTCCCTCCAAATCGCGGAGTGCAGGAAGGTGCTCGACGGCGTCTTCGATCCCGCGTCCGCCGCCGAGGAGCTTCTCGTCGATGCGCGGCACAACCGGCTCTTTCGAACGAGCACGAGGCGCAATCCGGACTGCCTCATGGATCACTCGGTCTGGGCGCTTGACAAGGCGATCGGCGTTCCGGAAAGCGCGTCGCTCTTCGAGTTGCCGGCGTTCCGGATCAGCGCGCGAGGAAACGCCGATTCCGTCCTTCAGGTTCTCGGAAGCCGGTTCGTGAGAAGGCTCACGTGCGCCGCGTGCGGCGAGACGCAGGAGGTCTGGCGGCTTCAGCGGTCGATCGCCGCGGCGGACCGCAACTGTTGCACGTGCGGAGGCGCGCGCGTCGCCGCCGGATTCGACGTTGCCGATCGTCTTTCGAGCGGGGAGATTCCGGACTCGGTCCTTCGGCGGCCGCTTCGAGAAATTGGCGTGCGCCCGCAGGACATCCTCCGCGTGTTCGGAAACGGCGCGGAGCATTTCGTCGAGGTGATCGCCGGATGATCGCGCGTGATTTCCGATCGTCCGCGTCGGGGAACCGCCCGAGGCTCGGCCGCTTGGCGGCCCGGCCCGCCGTCATCGAGCCTCCCTCGGGAGAGCGCCTTCCGGTGCGGTTTAGACTCGCATCGAGGCGCCGCGAAACCGCGGGCGAAGCGAAAAGGAAGACGCCATGACCGATCGAATCTACGAATCGTTTCTCGCCGCACAGGAGGAAGAAGGACTCGCGCTCGCCGCGGCATCCGACCTCTTGGATCTCGCGCCGATCGGGCCTCGCCCCGCCCGCCGATACCTCGCGACATTTCGCTGCAAGGGTCTCGTGAAGAATCGAAACGCCGAGATCGCGATTGCGGAGCGCTTTCAGGCGGGGATCCACTTCCCGCCCGACTACTTGAGGCGGGCGAGTCCGACGGAGGTACTCCACTGGATGACGCCTGAAGCGTTTCACCCGAACATCCGCTTCCCGGTGATCTGCATCGGACGGCTGAGTCCGGGCACGCATCTGGCGGACCTTCTCTACCAGATCTTCGATCTGCTGTCGGGGAAGAAGCGGACGCTCCGCGAGGACGACGCGCTCAACCCCGAGGCGTGCGAATGGGCGCGCAATCATCCCGAGCGATATCCGGTGGATCCGCGGCCGCTCAAGAGACGGCCGGCCGCGTGTGGAGATAGGCGATGACGCGCGAAAAGACCGCCGAACGGATCGAGACGATTCTCGTCGGGCTCGCGGAGCGGATCGAGAGGACCGGAACTGCGCGATGGCGCCTCGGTGGAAGCAGAGAAGAAGGCGCGGCGGCGAGCGCGGAGCTGCGCGGCTCGTGGGTTCTTCTCGAGACGGCCGCGCGGACGCCGGACGACACGTCGAGGGGATCGCTCCTTCTCGCGAACCGGCTTCTCGCGGGGGCGGCGAAGGCCGTTCTCTCGGACGCGGGGAAAGCGATCCTCCGGGCGGAGATCCCCGCCGAGATCGGCGTCGATTGCGAGCGATGGATCACGGATACATGGTTCGGCTTTCAATCGTTTCCGGACATCCTCGACCGGGTTCGCGGGAAGGAGCCGAGCGCGGGCCGACCCGCGCGCGCCGGCGGCGAGCCCGGAACGGCGAACGACCCGGAGGAGAAGGCTCTCGCGGAGTCGATCGAGGAGGCCGGCTGGGCTTTCGAGAGGCGCTCGGACGGCGCCCTCTCGGTCGATCTCGAGACCTCCCGCGGGCCGCGCCGGGCGTTCGCGAGGCGCATCGAGGACGGGAGCGTCCGCGTCACCGCGCGGATCGGACGCTTCGGCCCGGGCGAGGAACACGTCCTGGAGACGGCCGGACTCTTCCTTCTTCGAGCCTTCTCCGGGATTCGGCTCGCGAGGCCGGCCGCGGAGAAGGAAGACGACGGCGGATACGTGCTCGACTTCGAGGTCGCGCTCCTCGGGTCCCCGTCGGGCCGCGCGATCGATCACGCGCTTCAGGCGCTCTCCGCCGCGCTCTTCGCCTGCGGCAGGGAGACGCCGCGCTTTCGAACGGAACGCATCGCTTCGGCGTACGCGCGCTCGCTCGGATGGACCTTCCGGCCCGTCCCGGCGGCGCTGGAACAGAGACAAACCTAAGACACGAGGAGGACGAACATGTCGACACGGGAAAGCACGCTCACGATCGAGGCGACGGACGTCAGCCGCCAGAAGAAGCTCAGCCTTTCGGATCTCGAAGAAGAGATGACGGTCGGCGAGCTGGTGGAGAACCTTCTGGATGCGATGCGCATGCCGGCCGCCGACACGGCGGGAAGACCTCTCGCCTATCACGCGCGGCTCGAGCGCGAGGGGCGCCATCTGCACGCGTCCGAGACGGTCGGCGAGGCGCTCGAATCGGGAGATCTTCTCACGCTCCTCCCGAACATCGAGGCCGGCAGCCGCTGATACAGGCGGCCTCTCCCGCGCGGGTCGTTCCGCGAGGGACCGCGGGGACAAGAGCATGAGCGAGCACGAGTACCGCCTGGTCTTCTACGGAGACGACGGCGGCCGGTTGGACGAGGTTGCGATTCGTCCGGATTGGGAGCCGGCGATCGAGTGGGCGCGCTTCTCCGCCCTTCGAAGCCTCCGTCTTCCCGCGGAAGCCTCCGGGGAGCGGATCGCGATCCGTCCCGTCTGGGATCCCCGCGCGGGAGAGCCGAGCGTGGAGAGCTTCGTCGTGGAGATCGAATCGATCGCCGCGCGGGCTTCCTCCTCGTTTCCGATCGCGTACTTCCGCGATCGAGCGGAGAAGGAGGCCGAGCGCCTGGTCGAGAAGAAGCTCCTCCGCGCCGGCGATCCTTTCCTGTACGCGGTAAAGGCGCTTCGCTCTCCCCCGCGGCCGATCGATGCTCGACGCATGAAGTTTCGGGTCGTCGAGACGAGAACCCCGTTCTCCGCGCGGGAGTCGAGGCTCTCTTCGTTCCTGGGGGGCGCGGCCACGGCCGGAGACCCGGCGGAGGAGGACTTCCCCTTCTTCGTCCCGGGGGCCGTGCTGGAGGAGGCGACGGCCCTCTGCCGCGCCGCCGCGGAGAGGGGGGTCGAGACGGCCGGGATCCTCGCCGGCTATCTCCGCCTCGACCGGAGCGTTCCCGAGGCCTTCGTCGAGGCGACCGCGCAGATCCCCGCGCGGCACACGAGGGCGGAGAAGGAGAAGGTGATCTTCACGCCGGAAACCTGGACGGACGTCCGCCGGGTTCTCGCGCGTAGAAACCGCGGGGAGATCCCGGTCGGCTGGTACCACTCCCACCCGATCGGAATCTGGGGACGGGAGAGCGCGGAGGGATCCGAAGGGGGCGAGAAGTCCCGCGCGCGCGCGGACGGGTTCTTCTCCTCCCAGGACCGGCTCGTCCACCGAGCCGTCTTCCCGGCCGCTTTCCATCTGGCTCTCGTGGTCACCGACCCAGGCGACTCGGCTCCGGCGATCTCCTGTTACGGATGGAGACGGGGAGAGATCGCGCGGCGCGGGTTTCACGCGACGAGACGCCGGCGTCGCGGATGCGGATCGCAATTGAAGAACGAACTGCCGAGGTGTGAATCATGAGCCGCAGGATTCGAGAGATGATCGAGATGCGCGCGTTTCTCCGCCCGCTCCTCGCGTCCCCGGGGAACGGGCCGAGCCTCGACGAGAGGATCCGGCACCTTCAGATCTTCCGGGGAGACGGGACCGACCGCGAGAAGTTGGAGAGGATCGACCGGTTCCTTCTCGAGGAGATCGCTCGTTGTCGGAGCGGCCTCGAGCAGGCGGAAGAAGCGCAGAACCGGATGAAGGCGCTCTTCGAGAAGGTCCTCGCGCCTCCCCTGCATCCGGCGGTCTTCCTTCGCTACGTGTCCGACGATCGGACGCGCGCGCTGGTCGGCTGCCAATCCTCCCGGCGGGTCGTGACGATCTCGAACGAGAACGAGGTCGGGCCGCTCGAGATCGGGGACGAGGTGCTCCTCAGCAACGAACAGAATACGATCCTCTCCCGCTCAGCGTCCGGCGCGCTCCCGCCGGGCGAGACCGCGCTCTTCAGCCGCCTGACCGCCGACGGAAGGCTCGTGCTCACGTGCCGCGGCGACGAGGAGGTGATCGTCGATCGAAGCGCGAGGCTTCGCTTGGAGACGCTCCGCGCCGGGGATCTCGTTCGGTACGACCGCGCGCTCTGGATCGCGCACGAGAAGATCGACCGCTCGAAGGGAGAGGGCTCGTTCCTTGAAGAGACGCCTTCGGAGACGTTCGACGACATCGGCGGGCTCGACGAGGAGATCGAAACGCTGAAGAGGATGCTCGCCTTCGGATGGACGCGCCGAGAGACCGCGCGCAAGTACGCGCTCCGGCGGAGGGGATCGGCGCTTCTCGTCGGGCCTCCGGGGAACGGCAAGACCCTCCTCGTCAAGGCGATCGCCAACTGGCTCGCGGCGGGCTCGCCGTCCGGCCGCTCGCTCTTCATGAACATCAAGCCGGCGAGCCTGCACTCGATGTGGTACGCGCAGAGCGAGGCGAACTACCGCGAGGTCTTCCGCGTCGCGCGCGAGGCGGGCGCCGAGGATCCGGACCGTCCGGTGGTCCTCTTCTTCGACGAGATCGACGCGATCGGCGAGGAGGGGCGCGGCGGCATCGCGCCCGACGTCGGCGACCGCGTCCTCAAGGCGTTTCTCACCGAACTCGACGGCCTCGAATCGCGCGGCAACATCGTGGTGATCGGCGCGACGAACCGACCCGACCGGCTCGGCCCGGCGCTCACCCGGTCCGGGCGGATGGGCGACAAGCCGATCCGAATCCCGAGACCGAATCGCGACGCGGCGCGCGAGATCTTCGAGAAACACTTCGAAACGGAGATTCCCTACGCGTCGAACGGATGCGACGCCGCCGAGAGCCGCCGCACGATCATCGAGGCGGCGCTCGCGCGCATCTACTCGCCGAACGGGGAGAGCGATCTCGCGTCGCTCACCTTCCGCGACGGATCCAGAAAGACCGTGCGCGCGCGCGACCTCATCAGCGGAGCGGGGATCGCGAAGATCGCGCTGGCGTCGAAGGAGAGCGCGTGTCTTCGCGAGACGGAGCGCGGAGAGGAGGGAATCCTTCTCGAGGATGTGATTTCGGCGACCGCGGAGGAGATGGAATCGCTCGCGTCGTTCCTCACGCCGAGGAACTGCCGCGACTACCTGGCGGGGCTGCCGCAGGATCTCGACATCGTCGCGATCGAGCCGGTCCGGCGGAAGGTCCCGCGCATGTACCGCTACCTCGACGGACGCTGACCGCGGCGCGTCCCGCGGAGGGATCGACATGAAACGGCCGACCGTTCTTCCGAAACTGTGCGGGGCCGATGTCGAGGTCGCCAACTTCGTCGACGGCGCGTGGAGCCCGTCCGGGAGCGGCCGCGAGGCCTCCCGCGCGCTCCTTCGCGAGATCCGCGGAATCCCGGGCCGAAACGAGCGGTGGACACGAACCGGCGGCGGCAACGGCTCCGAGGGTGGAGGCGTGCGCGTGCGGGGCGGGGAGCCGCCCGCCGCCGAGGACGATCCGCGGGACATCGGCCGCGTGTTTCTTTCGGGGAACGGAGGCTGCGCCTACATCGACCTGGACCATCTGGAGCTTTGCCTTCCCGAGGTTCTCGACGCGCGCGAGCACGTCGCCGCGTGGCACGCGATGCTTCGAATCGCGCGCTCCGCGCTTCGGAGCGCGAACGCGAGGAGAGAACCCGAGCGCAAGATCCGGATCCTCGTGAACAGCAGCGACGGCCTCGGACATTCTTACGGGGCGCATCTCGATCTTCTCGTCGCGCGCCGCGCCTATGAGGACATCTTCGACCGAAGGATGCAGTACCTTCTCTGGCTCGCTTCGTACATGGTCTCGAGCATCGTCTTCACCGGACAGGGGAAGGTCGGAAGCGAGAACGGAGCGCCCGCGACCGACTTCCAAATCTCTCAGCGCGCCGACTTCTTCGAGTGCCTGGTCGGGCCGCAGACGACCTATCGCCGTCCGATCGTGAACAGCCGCGACGAGGCGCTCGTGGGCGGATGGATCCGCGGAGGCGCCCTCACGCTTCGCGACTTCATGGCGCGGATGCACGTGATCTTCTACGACTCGACGCTCGCCTATACCGCCGCGCTGCTCAAGGTGGGCGTCTATCAGATCGTCCTCGCGATGATCGAGGCGGGTCTCGCGGGAGGGACGGACCTCATCCTCGAGGATCCCCTCGCCGCTCTTCGCCTCTGGAGCCGCGATCTCGAGTTCCGGAGGCCCGCGCGCCTGCTCTCCGGGGAGCGGCTCACGGCGGTCGAGCTGCAGCTTCGCTTTCGCGAGAACGCCGCACGCTTCGCGGAGCGGGACGAATGCGGCGGAGCGGTCCCCGGCGCGAAGGAGATCCTCGATCTCTGGGGAGAAACGCTCGAACGGCTCGAGCGGCGGGATCTCTCCGCGCTCGCTCCCCGCGTCGACTGGGCGCTCAAGCTCTCGATCCTTCGCGGGGCGATGGACGCGCACCCAAAGCTCGACTGGAGATCCCCGAAGATGAAGATGCTCGACCACCTCTACTCGAGCCTCGACCCGGACGAGGGGCTTTTCTGGCCGTACGACCGGGCCGGCAGGGTGGAGAAGCCGATCTCCGAATCGAGCATCGAACGGTTCATGCATGAACCTCCGTGCGGGACGAGGGCGTTCACGCGGGCGATGCTCCTTCGCCGCGCGGATCCGGAGACGGTGGAGTCGGTCGACTGGGATTCGATCCGCTTTCGATTGTCGGACGGCGCGGTCCGAAGAACCGTCCGCCTCTGGAACCCGCTCGGCTTCGGAAGGTCCGCGACGGAGCCCTTGTTCCGAAACGGATCGTCGATCGAGGAGATCGTGAGGAATCTGGCGGAGGGTCCGCCAGTTTAGCAGGGATCATGCACGCGTTTCCTGCTGCGGCTGCGGATCGCGGCCTACGAGGCCTCCCTTCCGTCGCCGCTTCCTAGAGCGTAGCTCCGGGGCTACGCTTCCGGGAGCGGCTCGTCCAGGTCGGCCTCTCAGCATGCGCTCCGCATCCTCGCGACGAAAACGCATGCATGATCCAGGCTAGGATCCGAAGCGAAGGCCTGCAGGGGATGCTGGCGCCGGAAGGAGAAAAGAAGATGGAAACGCGCGAGAAACGAAGGGAAGAAGCGGCAGCGATCCGAACGGGAACGCCGGGGGACGGAGGCGGCGGAGATCTCGGGTCGCTCCGCGAGGCGGGGGCGCATCTCCTCCGAGCCGGAGACGAGGCGATCCGCAAGGTCCTTTCGATGGACAGCGAGAAGTTCCTCGAGGCGACGCGGCAGGAAGGAGGCGAGTAGTCTTGTCCTTCCCGCTCATGGGGGTCGAGACGGAGTACGCGATCTCCGGGTTCGACGCCGCAGGGAACGCCGTCGGTTCCGGCGCGCTCGCGGAGGCGATGCTAAGGACGGCCTTCCGGCGTCTTCGTGGAATCCCCGCCCATCACGGGCGCGGGCTCTTCCTCGAGAACGGGGGGATGTTCTACATCGACTCCGGGGCGCATCCCGAGTTCTGCACCCCCGAATGCGACGACCCGCTCGATGTAGTCCGCTACATCCGCGCGGGCGAGCGGATCGTGCGCGGGCTCGCCCAGGAGCTCCGCGGCGAAGGAACCTCGGCGCGCCGCGTCTTCCTCACGAAGGGGAACGTCGACTATTCAGGAAGCAAGAACACGTGGGGATGCCACGAATCGTACGGCTATCGGTGCCGCCCGGTTCTCATGGCGGAGCAGATCGCGCCGCACCTCGTGAGCCGGATCGTCTTCACGGGCGCGGGGGGGTTCGATCCGCACTCGCCGGGGATCGTCTTCTCCCTCTCCCCGCGCGTCTATTTTCTCGAGCGCGGATCCTCCGAGAGCGGGAGAAGCCGCGCGATCGTTCATCGCAAGAACGAACCGCTCTCCGCTGGATTCAACCGGCTGCACCTCGTGTGCGGGGAGAGCCTCTCGTCCGATCTCGCCGCGTGGCTCAAGGTCGGAACGACCGCGCTCGTCGTCGCGATGATCGACCGCGGCCTCGCTCCCGCCGCGGGCGCCGCGCCGAATTCTCCCTACCGCGCGATGAAGGCCTTCGCCAAGGACCCGACGTGTCGCGTCTCCGTACCGACCTCGTCCGGGAGAGAGACGGCGATCTCCATTCAGCGTCGTTACCTCGAGACGGCCGAGGCCCATCTCGGCGACGGGATCCTCCCTCCGTGGGCGGGGGACTTGTGCGTCGCGTGGCGCCGCGTCCTCAACGATCTCGAGGCGGATCCCGCGCGGCTCTCCGCGTCCCTCGACTGGACGATCAAGAGAAGTCTCTACGAGCACCGCGCGCGCGAGGCGGGGATCGACCTACAATCGACTTCCGTCTGGAACGCCGTCCTTCCGAGGCTCATGGACACGGTCCGGCGTTCCCCCTTCGGAGGAAGACGCGTGTTGGTCGAGGAGGTTCTCGCGCCGAACGCTCCCGAGCCGGTTCAAGACTTCGTCAAGAGGACGACCCCTCTCCTTCGTCGAAACGGCACGAGCTGGGAGGAGCTACGTCCGCTCGTCGATCTCCGAAAGCAGCTCTTCGAGATCGAGACGCGGTTCCCGGAGCTCTCCGACGAGGGGATCTTCGCCGCGCTCGACCGGGCGGGAGTTCTTCGGCACCGGGTTCCCGATCTCGGCGACGTGGACCGCGCCGTCCACGAGCCGCCGGAGAGAGGCCGGGCGCGCGTGCGCGGGCGGGAAGTGAGACGCCTCGCGGGCGAGCCGCGGAACGGCTACCTGTGCGACTGGGACCGGATCGCGGACATCCGGGGAAAGCGGATGCTCGACCTCTCGGATCCCTACGCCGAACGCGCGGAGTGGAAGCCGGTCGGGGACCGTCCGCCCCTCCGCGAGAGGCTCTTCCCGTTCTAGAGACCGCCGGAAACGCCGCGGGACGTCCCGCCGCTCATCTCGCGTAACATCATTGAAATAAAGCCTTTCTGTCGTCGACCGGCAGGCGCTCGGCCGAGAGAATCGTCCTGCTTCGCCCGCAATCGGTTCCAGAAAGGGCTTGACAGTTGTTGGCAATTTTGCCAAAATGCCAAGCATCCGATTGGAGGGAACGATGGACGCGGAGACCAAAGCGCGCAACGAAACCAGGGCCCGCATCATCAAGGCGATGGCGCACCCGACGAGGGTCTTCATCGTCGACGAGCTCTCGCGGCGCGAACGGTGCGTGTGCGAGCTCGCCGTGATGGTCGGAGCGGACAACTCGACCGTCTCGAAACACATCAGCATTCTCCGGAACGCGGGGATCGTCCTGCAAGAAAAGCGGGGAAATCAGATCTTCTGCTCGCTCCGCTGCCCCTGCGTTCTCAACTTCTTCTCGTGCGTGGAGTCGGTGCTCTCGGCGTCCGGCGCGGCCAGCTCCGCCGGCGTCCAAGGGTAAGAAGAGGAGACTCGGTGTTCTCGCGCAAGGAATGGAAAGCGCTCGGTCTCATCGTCGCGGTGTTCCTCGCCAGCTTCTTCCTTCCGGTCGAGGCGCTCCGCGGATCCGCCCGCTTCACGAACGCGCTCTGGGAGTCCCTCCATCTCGTCCGCTGGTACGCGCGCGAGCATGTCCTCTTCTGTCTCATCCCCGCGTTCTTCATCGCGGGCGCGATTGCCGTCTTCGTGAGCCAAGCCGCGGTCATGCGTTATCTCGGCCCGCGCGCGAACAAGGTGCTTGCCTACGGCGTCGCGAGCGTCTCCGGGACGATTCTGGCGGTCTGTTCGTGCACGGTTCTCCCCCTCTTCGCGGGGATCTACCGGATGGGAGCGGGGCTCGGCCCGGCGGCGGCCTTTCTCTATTCGGGCCCGGCGATCAACGTGCTCGCGATCATCCTCACGGCGCGCGTCCTCGGGGCGGAGCTCGGCGTCGCGCGGGCCGTCGGCGCGGTTCTCTTCAGCGTCGTCGTCGGGCTCTTGATGCATCTCTTCTTCCGCAAGGAGGAGATGGCGAAGTCGGACGCCGCGCTCTCCGCGCCGGAGCCGGAGGTGCCGCGCCCGCTCGGGCAGAACGGGCTCTATTTCGCCTCGATGGTTGGGGTCCTCGTCTTCGCGAACTGGGGAAAGCCGGAGACAACGTCGGGCGCGTGGCACGCCGTCTACTCCGCCAAGTGGATCCTGACGGGCGCGTTCGCGATCGCCTTCGCCGCGATCCTCGCCGCGTGGTACGGGGTGAGCCGCACGCGGCTTCTGGCGACGGCGCTTCCGGTCGTTCTTCTCGCGCTCCTCTTCCCTTCGAGGCCGCTCCTCGCGTTCGGCGCCGGCGTGATCGGGCTTTCGCACGCCCTCCTCTCCGGCAAAGGCGAGACGGAGGAGTGGTTTCAGGCGAGCTGGAGTTTCGCGAAGCAGATCCTTCCGCTTCTCCTCCTCGGTGTTCTCGTCGCCGGGGCGCTTCTCGGAAGACCCGATCATGAAGGTCTCATCCCGTCGGGCTGGGTCGAGAGGGCGGTCGGAGGAAACTCCGTTTCGGCGAACCTCTTCGCGTCCGTGGCGGGCGCCTTCATGTACTTCGCGACGCTGACCGAGGTGCCGATCCTGCAGGGGCTCATCGGAAGCGGAATGGGAAAAGGCCCGGCGCTCGCGCTTCTCCTCGCGGGGCCGGCCCTCAGCCTTCCGAGCATGCTCGTGATCCGGAGTGTGATCGGAACGAAGAAGACCGCCGTTTTCGTCTCGATCGTCGTCGTCATCGCGACGGTGAGCGGTTTGATCTATGGATCGATCTGACCGCGCGCCGCTCGAGTGGAGGTCGTCTCGAATGAAGGGATCGCGCGCGTCGTGAAGAAGTCGCTCGACGAAGCCGCCAGCCGATCGAACCGGCCGGCCTGAGGAAGAACCCATGCGACCGAATCATCTCGAGCTCGTCGCCCGCGCGCCTCGACCTTCTGCGGGGCATCTCTCCATCGGCCTCGCGTTTCTCCTCTTCGCCTTTGCGTTTCCTTCGGAAAGCTCGGCCGGGGCCGATTCCGATCGCGGGCGGGGCGTCTGCCCGCCGTTCTTCCTGAAGGATGAACAGGGACAAACCATCGACCCGGTTCACGGCGCGAACGAGGGGAGCCCGTACTCGCCGAAGCAGACCTGCGGGGCGGCCGGCTGTCACGACTACGCGAAGATCACCGAGGGATACCACTTCACCCAGGGGAAAGGGGAGCACCCGACGGAGGAGCAGGCCGCGCGGATCGGTTGGGCGTCATCGCCCGGGAACTACGGAGGGAATTGGTGCTCCCCGGGGCCGCTCTACCGATACTTGTCGGCGAAAGAGAACGACGATGCCTCGATGATCGACATGACCTCGTTCACATTTCTCACGGACGGTTGCGGCGCCTGCCATCCGGGAGGCGGCCCGGCGGAGTACGACCGCGACGGGATCCGTTACGACGAAAGAATGGCGGATCCCGCGAGCGGGTTCGAGCCGAGCGGCGAGAACCGCTTCGACGGGGACTACCACGGAGCGAGATGGAGCGTGACCGGCGTCCTCGAAGCGGATTGCCTGCTCTGCCATCTTCCGGGCTACGAGTACGCGCGCCGCGTGAAAGCGATCGAGGCGCACAATCTTCGCTGGGCGGCGACGGCCGGATCGGCGCTCGCGGAGGTGAGCGGTTCGACGAAAGACGGAGAAGCGGTCCGCGTCGCCTACGACCGAACCCGTTTCCGTTCGGACGGGACGGTCGATCTTCGCATGGTTCGATCGCCGCGCAACGAGGCGTGCCTCGGTTGCCACGCCCAGCCCGGGTGGAAGAAGCGCGGGGCCAACTATCGGGCGCGCACGGACGTTCATCTCCGCGCCGGAATGCGCTGCGTCGATTGCCATCCCGCGGGATCCTCCGCGACCGATCCGAGAATCTCCGGGCGGGAGGTTCATCAGATCGCCAAGGGAGACGATCCGGGCGGTCTCGTGCGAGACGACCTCGACAACACGGTGATTGATTGCGCGGATTGCCACGACACCGGGAGGCTCGGCGCCCCGATCCCGAAGCACCGAGGACTTCCGCCGCTCCATTTGACCAAGATCTCCTGCCAGGCCTGCCACATTCCCGAGCGCACCGTCATGCCGATCTCGGTGCAGGCCTCGGACGTATACAATCCGTCTCCATATATTTCAGGAGGCAAAAAGCTCTGGACTTTCTACGGGCCCGACGGGGAGTTCCGCAACCACTACGGCTATCTTGACATGATGGGCTACGACGACAAGCCGACGGAGATCTTCCGGCCGGCTCTCGCGCGGTACAAAGGGACGATCTTTCCCGTGAACCGCGTCCACACCGCTTGGCCGGGGATCGAGATCGAGGGCCGATCCGCCCTCCAGCAGCCGCGGATGCGCGACATCATGAAGATGTGGACGTCGCACCGCGCGGACCCGAACAAGTACCCCGCGCTCGCCCGGATCACGGACGACAACGGGGACGGCATGATCGAGGTGAACCGAGCGGACGAAATCGACGCGCTGATCGAGTCGGTGACGTCGCTTCTCGACGAGATCCGCTACCCGATGCAGGGGAAACGCGTTGTTTGGGTGATGAACGACCGCGTGTACGCGTCGGGTTCGGAGTTTCGCACGATCGCGAAACGCGATTGGGAGGCTTCGCCTTACGGGAACGTGCACAAGTACAGCCACGACGTCTATCCGGCGCGGGCGGCATTGGGCTCTCACGGATGCACGGATTGCCACTCCCCCTCGTCGGAGATGTTCTTCGCTTCGGTCGCCGGAGAGCCGTTCGATGCAAACGGGAAGCCGGTCCTGATCGCCCAGCACGAGCTCCTCGGCATCTCGCGGACCGAAGCGATCCTCGGAGCCGCGCGGGAGGCGATCCTCAAACCCTTCCTCTATCTTCTTCTCTTCTTGGCGGCGCTTCTCGCGGCGGCTCGGGTGATCGCGCAGAGCGCGGCGGTCGTTCTGTGGGGCGGCTTGTCGCCCCGCGCGGCCGGTCGGGCCCCCCTTCTCTTGTCGCTCGCTCTCCTCGCCGGCCTCGCGCCTCTTCTTCTCCGGCAAGAGCTTCGAGGCTACGCGCTTCCGTCGAGGGCTTGGCTGGACGGGAACCATTTCCTTCTCGCCGCGGCGATCCTCTTCTTCGGCGTCCTCGGGCTTCTTTCGGCGGGCGGCCGTTTCCTTCCTCCGGAAGCGAGAGGACCCAGGTCGCTGCTTCGAGCCGTCCGCTCGCTTCTCGTGCTCTCGCTGACCGCCGCGATCGCGTCCGGCATCGCGATGCAGATGAACGCGGGCGGTTTCTCCGAGATCGCGAAGCACGCATATTTGATATTTGATCTATCGCTGTTGTTCGTTCTTCTCGGCCTGATCGCTCGGCTCGCATCGCCGGCGCCGCTCGTTCTCGGAATCGCGGGGACCGGCTCCGGGGATCGGAGCGCGATGAGCCGAGCGATGACGTCATCCGATTTCGGAGGTGGAAGATGAAAGTGCAGATTCTCGGAACCGGCTGCCCGAAGTGCCGGCAGCTCGAACAGAACGCGAGGACCGCGGTCCAGCAGCTCGGGGTGGAGTGCGAGGTGGAGAAGGTCACGAACCTGAAGGACATCATGAATTACGGCGTCGCGATGACCCCCGGTCTCGCGATCGACGGGAAGGTCATCTCGTCCGGCAAGGTGCTCCCCGTTGAGGAGATCGTGTCGCTCCTCGCGAGCGCGGAGGACAAATGATCGCTGCCATGCGAAGCAATCGCGAACCGAGCGGCGTCCGAAAGCGAATTCCAGCGATCGCGCCGGCGCTCTTCCTTCTCTTCATAACGGGCGGTGCGATCGCCTCGACCGACACGCTCGCGGCGCCGGCGCCGACTTCGAAAGAAGCCGCGCCCGCCGCGGATCGCGTCGTCGTTTACTATTTTCACCGCACGCTCCGGTGCTACACGTGCCTCGGGTTGGAAAAGGCGGCGCGAGAAGCGGTCCACGAAGGCTATCTCGACCGCGTCGAGGCCCGGACGCTCGAATGGCAGGCGGTCGATTTCGAGCTTACGGAGAACGCGCACTTCGAGAAGGAGTTCGATCTCGAGGGTTCGACGCTCCTCTTCGCCGAGACGGCGGGCGGGAAGACCGTCCGCTGGGAGAAGATCGACGGGATGTGGGATTTCGTCGCGCGTCCGGAGGATCTGAGGCCGTACGTCGGCGTCGAGCTTCGCCGCTTCCTCGCCGAAGCGAAAGCGAAAGTTCTCCCCGCGGTCGAGGAGCGCGCGAAGGCGGCCCAAGATCCCGAGGACGCCGCACAGCCCCGCACGGGAGAACGATCATGAACCGAACGCCCCGCATCGCGATCTTCGCGCTCGTCGTCGCCGTCGTCATCGGCTTCGCGATCGCCCGCGAGTCCGGACGAAAGGGAGCGGACGGCGGCTCATCCGGTTCGGCCCGCGCCGGGATTCCCCGTCTCGTGGATCTCGGCTCGACGACGTGCATCCCCTGCAAGATGATGGCGCCGATCCTCGACGAGCTGAAGACGGAATACGAAGGGAGGCTCATCGTCGACGTGCTCGACGTGAAGACGGACCGGAACGCCTCGGCTCAGTACCGCATTCGCGTGATCCCGACGCAGATCTTCTACGACGGCTCCGGCCGCGAGCTCTTCCGGCACGAGGGCTTCTACTCAAAAGAGGACATCCTCGCGAAATGGAAGGATCTCGGAATCGACCTCGAGGCCGGATCGACCGGCGGGAAGAGCTGACCGATGGAAGGACTGTTCGCAACGCTCACGAGCGCCGTCGAGGGATCTCTCCTCGTTGCACTTCTCGCGTCGTTCACATGGGGCATCCTCAGCATCGTGCTGAGCCCGTGCCATCTGGCCAGCATTCCGCTCATCATCGGCTTCATCGGCGAGCAGGGAGATCGTTCGAGCCGGCGCGCGTTCAGCCTCTCGACGATCTTCGCAGTCGGCATCCTCGCGACGATCGCGGCGATCGGCGCCGTCACCGCCTCTCTCGGCCGGATGATGGGGGATGTCGGCCCGTACGTGAACTACGGCGTGGCGCTCGTGTTCTTCGTTCTCGGCCTCCACTTCCTCGGCGTCTTTCCGTTGCCGTGGACGGGCGCGGGAGTGGGAGGCAAGCGCGGGAAGGGACTCCTCGCGGCGTTCGTTCTCGGCCTCGTTTTCGGGATCGCGGTCGGCCCGTGCACGTTCGCATACATGGCGCCGATGCTCGGGGTCACCCTCAAGGTCGCGACGACGAGCTGGCTCCTGGGGATGGCGCTTCTCCTCGCCTTCGGGGTCGGCCACTGCTCGGTCATCGTCGGAGCGGGAACCTCGGCCGAGGCGGTGCAGAAATATCTCAACTGGACAGAGAACTCGAGGACATCGGGCATTCTCCGGAAATGCTGCGGTGTTCTCGTGATCCTCGGGGGGATTTACCTCCTCTATACGGCGACGTAACGCGGATTCCGCGCGCCCTCCCATCCGCCGCACGCGGTCGAACGACCGGCCCGCGCCCCCCGGCGGCCGGCTCCGGAGAAAGAAGCGCACGCGTAGATTCCGCTTGACGACCCGCACCCGATTCGCTATACTTCGCCACATAGCGAATTGAAATCCCCAGAGAAGAGCGTTGGTGAAGATAGAGAAGAAGACGTCCTCTTCGAAGAAGACCGGTCCGGCGAGAAGGCGGCGGATCCTCCTCGGAGGGCTCGCCGCCGCGCTCCTGGTCGCTTCGGGAGTCGTCTATTTCTGGATCGTGCGCCCCGGAAGCCCGAGAGTTTTCAGCGTTCTCTACACCTGCGACTCCGCGGGCGAGCTGAAACCGTGTGGCTGACACTCCAAAGGGAAGGGCGGGCTGGCCCGGCGGGCCGGCGAGGTCGAGACGCGGCGCGAGCAGAATCCGGTCGTTCTCATCGATCTCGGAAACTTCGTCGCGGGGAGAAAGGGAGGCTACGGGTTCGACAATCCGGTCACGATGGAAAGCCTCGCGCGGATGTCCTACGACGCCCTCGTCATCGGAGAAGGCGAGGTGACGGCCGGCCTCGACATGATCGACAGCCTTCTCGACGCGCACGGCCTCAAGGGGATTTCGAACAACATCCTCGACAAGAAGACCGGCAAACCGCGGTACGAACCGTACACGATCGTGAAGGCCGGACGCCTGAAGGTCGGCGTGACCGGGATGATCTCGTCGAGCGCGAGCCTCGCGCGCAGAATGGAACACGAGCAGTCGGAACATTCGCAGGAAGAGATCGAGTTCGCGCGAGGGATCGAGCGGTCGCGCGAAACGTTGAAAATGCTCCGCAAGAAGAAGGTCGACGTCGCGATCCTGGCCGCCCATCAGGTCCCGGGGTCGCTCCACGCGCTCGCGGATTCTCTCCCAGGCTACGACGTGATCCTGACGGGAGCCAGGCGGCGCGCGGATCGCGAGCCGGAAAGGCACGGAGACGCCGTTCTCGCCGGAACGGCGGGAGGGTGCAGCTATCTCGGGGAGCTCGTCCTCACCGTGCGCGGCCGGAAGGTCCGCGACTTCCAAGGAAGTTCGTTCGAGCTCGGCCAAGACGACGGCCCGGTGGACGAGTATCTCAAGACATTGACTTATGAAATACTCGAGCTCGACGAGAAGGGGGAAAGGCTTCCCAAACGGTCGTCGGGCGAACAACGGGCGGAGCGCTAAGAAGTTGAAACAACCCCCCGAGAGAACTTGAACGAGAGGAGACGGGCAACATGTTTGGACGGAAACGCACGATCGTATGGCTTCTCGTGGCCGCCGGCATCGCCGTGCCGGCGCATTCCTCGCCGCGAAGTGATTTGGAATCGGCGGCGAAGAGCGGCCGAGTCGCGTTCATCCTCATCGCGGACCCGGGGACGCCGGGCATCGACGCCGCGCGGGATCTCACGCGCCGGGCGATGGAGCGGGTCACGGGATCCACGCTCGTTGAGCTGGATCGTTCCGACCCAGGCAACGCCGAGCTCGTCGCGAAGTATCGCCTGGCCGGCGCCCCGCTTCCGCTGGTCCTCGTGGCCGCGGCCAACGGAGCGATCGCCGGCGGACTCCCCGCGAGCCAGGCGACAGAGGAACTCCTCGTGGACATGATCCCCTCGCCGAAGAAAGCGGAGATCTTGATGGCGCTCCAGGAGGGCAAGTCGGTCTTTCTCGTCGCCGCCCGCAAAGGGATGAAGGCCGCGCCGGGCGCGAAGAACTCATGCTCGATGGCCTGCATGCAGATGAGCGGGAAGTCGGCCTCCGTAGAGATCGACATGGACGACCCCGGCGAGGCCGCCTTTCTCGACCAGCTCAAAGTAAATCGCGCCTCGGAGGAACCCGTCACGCTCGTCGTGAACGCTCTGGGACAGGTCACCGCCACGTACGCCGGCGCGGCGGACGTGGCGAATCTCGTCCAAGCAGCCGCGAAGCGAGCGGGCGGGTGCTGTCCATCATCCGTTCAGGGAGGAAGCAAATCCTGCGGGCCCGGCAAGTAGGAGAACTCGAACTTGAAACTCCAAACGATTCTCTGGAAAGAACTTCTGCTGCGCAAGTCCCGCATGGTCTCCGGGCTCCTCGCGATCACGCTCGGCATCGCGGTCATCGTCGGCATTCAGTCCGTCACGGCCGTCTCGGAAAGGGCCGTCCAAATCAAACTCGACAACCTGGGGTCGAACATTCTTGTCCTCCCTCAAGCCGCGTCGGTCGACGATTACTACACCGCGGACATCGACGCTCCGACATTTCCGGAGGACTATGTCGAGCGAGTGGCCACGTCCATGCTGCCCGGCGTGGACAACCTCTCGCCGAAGCTCACACGACGCGTGAAGATCGCGGGGGTTTCCGTGATCCTGACCGGCATCCTCCCCGCGAACGAGCTGGCCTCCAAGCCGATTTGGCAGTCGGCGGGGCTCGCGGGCGAGGAACTCGCGCTGGCGTGCGGAACCGATCCCGACGTCCGGAAGGGACCCTCCTACGCGGACGAGAAGCTGCAACGAAAGGCGGTCGATTCGCTCGCCCCGGCGGAAGTCCTCGTCGGAAGCGTCGCGGCGGAGCGGCTCGGTCTCGCCGAGGGCGGTGTCGTGCGGATCGAGGGACGCGAGTTCCAGGCGGCGCGCGTTCTGCCGACGACCGGAACGATCGACGACGATCGAATCTATGCCCATCTCCACGTCGTGCAGGATCTGCTCGGGACCGGACGCCAGGTCAGCGCGATCGAGATCATGGGATGCTGTTCGGCGATCTCGGACGGGCTGCTCGGCAAGCTCCGGAACATCCTGCCCGACACGCGGATCACGACAATCGGACAGATCGTCGGCACGCAGATCGAGACGAACCGCCTGATGGCCAGAATCTCGATCGTCCTTCTTGTTCTCATCGCGATGATCGGCTCCATCTCGATCGGGAACTACATGTGGGCGAACGTCGAGGAGCGGAAGAGGGAGATCGGAACCTTCCTCGCACTCGGAGCCGGCCGGGGAAACGTCTATCGGCTCTTCTTTGCGAAAGCGGCCGTTCTCGGACTCGTCGGAGGGCTCGGCGGATACATCCTCGGTACGGCAAGCGCCATGGTGCTCGGTCCCGAGCTGGCCGGACTCGCCGTCCAACCGGTTCCCATCCATTTCGTCTGGTCGCTCTTGGTCGCGGTCGCAATCGCGCTCGCGGGGGGCTTGTACCCCACGTTTCGGGCGACGCGCCTCGACCCGGCGTCGATTCTCCAGGAGCTCTAACCGTGTACCTTCTTGAAAACGTAACCAAGACCTATTCCGGCCGCAGAGGGTCCGTTCACGCGCTGTGCGACGTGTCGCTGCGAATCTCCGAGGGGAGCTGTGTTGCCATTACGGGGCCGTCGGGATCCGGAAAGACCACGCTCCTCCTCACGCTCGGAGGGTTGATCCGGCCCAGCTCGGGGCGCATCCTCTTTCACGACGAGGATCTTTCCCGGCTCTCGGACCGGGAGCTGGCTCGCTACCGCAACCGGAAGATCGGTTTCGTCCTGCAGACTTTCAACCTGATTCCCTACTTGAGCGCGCTGGAGAACGTGATGGTCCCTATGCTCTTCGACGGGAGGAAGAACGGGGACATCGATCCGCGGGCGCGGGCCTTGATTGAACGCGTGGGGCTTCGCGATCGCGCGGATCACCTCCCGCGCGAGCTTTCGGTCGGCCAACAGCAGCGCGTGGCGATCGCACGGGCTCTTGCCAACGACCCGGAGGTCATCCTCGCCGACGAGCCGACCGGAAACCTCGACCCCGCTCTCGCCGCGGAGGTCTTGGGGTTCTTGCGAACGCTCTGCGAGAAAGACGGCCGCACCGTGATCCTCGTGACGCACAGCCCGGAGGCGGCGGCGATCGGCACTCGCCGCCTGCGTTTGCTCGACGGAGCTTGCCGGGAGGACTCATCCCATAATGACCCGACGACCGGTTGAGCGCCCCAGTGCAAGCAGAGCCGGTTCTTTCCATCTCGAAGGAACCTCGATGCTCGACTTCATGACGATCGCCAAGGCCCTGGCCGATCGTAACCGAGTACGCGTTCTTCTCGCGCTCAGAGAGAGGGACTTGTGCGTTTGCCAGATCATCGAGCTCCTACGCCTGGCGCCATCCACGGTTTCGAAGCACATGTGGATTCTCCGACAGGCGCGCCTCGTTCAGGGAAGAAAAGAAGGAAGGTGGGCGTACTACTCCTTGGCGGATGAGCGAGCGCCCGCCGCGGCGAGGGAGGCGGTCGCCTGGGTGGGCCGATCCTTGTCGGATTGCCCGGAGATCCTGGAGGACGCCGTCCGCCTTTCCGCCATTCTCCAACTCACACCGGAGGAGCTGTGCAGAACCGGGGGAAACTGAGCGTGCTCTTCCTGTGCACAGGAAACTCCTGTCGGAGCCAAATGGCCGAGGGTTGGGCGCGGCATCTCTGGCCATCCTCGATCGACGTCCGCTCGGCCGGCGTGAAGCCGGGCGTTCTCGACGCACGCGCGGTTCGCGTGATGGCCGAGGCAGGGATCGACATCTCGAACCAGAGAGCAAAACACGTCGACGAGATCGCGGATCTCCGGTTCGATCTCGTCGTCACCGTGTGCGACCACGCCCGCGAGAGCTGCCCCGTCTTCCCGGGCGCGCGCCAAACCGTTCACGAGAGCTTCGACGACCCGCCGCTTCTCGCCGCGAACGCCCGATCGGAGGAGGAAGCTCTCTCCCACTATCGGCGCGTCCGCGACGAGATCCGCGCGTTCGTCGAGACGATCCCCGAAACTTCACTTCAAAAGGATTGACCCGGTGGCTTCCGAAGCGTGCGTTACCAAGGAGTCCAAAGGGCTCGGTTTCTTCGAGAAATACCTCACGGTCTGGGTTCTCCTTTGCATCGCGGCCGGCATTCTGCTCGGGAAGATCGCGCCGGGGACCGCGCGCTTTCTCGACGGGCTCGCGATCCGCGCGGGCGGCGCTCCGGTCGTGTCGATTCCGATCGCCGTCTGTCTCTTCTTCATGATGTACCCGATCATGGTGAAGATCGACTTCGCCGAGGTTCTGAAGGCGGGAAAGAGCGGGAAGCCGGTCGCGCTCACGCTCTTTGTCAATTGGGCGATCAAGCCCTTCACGATGTACGGCATCGCTCTCTTCTTTCTCGGTTTCGTCTTCCACAAGCTGATCGGCCCCGAGGCGATCGACCACGTGAAGATGCCCTTCGGCCTCGACCTCCCGCTCGGCGCAACGTACGGCGCGGGGAAGGTCGTTCTCGAGGACGGCGTGAAAATGCTGGAGGTGCCGCTCTGGAGAAGCTACCTCGCGGGCTGCATTCTCCTTGGGATCGCCCCCTGCACCGCGATGGTGCTCGTCTGGGGATACCTCGCGAGGGGAAATGACGGGCTCACGCTCGTGATGGTGGCGATCAACTCGCTCACGATGCTTCTTCTCTACGGCGTTCTCGGCGGCTTTCTTCTCGGCGTCGGGAGGCTCCCCGTCCCCTGGCAGGCGCTTCTTCTTTCGATCTCGATCTACGTGGCGCTCCCGCTCGTCGCCGGATTCCTTTCGCGCCGGTGGATCATCGCCGCGAAAGGCAGGGCCTGGTTCGACGAAAAGTTCCTCCACGTCCTGACCCCGGTCACGATCCTCGCGCTTCTCGTCACGCTCGTTCTTCTCTTCAGCTTCAAGGGAGACGTGATCCTCTCGAATCCGCTCACGATCCTCTGGATCGCGGTTCCTCTCTTCGTGCAGACGAACCTCATCTTCTGGCTCGGGTACGTTCTCGCGCGCGTCCTCAAGCTCGACTACCGCGACGCGGCCCCGGCGGCGATGATCGGCGCCTCGAATCACTTCGAGGTGGCGATCGCGACGGCGACCCTCCTCTTCGGGCTTTCGTCCGGGGCGGCGCTCGCGACGGTGGTGGGCGTTCTGATCGAGGTTCCGGTGATGCTCCTGCTCGTGCGGATCTGTCTTCGCACGCCGCATTGGTTCTCGAAATAGACGAAGGCCCGGAAGGCGCGCCCCCCGGGCCGTTTCGTGTCGGAACCCGGTCTTACTGGATCGTGATCCGCTCCTTGTTCGCCGCGAGCCAATCGTCGAACGTTTGCAGCGAGGGGTTCAGCTTGCGCGCCTCGCCGGTCGCGCGCGATCCGCAAAAGATCTCCTCGAAATCGTGGTTGAACTGGAACATGTTGCCGAGATCCTCGGCGCCCGGAAAACCGAGACCGCGGTAGACGTCGAACGGAACGGCGTTGTAAAGGATCTCGCGTCCAAGCGCCTTCGTGAGCGCGGCGGCCATCTCGGCTCCGCTCAGATGCTCGCCGGCGACGCCGACCGTGCGGCCCGCGCGTCCGTTCCCTTCCCGAAAGATGCCGTAGGCGCACTTCCCGATATCCTCAGCGGCCATGCCCGGGAGCTTCCTCTCCCCCATCGGCAAATGAAAGTAGACCTTGCCGTCCTCACCCTTCTTCGGGCCCATGCCGAAGTGGACCAAATTGTCCCAGTAGAACGAGGTGAGGAAGAAGGTGGTCGGCACGCCGCTCTCCTCGAAGAACCGGTTCGCCTCTCCCTTCGCGTCGAAGTGGGGAACCTTGTACTTCCCCATGAGCGTGGGCATGCGATCGTCGGAGAGGGGAACGTGCCGGCGCGTGTCCTCGAGCGTGGACCAGATCACGTGCCGGAGGCGGGCCGCCTTGGCCGCCTTCGCCATGTTCTCCGCCTGCGCTCGCTCCCTCTCGGGCGACATGTGCTCCCAGAAGTTGGTGACGCAGTACGCACCGTACGCGCCCTCGAAGGCTTCGGCCAGGCTTGCCGGGTCGTCCGCGTCGGCCGCGACCACCTCGACGCCCATCGACGCGAGTGCCCTCGCCTTCTCCGAATTCGGATTTCGCGTGATCGCCCGTGCGGCGAAACCGCCGCCGGGATCCTTCCGGATCGCGCGGACAAGTCCGCCTCCCTGCGCGCCCGTCGCGCCCAAAACCGCGAGTATCTTTCTCTCAGCCATCGTGACCTCCATAACAGCGATCGGGGGAATCCACAGCCCGGTCGAATCGGGTCCCTGAAGAGATAGAAAGAAACACGGGCGCGCGCCAGGCGGAAAGAGGAGAGAACCGATCGGAAGGCGCAGCCGCTCAGCGCATCCGCGCAAGAACGATCGCCAGGACAACGGCGAGCGCGAGAACCCCAACCGCGATCCAGCGGAACCACGGGAAGGCGCCCCGCGCTTCCCTGTAGTGGTCCGGCCAGTACTCGGGCGGGCGGTTCACGCCCCCCTCGATCCACTGTTTGTTCGGGTTCTCAATGTTGATGATCGAAGGATGTTCGCCGGGAAGCACGAGCGGCGGGCTCGCGGCGAACGCGCGGACGCGGCGCTTGCGAACGGCGTCCTCCGCGTAGATCCGGTCGA
>JAGUYC010000186.1 GCA_020061515.1 Gemmatimonadota bacterium
CCGCGGCTGTCCGCTCGATGCTCGCCATTCGCCGAGCCTCGGTGGCTGCGCTTCTCGCGGACACCTGCCGCGGTCACCCGCCGTGGTGGCGTCATCGGACAGCGGGTCCCGGAAGTTGGGGGCGGTCTTGCTCCGGAGTCGAGGGGTGGGGCTCAGCGGCGAGTTGCCGCGCGCTTCGCGCGGCATGTTTGAGCAAGCGAGCCCCGCCCCTCGGCTCCGGAGCTTCCCGAATGTTAAGGAACGTGGTTCGAAAATGTGAATGCGTGGCCGCCACCCGCCGTGGTCGCGTTGTCAGTCGCGCTGGAACCGGATGTCCGGGCGGTCTTGCACCGGAGACGGCGGATAGTACAACCTAGGTGTCTGTCACCGACTCGAGGGATGCCTCTTCTGAATGCGCGCCCACTCGTCGCGGAGGGTGACGGTCCGGTTGAAGACCGGCTTCCCCGGTTTCGAATCGACCGTATCGACCACGAAGTACCCGACGCGCTCGAACTGGACATGAACCCCCGGGGCGGCCGCCGCGAGCGACGGCTCGATTCGACACGAAGGGATCACGGCGAGGGAGTTCGGGTTCAGATAATCCTTGAAGTCCTTTCCTTCGCGGGCATCGGTCGGATCGGGAACCGAGAAGAGATGATCGTACAGGCGGACCTCCGCCGCAACGGCATGGCCGGCGGAAACCCAATGCAGGGTCGCCTTCACCTTCCGCTTGTCGGGAGCGTCGCCGCCGCGCGTCGCAGGATCGTGCGTGCAGCGGATTTCGATCGGCTCGCCGGTCGCCGGATCCTTCACGACCTCGACGCACTTCACGAAGTATGCGTAGCGGAGCCGTACCTCCCGCCCGGGGGCGAGACGATAGAACTCCTTCGGCGGATGTTCCAGGAAGTCGTCCTTTTCGATGAAGAGCTCCCGCGAAAACGGGACCGTGCGCGTTCCCATCGATGGATCTTCCGGGTTGTTCACCGCGGAGAGCTCCTCGGTTTTCCCCTCGGGGTAGTCGACGAGCACAAGCTTGAGCGGACGGAGAACGGCCATCGCACGCCGCGCGCGCTTGTTCAGGTCCTCGCGAAGAAGATGCTCGAAGAGAGCGAGATCGATCACGCTCTCCTTCTTCGCGACGCCGACCCGGTCGCAGAGGGCGCGGATCGACTCGGGCGTGAAGCCGCGCCGCCGGAGCCCCCGAAGGGTCGGCATGCGCGGATCGTCCCATCCGCTCACGACCCCTTCCTCGACAAGACGGCGAAGGCGCCGCTTGCTGAGAACGGTGTACGAGAGGCGCAGCTTGGCGAACTCGATTTGCCGCGGGTGAGAGACGCCGAGCGCATCGAGGAACCAATCGTAGAGAGGGCGATGATCCTCGAACTCGAGCGAGCAGAGCGAGTGCGTGATCCCCTCGATCGAGTCGGACTGGCCGTGCGCCCAATCGTACGTCGGATAGATGCACCACGCGTCACCCGTCCGATGATGCCGGGCGCGGAGAATCCGGTACATGATCGGATCGCGCATGTTCATGTTTCCGTGCGCCATGTCGATCTTGGCGCGGAGCGTGCGCGACCCGTCGGGAAACTCGCCGGCGCGCATGCGGCGAAGGAGATCAAGGTTCTCCGCCGGCGAACGATTTCGATGCGGGCTTTCCCGTCCCGGCTCGGTCAGCGTGCCGCGGCTCTCGCGGATTTCATCCGCGCTGAGATCGCAGACGTACGCCTTCCCCTTTCCGACGAGATCCTCCGCCCACTCGTAGAGCTTCTCGAAGTAATCCGATGCGTAGTAGAGGCGGTCCTCCCAATCGAAGCCGAGCCAGCGGATATCCTCGATGATCGACTGCACGAACTCCTCTTCCTCTTTGGTCGGGTTCGTGTCGTCGAAGCGGAGGTTGCAGAGGGAGTTCGGATAGTCCGCCGCGAGCCCGAAGTTGAGACAGATCGCCTTCGCATGCCCGATGTGGAGGTATCCGTTCGGCTCGGGGGGGAAGCGCGTCTGGATCCGCGCGTGCTTTCCCGTGCGAAGATCCTCGTCGATGATCTCTCGTATGAAGTGGGTCGCGGGGGCCGGTCCGCTCGTCGTCATCTCTTCATCTTCCTCGTCTCGCGCCGCACGATTTCGGTTTTCGCGGAGGGCGGTCTCCTGCGAAGGAACCGTGTGATGAGTGAGTGTACCCCCCCGAGGCGCGGATTCCTAGCGGGAAGCGGAGGGGCGAGCATCGCGCTGTCTTCGAAGCGCGGGGCCGGGTCGTTCCGCTGCGGCCGGCGCTCCGCAAGCGCGGGCGTAGCCTCGCGGCGCCGGTTTTGCTATCTTGTCTCGAAAGCGATCCGGCGCGGGGAGCAAGCCTGGATTATGCACGCGTTTTCGTCGCGAGGACGCGGAGCGCGAGGCGAGAGGCCGACCGGTACGAGCCGCTCCCGGAAACGTAGTCTCGGCACTACGTTGAGGAAGCGGCGACGGAAGGGAGGCCTCGTAGGCCGCGATCCGCGGCCGCAGGTGGAAACGCGTGCAGAATGCAGGCTGGGGAGGCCGCATGAAGAACCGTTCGCGGGAAGAGAGGATGGAGTTCCTGCGTTCTCTCGGGCTCGCCGATCTTCATCGCCATTTCGACGGAGCGGTCCGTCCGGAGACCCTTTGGGGTCTCTCGCAGAAGTACTACTCGGCGATTCCCGGGCTCGATTTCGAGGAGTTCCGCGCGAAGCTGACCTACAATCCGAAGACCGATCGGACCCTGCTCGACTATCTCGACAAGTTCCACATCCCGCTCCAGTACACGCAGTTCTACGACAACATTCAGAGCCTCGCGACCGAGATCGCGGAGGACGCCTACGCGGAGGGGATCCGGACGCTTGAGCTTCGGATCAATCCGGTGATCCATCGGCGGGCGGGGCTCACGACCCGCCAGGTGATCTCGGCGGTGCGGAAGGGGATGCGGGAGACGATCCGGGCGCATCCCGATTTCCGGGCGGGGATCGTCGCGATCGCGATGCGAAGCCACGGCGGGAACATGGCGAAGATCCTCCTCCGCGAGGTGATCGGCGAGCTCGACCGGTTTCACAACGATCTCGGGGTCGTCGGCTTCGACATCGCGGGACCCGAGCGCCCCTTCCCGCCGGTCCTCTTCATCGAGCCGTTCAAGCTCGCCGAGACGATGGGCCTTCGCAAGACCGTGCACGCCGGCGAGGACGAGGGGCCGGCGCGCGTTTGGGACGCGGTCGAGATGCTCGGTCCCGAGCGGCTCGGGCACGCGGTGAGCGCCGCCGAGGACCCGAAGCTCCTCAAGAGAATCGCCGCCGACGGAATCGCGATCGAGGTCTGCCTCACATCGAACGTGCAGACCGGCGCGATCCCGCGGATCGAGGACCACCCGCTTCCGAAGTTCCTCGACGCCGGAGTGCGCTGCGCGCTCTCGACCGACAACCCGACCGTTTCGGGAACGAACCTTTTACAAGAGTACCTTCTCGCGATCGACGCGTTCGGTCTCTCCGAGAGCGATGTCCGCGCGCTCGCGAGGATGGCGACCGAGGCGTCGTTCGTCGGGCGGGAAGGAAGAGGATAGAAATCGTGCGCGTCACCGTTCGCTACTTCGGGCCCGCGGCGGACGACGCGGGCGTTCCGGAAGAGAGAATCGAGATCGCGGAAAGCGCGCGACTCGGCGCTCTTGTCGAGGCGCTCCTCGCGAAGCACCCGGCGCTTGCGCGCCGGCGATCGTATCTCCGCTTGGCGGTCGACGGGGAGTACGCGGAAGAGACCGCCCATCTCCGCGACGACTGCGAGGTCGCGGTGATCCCTCCGGTCGCGGGAGGTTAGCATGAGCGTTCGCCTCTCTCGCGAGCCGATCGATCTTGCGGCCCTCCTTCCCGCCGCCTCCTCGCCGGAGGCGGGAGCGGTCGCCGTCTTCCTGGGCGCGGTGAGGGCCGAGGGGGATCGCGATCCCCTCGTTGCGCTCGAATACACCGCGTACGAAGAGATGGCGCTTCGCGAGATGGAGCGGCTCCGCGAGGAGACGATCGAGCGCTTCGCGATCACGAACCTTCACCTCGTGCATCGTCTCGGAAGGATCGCGATCGGCGAGATCTCCGTCGCGATCGTCGCGTCAGCTCCGCATCGAGGCGAGGCGTTCGCCGCCTGCCGCCACGCGATCGACACGCTCAAGTCGCGCGTTCCGATCTGGAAGAAGGAGATCCGTCGAAGCGGCGAATCGGCGTGGGTCGAGCCGAACAGGAGCGCATGAGATGGCAAGGGAGAGCGAGGCGAAGCGGACCGAGCGCGCGCAGAGGATCGCGCAAGCGCTCCGGGCGCTCTATCCGGACGCCGACTGCGCCCTGAAACACGAGAGCGCGCTTCAGCTTCTTGTCGCGACGATCCTCTCCGCGCAATCGACGGACGAGACCGTGAACCGCGTGGTTCCCGCTCTCTTCGCCAAGTATCGGACGGCCGCCGACTACGCCGCGGCGGATCCGGCGGTCTTCGAGGGCGAAATCCATTCGACCGGATTCTTCCGCCAGAAGACGAAGAGTGTTCTCGGCGCGGCGCGCAGGATCGTCGAGGAGTATCGCGGAGAAGTTCCGGACACGATGGAGGATCTCGTCCGTCTTCCCGGCGTCGCCCGAAAGACCGCGAACGTCGTTCTCGGCACATGGTTCGGGAAGAACGAGGGGATCGTCGTCGACACGCATGTCGGGCGGCTCGCGCACCGCCTCGCGCTCGCGTGGCGAAGCCGGAACGAGAAGGACGCGGTCCGCATCGAGCAGGATCTGATGGAGATCGTCCCGAGAAGGGAGTGGACCTTCCTCGGGCACGCGCTCATCCTGCACGGGCGCCGCGTCTGCTCCGCGCGGAAACCCGCCTGCGACCGGTGCGCGCTCGCGTCCGATTGTCCCTCCGCGTTCCGTCTCGAAGCGGTTAAATCCCCTTCTTCGCGAGCTCCCGATCCAGCTCGTCGACGAGCCGCGCGAACAGCTCGCACGTCGCCTGGATCGGCGCCGGCGAGGAGAGATCGACGCCGGCCTTCTTGATGATCTCGATCGGGTAGTCGCTCGACCCGCTCTTCAGGAAGTCGAGGTACGCCTCCCGCGCGCCCTTTTCCTTCTTGAGAATCTTCTGCGAGATGGCGGTTGCCGCCGCGTAGCTCGTCGCGTACTTATAGACGTAGAAATTGCGATAGAAATGCGGGATCCGGGCCCAACCGGTTGTCGACGTCTCCGGATAGACGACCTCGCCGCCGGAGTACTTCTCGAGAAGACCGCGGTAGACTTCGCCGAGCGACTCGACCGTGATCGGCTCTCCCTTCTCCGCCATCCCGTGCGCGACCGTCTCGAACTCGGCGAACATAACCTGCGTGTAGACCGTCCCCATGATCTGGCGGATGTAGTAGTTCAAGAGAAAGATCTTCTTGTCGCGGTCCTTGGTCTTCTTCAAGAGATCGTCCATGAGAAGGGCTTCGTTCGTGGTCGAGGCGACCTCCGCGGTGAAGAGCGGAATGCCGCTGTAGACCTGCGGCTGCGTCGCGACTGTGTAGAACGTGTGCATCGAGTGGCCCATCTCGTGCGCGAGCGTGAACATGTCCTCGATCTTCCCCTCGTAGTTCATGAGCATGAACGGGTGGGGGAGAGCGCTCGATCCCCACGAGTACGCTCCGCTCCTCTTGCCGACGTTCTCGTACACGTCCACCCAACGGGAGCGGAACCCTTTTGCGATCTCCCTCACGTAGTCCGGTCCGAGCGGCTTGAGACCCGTCTCGATCATCTTGACCGCGGTCTCGTACTCGTACGATTCGTTGAGCTCCGGAGTGAGAGGAACGTAGGTGTCGTAGGTATAGAGAGTGTCGAGCCCCATCACGCGCTTCCGGATCTGGTAGTACCGTTTGACCGGATCCAGGTTCGCGCTCACCGTCGCGATCAGGTTCTCGAGAATCTCCGTCCGGACGTTGTCGCCGTCGAGAGAGGCCTCGACGCACGAGTCGTAGCCGCGCGCGCGCGCGAAGAAGAGGTCGCGCTTCAACACGCCGGCGAACGCCGCCGCGCTTCCGTGCAAATAGCGACCGTAGCCCTCGTAGAACACGTCATAGGCGTCCTTCCGCACGCGGCGGTCGGGGTTTTCCAAGAGCGTCCCGTAGCGCGCCTGGGTCAGCTCGATCTCTTCGCCCTTCTCGTCGACGACCGTTCCGAACTTGAGGTCGGCGTTGGTCATCTGGTTGAAGACGTCGCGGGGGGTCGCGGCGAGATCCCCGGCGAGCGAGAGGATCTTCTCTTCCTCTTCGGAGAGGACATGCTCGCGCGATCTCCAAAGATCGTTGTAGGAATGCTGGTAGACCTTGAGCCCGGGCAGCTCATCGAGGAACCCCTGCAGTCTCTCCTCGGGGATCGAGAGAAGCTCCGGCTGCACCCATGCGGTCGCCGCCTGCACGGCGACACCGGCGCTTCGCACCCGCTGGCGGAGGCCCTGATAGCGAGACACGCGCGCGTCCTCGTCCGCTTTCAGGCCCGCGTAGGCGAAGAGACGGGAGAAGATGCGCTCCATCTCCTCCGACTTCTTGTGAAAGGCGAGCAGAGTCTCCGCGGACTCGCCGAGCTTTCCGCGGAAGGCGAGGACCTCGGGGACCATCGACTCCACCCATTCCAGCTCCGTGTCCCAATCCGCCTCGTTCGCGTAGATTGCGGTGAGATCCCACTTGTACTTCTCCGGGATCTCCGCGCGCTCGCGGGCGGCCTGCTGCGCGCCGATCGCTGCCGGAATGGCGAGAAGAACGAGGGATGCGAGAAGAAGGGCGTGCTTTCCGACCACGAGGATCTCCTTTGGTTCGGCCCCGCGCGTTCGGGGACCCCACGTCGCTCAGGGGACTCGATGCTTCGAACCCCTCGACTTTAGCGGAGACTCGGGCGATCATCAAGGCCGAAGGCGAGGCGCGTCGCGGGGGGGAAATACCCCTGCGCACCGCACGCGCGCGGGACGAGAGGATGCGATGACCGCCAAGAAAAGTTTAGAGACATTTCTCTCGATGGTAAAGGAAATTCACGACCTCGGGTGCGCGGAGGAGCTGCTCGCCTGGGACCAGCAGACGTTCATGCCGCCGAAGGGAGCGGAGGCGCGCGCGTCGCAGATGGCGGTCTTGGCCGGTGTCCGCCACGACCGGCTCGCGGGCGACCGGATGGCCGAGCTCCTCGCGGCTCTCGACGAATCGGAAAAGGGGGGACTCGATCCGGACGCGCGCGTGAACGTGCGCGAGGTTCGGCGCCTGCACGAGCGCGCGCGGAAGGTGCCGGCGGAGCTCGTGCGGGAGCTCGCGAAGCTCCAATCGCTCGGACAGAATGCCTGGGTTCGCGCCCGCAAGGAATCGGATTTCCCGTCCTTCGCGCCTTGGCTCGAGAAGATCCTCGCGGTGAAGCGCCGGATCGCCGACGCGATCGGCTATGAAGGATCCCGCTACGACGCTTTCCTCGACGAGTTCGAGCCGGGAGCGACGACGGCGGAGATCGCAAGCCTCTTCGGCGAGCTCAAGAAGGCGCTCGTTCCCTTCGCGGGGCGGATCCTGGAGGCCGCGCGCCTCGCCTCGATCGAGCCGATCCGCGGAACGTACCCGATCCCCGAACAGGAGAAGCTCGCGCGCCGTTTGGCGCGGATGATCGGTTACGATTTCGAGGCGGGGCGGATCGATGTCTCCGCGCATCCCTTCACGACTGGATATTTGCACGATGTTCGGTTCACGAACCGCTACGACGAGAACGATCTCACCGTCGGGATTTTCGGCGCCCTTCACGAGGGGGGGCACGCCCTTTACCAGCAGGGGTTCGATCCGGCGCACGAGGGGACTCCGCGCGGCGATTGGGTCAGCCTCGGGATTCACGAGTCGCAATCGCGCCTGTGGGAGAACATGGTCGGACGATCGCGCGCGTTCTGGGAGCACGCGCTTCCCCTGCTCAAGGAGAGCTTCCCCGATGCGGCCGGTCTCACGCTCGACGCATGGCATCGGAACGTGAACCGCGTGGAGGCGTCGCTCATCCGCGTCGAGGCGGACGAGGTGACGTACAACCTTCACATTCTCCTCCGCTTCGAGATCGAGGTCGATCTGGTCGAGGGGCGCATCGAGGTCGCGGATCTTCCGGCGATCTGGAACGAGAAGATGCGCGCGTCTCTCGGGATTGAGCCGCCGGACGACGCGCGCGGCGTTCTTCAGGACATCCACTGGTCGGCGGGCCTTCTCGGCTATTTCCCCACCTACACGCTCGGGAACCTCTACGCGGCGCAGTTGTACCGGGCGGCCGCCCGCGCGATTCCCGATCTCGAGGGTTGTCTCAGGAGAGGGGAGTTCGGTTCGCTTCTCGATTGGCTTCGCCGCACGATCCATCGGCGGGGCCGCACCTACCGTGCGGGGGAGCTCGTCCGCGTCGTCACGGGAGAGCCGCTCCGACCTTCCTATTTCATGGACTATCTGGAGGAAAAGTACGGCGCTCTCTACCCGGAATAGGCGCGCCGATTGCTAAGGAACCAGATACCGGGGAAATACCAGGGGAATATGGCGCAGTCGGACGCGCGGGTCCTGTCGGCCACAGCCCGCTCGCGCTCCGGCCAGTCGCGCCTCCGCACTTGGTGGCCTTCGCGCGAGCAGG
>JAGUYC010000052.1 GCA_020061515.1 Gemmatimonadota bacterium
CCAGTCGCGCCTCCGCACTTGGTGGCCTGCGCGCGAGCAGGCGCCCGTGGCCGCCACCCGCGCGTGGCTCGGTCGTTGCAATTGTTAAGGAACCTGGTTCACAAATATTCTGGTTCGAAAATGTGAAGCGAGCCCTGCCCCCCGGCTCTGGAGCTTTCCCCGGCAAAGGTGTCTGTCACCTGTTCCCGCGAACTGGCCGGCTACTCCGCTTCCGCCGAGGCGCCCGCGCGCTTCTCCTCCTCGCGCGCGCGGAGCCACTCCTCACCGACCAAGACCTCGCGGGCCTTCGATCCCTCGAACGGGCCGACAACCCCCGCGTCCTCGAGAAGATCGACGAGGCGCGCCGCCCGCGAGTAGCCGACCCGAAGGCGCCTCTGAAGGAGCGAAACCGATCCCTGTTCGGCGTGGATCACGATGCGGGCCGCCTCGTCGAAGAGCTCGTCGTCGAGATCGATGTCCGCCCCTTCATCACTGCCCCCTCCCTCCGTCTCGAGGAGAACGGTCCGCCGGTCCTTCGGCTGGTAGCCCTGCTCCTTGAGGAAGGTGACGATGTCGAACGTCTCCTCGGTCGAGATGTACGCTCCGTGGATTCGGCTCACCTCGGGGCGTCCGGAGAAGACGAACAGCATGTCTCCCTTCCCGAGGAGCTTCTCCGCGCCGTTCGCATCGATGATCGTTCGCGAGTCGACCTTCGAGGCGACCTGGAACGCGATCCGCGAGGGGAAGTTCGCCTTGATCACGCCGGTGATCACGTTCACCGAGGGCCTCTGCGTGGCGAGCACGAGATGGATCCCGACGGCGCGCGCCATCTGCGCGAGCCGCGCGACCGGATCCTCGATCTCGTTCGGCGCGGTGAGGATGAGGTCGGCGAACTCGTCGATCACGATCACGAGATACGAAAGCGGTTCGAGCTCGATCCCCTCCTCTTGGATCTCGCGGCTCGCCTGGAGCTTCGGGAGCGTGCGGTTGTAGTCGAGGATGTTCCGCACGCCGACGCGGGCGAGGAGCTTGTAGCGGCGCTCCATCTCGAAAACCGCCCAGCGGAGGACGCGCACCGCCTCCTTCGCGTCGGTGACGACCGGCGTGAGGAGGTGCGGGATCCCGTTGTAGACGGTCATCTCGAGCATCTTCGGGTCGATGAGGACGAGATGGACCTCCTCCGGGGTCGCTCCGTAGAGGAGGCTCGTCAGAACCCCGTGAATGCAGACGCTCTTCCCCGATCCGGTCGCCCCCGCGATGAGGAGGTGCGGCATCTCCTCGATCGACGTGCAGAAGGGGGCGCCGGAGATGTCCTTGCCGAGCGCGGCGGTGAGCACGCTCTTCCGAGACGCGTATGCGTTTGATGTAAGAAGCTCTTTGAGATAAACCGTCCGCGGCTTCGGGTTCGGGATCTCGACGCCGACCGCCCCCTTCCCCGGAATCGGGGCGACGATCCGGATCCGCTTCGCGCGAAGAGCGAGCGCAAGGTCGTCCGCGAGCCCGGCGATCTGCTGCACCTTGACGCCGGGGGCCGGCTCCAGCTCGAAGCGGGTGATCACGGGCCCCGGGTGCACCTCGACGACGCGCGCGCGCACTCCGAAATGCGCAAGCGCCTCCTCGAGCCGGGCCGACTGCTGCCGGAGGTACTCCTCCTCCACGCTCGGCTCGTTCGCCGGAGGATCCCGAAGGAGCGTGATCGGCGGGAAGAGGTACTCCTTCTCCCCCTTCCGCGCGCGGCGCTTTCGGTCGGTCTTCCCCTTCGCCTCCTCGGCCGTCGCCGGCCGGTGGATGACGGGGCCCGGATCGGAGGGCGTCTCGTTCTCATCCTCCGTGTCCGGCGCGGGGCTCTCCTCATCGACGGTCGGCTCCTCCGATTCCTCGACCGCGACCGCGGGAGGGCTCGGCTCCGCGGGCTCCGCCTCCTTCTTCTCTTTCTTCCGTTTGCGAGGCTTCTCCTCGGGCGCGTCTTCCGCGCGCGCCGGACGGCGGGCCCGCGAGCGGAGCGCCGCGACCGCTCCACCCGCTCCGCGGGCGAGGAGCACCGGCAGACGAAGAAGGCGCGCTCCGAGATCGGGCGGGTGGACGCGCGGGATCGTGAGGTCGTAGAGCGCGGTGAGGACGACGAGGAAGAACGTCGCCGCGATCAGCGTGCTCCCGATCGAGCCGAAGGCGCGGTTCGTCGCTTCGAAGAGCGCCGCCCCGAGCGATCCGCCGAGAGAGGCCGCGTCCGATCCGAAGACTCTCGTCGAGAAGACGAGGAGCGAGAAGGTGACGAGGATCGACCCGAAGAGAACGGCCGCCCGAAGCACGGAACGGAGCGTGCCTCCCGTGAGGCGGTTCCAACCGACGCGGAGAAGAAAGACAGGGATGAGCCAGGATCCGAAACCGAAGAAGCCGACGAGTCCTCGCGAAAGAAAACGGTTGAAACGTCGAATGTCGTCGGACGAAGCGCTCGCCTGCTGGACGAGCCCGATCGCGACGAGGAGCCCGAGCGAGAGAAGAAGGATCCCGAGGATCTTCCTCTCCCGATCGACGCGGGCCACCCCGTTCTTGGCTTGGTTCTCCTCTCCCATCACGCCTCCCTCCCCTCGCGGAACGCCCGAACGAGGCGCCGCGCCGCGTCCTCCGGGTCGCCGGAGGCGAAGAGCGCGGAAATCGTCGCGATCCCGTCGAGCCCGCGCTTCGCGGCCTCGCGCGCGTTTGAGGGATCGATGCCGCCGATGCCGACGAGCGGAAGCGAGACGGCCCTTCGGATCTCCTCCGTCCTCCCCTCGGCAAGAGGCACGAGAGCCGGCTTCGTCGTGCTTCCGAACTGCGGCCCCACCCCGAGGTAGTCGGCCCCCTCCGCCTCCGCGCGACGCGCGGTCTCCGGATCCCTCGCGGTCCGGCCGATCCGCTTCCCGGGTCCGAGGAGCTTCCTCGCCTCGGCGACCGGAAGGTCCTCCTCTCCGAGGTGAACGCCGTCCGCCTCGACGGCGAGCGCGACGTCCACGCGATCGTTGATGAGAAAAGGAACGCCCGCGGTCTTCGCCGCCCGGGCCGCGACGCGAGCGTAGCGGACGAAGTCCCCCGTGGCAAGGGCTTTTGCGCGGACCTGGATCCAGGTCGCCCCCCCCCGCGCGGCCGCGGCGATGCTTCTCTCGAGCGCATCCTCGGGCACGAAGTCGGCGTCGACGATCGCGAGAAGCGTCCAGTCCATGCGGGGATTGTACGGCGCGAACGGCGCGGGATCCAGAAGAGACACGGCGCGCGGCATGGGGAGTTGGGAAGCGATGAGAACGAAGGCCGGCTTCTCGACGACGCGGCGCGGATGCTCCTCGCTCGACGCCTGGAGGACGGCGGCGGCTCGGCTTACTTCGCCGGCTTCGCGATCCGGCCGTCCTTGACGATCGGGACGATCGGGAGGGAGTCGATGCGCGAGGAGAAAGCGACGTCCGCCTCGAGCCCGAGATTCTTGAGGCGCTCGCCCGCTTCGGTCCCCGCCACGATGCGCGGGAGGTCGTCCCCCGCCGATCGGAAGAGGAACTCGGCGCTCTTCCCCGCGTCGTTCACCTCGAGGTCGGGGCGCCGGGCGTGGAGCCGGCTCACGATGGCGCCAGCGCACAGCGCGTCCTCGAGCGCGAAGCGCCCGCGGTGGCCGGAGCAGAGAACGAGCCAATCCCCCTTCTCGTCGAGGTGGTCGACGATCGCATTCAGGTTGACGAGAGAGGCGAGCACGATCTCGCGGGCGCCCTCCGAGCGCGCCACCGCGCCCGTTCCGTTCGTCGTCGTGAAGAGGAGCGTCTTTCCGCGGACCGCCTTGGCGGTGAACTCGGAAGGGGAGTTGCCGAGCGCGTATCCCTCGATCCGCACCCCGTCCCTCTCGCCGCAAAGGAGGATCTGCTTCCTCTCGAGCGTCGAGGCGAGGCGCGTCACGTCCTCGGTCGACGCGAGCGGGACGACGAGCTCGGCGCCGCTCGCGAGCGCCTTCGCGATCGTCGTGGCGGAGCGGAGGACGTCGATGACGACGACCCCCTTACCCTTGAGCGAGGTCTCTCCGAGCTCGCCCGGGGTGAAGACGACTTCGAGCCTTGGAGGGGCGGGTTTCATGAGGCGCGGCTCACCCTCTTCCCCTCTTCGCCGACGTCGAGCTGCTCCACGAAGCGGGTGTCCGTGTCCCCCGCGAGGAAGCGGGGGTGTTCGAGAATACGAAGGTGGAACGGAATCGTGGTGCGCACCCCCTCGATGACGAACTCGCCGAGCGCGCGGCGCATGCGAACGATCGCCGCCTCGCGCGTGTCGTCCTTCACGATGAGCTTCGCGAGGAGAGAGTCATAATGCGGCGGAACCACGTAGCCGCCGTGGGCGTGCGAATCGACGCGGACCCCGGGGCCTCCCGGCGGATGGAACGTCTCGAGCGTTCCCGGCGAGGGGATGAACCCCTTCTCCGGATCCTCGGCGTTCACGCGGCATTCGATCGCGTGCCCGCGGAAGCGGATTTCTTCCTGCTTGAAGGGGAGCGGCTCGCCGGCGGCCGCGGCGATCTGGGTCCGTACGAGATCGATCCCCGTCACCTCCTCGGTCACCGGATGCTCCACCTGGATGCGCGTGTTCATCTCCATGAAGAAGAACTCGCCGGTCGTTCGATCGTAAAGGAACTCGATCGTCCCGGCCCCTTCGTAGCCGACGCTGCGCGCCCCGCGAACCGCCGCCTCCCCCATCGTCCGGCGTGTGGTCTCGTCGAGCACGGGGCACGGGGATTCCTCGATCAGCTTCTGGTGGCGCCTTTGGATCGAGCAGTCCCTCTCCCCGAGATGAACGACGTTGCCGTGGGAGTCGGCGATGATCTGAAACTCGATGTGCTTCGCCGACACGATCATCTTCTCGAGGTACACGCTCGAATCGCCGAACGCGGACTCCGCTTCGTTTCGCGCCATGCGAAGCCCCTCGGCGAGCGAGGCGTCGTCGTGCGCGACCCGCATCCCCTTCCCGCCCCCTCCCGCCGAGGCCTTGACCATCACCGGATAGCCGATCTCCCGCGCGATCCGGACCGCCTCGGTGTCCGACTGGACGAGCCCTTCGCTCCCCGGGACGACCGGCACCCCCGCTTCGATCATCGTGCGGCGCGCGGCCGCTTTGTTCCCCATGCGGCGGATCACCTCGGCGCTCGGTCCGATGAATCGAATCCCGTTCGACTCGACCATCTCCGCGAAGCGCGGGTTCTCGGCGAGGAAGCCGTAGCCGGGATGGATCGCGTCCACTCCCGACACCTCCGCGGCGGCGAGAATGCGCGGGATGTTGAGATAGCTCTCGGCGCTGGACGGCGAGCCGACGCACACGTCCTCGTCGGCGTAGTGCACGTGCAGCGAATCCTGGTCCGCCTCCGAGTAGATCGCCACGGTCTCGATGCCGAGCTCGCGGCAGGCGCGGATCACGCGGAGCGCGATCTCGCCTCGGTTCGCGATGAGGACCTTGCGGAACAAGGGGAGCTCCTTTCGCGGCGTCAGGACTTCTCGGGGCGCTTGAGGGAGAACGCGCGCTCGGCCTCTCCCTCCGCGGGCTTCCCTTCGAAGAGATCCCACGTCTTGTCGGACGTCGATTCGATGCCCCGCACGCGCAGGTCGAACTCGCTCGGGTTCGAGGAGTGCCGGAGCGCTTCCTCGTAGGTGATCTTGTTCTCGCGATAGAGCTGCATCAACGACTGATCGAACGTCTGCATGCCGTACTCCGTGAACCCCTCCTGGATCGCGTTCCGGATGAGCGGCGTCTTCTCCGGGTCCAGAATATAGTCCCGGATCGTGGCGGTGCAAAGGAGAACCTCCACGGCCGGGATTCGCCCCGTCCGGTCGGCGCGCCTCACGAGCCGTTGCGAGACGATCGCCTGGAGCGACGAGGCGAGGAGGAAGCGCACCTCCTTGTGCTGGTGCGGCGGAAAGAACGAGACCACGCGGTTGATCGTCTGGATCGAGTCGATCGTGTGGAGCGTCGAGAGAACGAGATGCCCCGTGTTCGCCGCGGTGAGCGCGACGGACATCGTGCCGATGTCGCGGATCTCGCCGATCAGGATCACGTTCGGGTCCTGGCGGAGCACGTGGCGGAGCGCGCCCTCGAACGAGCGCGTGTCCTCCCCTACTTCTCTCTGGATGATGAGCCCCTTCCGGTCCTCGTGCACGAACTCGATCGGATCCTCGATCGTGATGATCTTCGCGTTTCGCGTCCGGTTGATCCGGTCGATCATCGCCGCGAGCGTGGTCGACTTGCCGCTCCCGACGGTCCCCGTGACGAGCACGAGGCCGCGCGGCTTCATCGCGATCTCCTCGACCACCGGCGGGAGGCTGAGCTCCTCGATCTCCGCGATGTGGAACGGGACGACGCGGAACGTCATCGCGAGCGATCCGCGCTGCGTGTGGAAGTTCGCGCGAAAGCGCGCGACCCCCTCGATGTTCAGCGCGAAGTCGAGCTGGAGCTCGTCGTTCAGACCGTCCTTCTGGTCCTGCGTGAGAACCTGCTCCGCCAGCGCGAGAAGGTCTTCTGGCGCGAGCGCCGGAAGATCCGTGCGTCGGAGCTCGCCGTCGATCCGGTAGATCGGCGGCGCGCCGGCCTTCAAGTGAAGATCCGATGCCCGCAGCGCGACCATCTCCTTGAGGAGCGCCTTCAGTTCGATCAAACCGCACCTCCTGCGGAAGGCCGAGGGCCCTCCGCGCGGCCTCGCGCTCGAACCCTAGGCCGGACTAAGAAGAAAGAGGGTCTGCCCGTACTCGACGGCCTGGCCGTTCTCCACGAGGATCTTGACGACGCGGCCCGCCGCTTCGGAGCGGATCTCGTTCATCAGCTTCATCGCCTCGACGATGCACACGACCGTCCCCTTGCCGACGCGGTCCCCGAGCTTCACGTACGGGTCGGCGTCGGGCGCGGGGGCGGCGTAGAACGTGCCCACCATCGGCGACTTGATCGGAATGAGATCCCCGGTCTCCGTCTCCCCGGCGGCCGGCTTCCCCTCGGTCTTCTTATCGGCCTCCGCGAGCGCCGAGAGAGGGGACGGCGCCGCCTGGGCCGCCGGCGGGTTCGATCCGACCTGTGCCTTCTTCGAGACACGGATCTTCTTGAACCACCACCACTCGGTGATCTCGATCTCCTCGACGTCGCTGTGCTCGATCATCTGGATCAGCTCGCGGATCTCATCGCTGCTCCGCACGGCACGCTCCTTCAGGAAACCCGCTCCACGTAGGTTCCGGAACGGGTATCCACCTTGATCACCTCGCCCTCTTCGATGAACAGCGGCACCTGGACGACGGCGCCCGATTCGAGCGTGGCCGGCTTCGTCCCGCCGCTCGCGGTGTCGCCGCGGAGGCCGGGGTCGGTCTTGGCCACGCGAAGCGCGACGAAGTTGGGGATCTCGCAGACGACCGGTTTGCTCTCATGGAAGAGCACGTCGATCTCCAGGTTTTCCTTGAGATATTGAGTCCCCTCGCCGAGGAAGTCCGCCCCAAAGGCGACCTGCTCGAACGTCTCGCCGTTCATGAAGTGGTACTCTCCGTCCGACTCGTACAGGAACTGCATCTTCACCCGGTCGAGCCGGACGTCGTCGAACTTCTCGCTCGCCCGGAAGGTCCGATCGATCACCGCTCCGCTCGTCACGCGGCGGAGCTTGAGGCGGACGAGCGCGCCCCCCTTCCCCGGCTTGTGGTGGTTTCTTTCGAGCACCGCCAGGAGCTCCCCCTCGAGACGAATGACGTTCCCCGCTCTTAGATCCAACGCACCGATCATGGCCGTCTTGTCTTCCTCCTGTGAAGAGAGTCGATCGCGCGCACCGCGAGAAGGTAACTCTCCTTGCCGAACCCGAGGATCTTTCCGGCCACGAGGTCCTCGATCACGGACGTCCTTCGGAACGGCTCCCGGGCATAGACATTGGAGAGATGAACCTCGATCGCCGGCACCCGAAGGCCCCGCACCGCCTCACGAAGAGCGAGGCTCGTGTGCGTCCAGGCGCCGGCGTTGAGGATGATCCCCACCGAGTCGCCGTCGGCCCAGCGGAGATGCTCGATCATCTCCCCCTGTTGGTTCGTCTGTCGAATCTCGATCGTGTAACCGAGCGATTCCGCGAGCGCGCGGATCTCCCGGTTCACGCTCTCCAACGTTTCCGTGCCGTAGATTTCCGGCTCACGGGTTCCGAGCCGGTCGAGGTTCGGCCCGTGCAGGACGGTGATCTTCCCCGCGGATCCCCCGGCCAAACCGATCCCCCCGCGCGCCTAGGCCAGGGCCATCCTCCGCCGCACCTCGCGGATGCGCCCGCGCACATCCTCCCGGTCCGGCTGCAGGGTGAGAACCCTCTGGTAGATGGTGAGGGCCTTCTCGAAGAAACCCTGCTTCTCGTAGACCTCCGCGAGGGAGAAGGTGAAGAACGCGATCTCCTCCCCGAGATCCCCCTCGGGCTCCTCCTCCTCGGTCGCCGGGCTCGGGCGCGCCGCGGGCGGCGCCTTCGGCTCGGGGCCCGGGATTCCCTTCCGGCGCGCTTCGCCGAGGCGCGTCTTCGCGATCCGGTTCCCGGGATCGAGCTCGATCACCTGCCGGAAGGCTCCCAGGGCGTCCTCTTCCTGGCCCATCTTCTCCAGAGCCAAACCGAGAAGCAAGTGGCCGGTCGAGTGGCTCGGATGGCGGAGAAGCCCGTCGCGGCAAAGCCGGACCGCCTCGTCAGGCTCGGCTCTCTCGAGAAGGACGTGCGCGAGGCCGACGAATGCGAGAGAGCCGGGGTCCCTTTCGAGCGCTGTCCGGAGGCGGTCGAAGGCCGCGTCCGCCGCTGTTTCGATTCCTACACGCTTCATGGCTCGCCCCCGTGAGAACGCCGGCGCCGCCGCCCGGAAGAGCGGGTACACACCTCTCCGAGCGCCTCGAGGATCAGCGGCTCCGGAACCGACGGACGAACCGTAGCAAGGCCGATACCCTTTGTCAATACGATTCTTAAACGACCTCCCTCGGTCTTCTTGTCCCGAAGGAGAAGCCGGAAAAGCGTCCCCCGATCGGCCGGAACCCCGCCCACCGGAAGCCCGAGCGTTTCGAGAAGCGTGAGGAGCCGGGCTCGGTCGGCCGGATCGAGAAGGCCGAGCCTCATCGAGACGTGGCTCGCCGCCGCCATCCCAATCGCGACCGCCTCTCCGTGGCGAACACGGGCGAACCCGGCCGCCGCCTCAATCGCGTGCCCGAACGTGTGGCCGTAGTTCAGCTCCGCCCGCTTTCCGGTCCGGTCTCTCTCGTCGGCGGCGACGTACTCCGCCTTGATCCGGCAGCATCGCTCGATCACGCGCTCGAGGAGAGCCGGCTCACGCGCCGAGAGCCCCTCGGCGCTCTTCTCGAGAAGGCGGAAGAAGCGCGAATCGCGGATCATGCCGTACTTGACCGCCTCGGCAAGCCCCGCACGGTACTCGCGGGCCGGAAGGGTCGCCAGACAGGCCGGATCCGCGAGCACGGCCGCCGGCTGATGAAAGGCGCCGACGAGGTTCTTTCCGCCGGGAAGATCGACCCCGGTCTTCCCGCCGATCGACGCGTCGATTTGCGCGAGGAGCGTGGTCGGGATCTGCGCGAACGGAATCCCCCTGTGCCAGGTGGCCGCGGCGAATCCGGCCGTGTCGCCGACGACCCCTCCTCCGAGAGCCGCGAGGAGCGTTCGCCGGTCGGCCCCCGCGGCGAGGAGGGCGTCATAGATGCGCCGCACCGATTCGAGCGTCTTCTCCCTCTCCCCCGGACGCAGAAGGAAGCGGTGGACGCGGAACGAACGCGCGCGGAGCGAGCGCTCGACGCGCGCGCCGTAGAGCCGGTGCACGGCGGTGTCGGAAACGAGAAAGACGCGCTCGGCGTCCGACGCGGCGCGAAGCTCATCCCCCGCGCGGCCCAGGATCCCGGCGGCGATTCGGATCGTGTAGGATCGGCCGCCGAGGCGGACCGGAACGCGCCTCAAGAGTCGGCCCCTGTCCGGGCAACCGGCTCGGGAGGCGGAGATCCGATTCGGAACGTCTCGATCACCGACTCGAGCTCCCAGAGGTAGTACTTCTTCGAGACGCCGGGCGCGTACACGGCGTAATCGAGCAAGTAGAACCTTCCTTTCTTGTCGTCGTGGAAGGCGATCGAGCGAAACGGACCGCCGATCGTGTACTTCTCGTTCTGCCAGAGTCCGTGGATGCGGACTGCCGGGCGCCCCTGAAACGTCCCCGGAAAAGCGGTCGTGCGGGAAGGCTCGACATAGTCCTCGTCGTAGTAGAGCATTCCGAGGCTGTCCCGAACCGCGACGATCCGATCGGGATCGGGGAGCCTCTCGTATCCGTCCGCCCAATAGACGAAGAGAAGCCGCCCCGGCCGGTCCATCTTCATCGAGAAGAAGCCGGCGTCCACGTGCTCCGTGCTCTCCTCGAACGGCGCGGGCATTCGGATCGTCCATCCGAACCTCTCGTGGAGCGCGCGCGCGAGCGTGAGGTTCTCTCCGCGAAAGAGAAGAAACTCGAGGATCCGCCGGCGGTTCGACTGAAGGAATCCGTCCCGGATCGCGCGTCCGTTCGTGCGGGCCGCCTCGGGAAACGCGGCGGCCTGTTCGGCGATGAGGAACGCGTGCGTTTGATAGCGGGCGATCGCGTTGTCGACGAAGAGGTAGCTCGCCTTCCCGCTTCGGCCCGCCTCGTCGAGCGGAGCGGCTCCCAGCGTCTTCCGCGCGAGGTGGAAGGCGGGGCCCCGCTCGGAGAGGTCGACGAGAACGAGATAGTTCTTCCGGCTCTCCACCTCGGCGAGGTCCTTCGACGCGACCGGGTTCAGATGAAAGAGGGTCTCTTCCTGGACGGTCTCGAAGGGGATCTCGAACGTCTCGCGGAGAGGCTTCATCACCTCCTCCGAGGGGCGGCGGTCGGCGATGACGTGGATCTCGTCGTAGGAGCCGAGCGCGGGCATGAGGCGCTCGCACGAGACGGAGATCATTCCCGCATAAAGGATCGACAGAGCGAGAAGAAGGCGGACGCGGTTCGGACAGGCCATTCCCTTCCTCCGGGCGAGGCGCGGCGTCCGAACCGTACTACCGGGAGGAGAAGGTGTCAACCGCGCCGGCGGTGTCGGCGGCCGGACCGCGCCGCGCGCGCGTCCCCGGTTCCGGAGGAACCGTCTCGTAGGGTCCCTCGAGGGGGACGCCGTTCAGGTCGCGCGGCACGACGAAGACGGCCGTCCGCGGGTGCACGTCTCCCGGATAGGGGGGCCCGTGAAGATCGATCCCGACGACCCTCCCCATGTCGGAGCCCTGCTCAAACCCGCCGAGAAAGCTCGGGCGCGTGTTCGTGCGGGTCGGAACGTCTCCGGCGCCGGAGGGGCGGGAAGCGACTTCCGCGGGGGCCCCCGCAGGTGCCGGCTGGG
>JAGUYC010000311.1 GCA_020061515.1 Gemmatimonadota bacterium
GAAGCGCGCCGAGAATCCCCATCACTCGCATGCTCTTTCCGCCTCCTCTCATCGTTCTACGGACACGCCGCGGCGGCCGCCAAAGCCTGCGCGTACTTGGCTGTGTCCTGGAAGTTCACCATTCCGTCCGGGCTCCCGTTCAAGTTCCCGCAGTAGCCCGTCCCCGCGCTCAGGAACTGCGCGTACACCATCGTATCTCTGAAGTTCGTCTTGCCGTCCCCATTGAAATCGGGACTTCGAACCGTCGCAGACGCCGAACCGGTCAGGGGCATCGACTTCACCTCCGCCGTCACCGTCACCTCCCCGCAACCCCCCGCATGCTCCACCTCGAACGTCACCTCGCCCGAAGCGTTCGTCGCCACGGTCGACGCGAACTCCGCCAGGTGGGTCCGCGTCACGCAGAAGATCATGTCCTTGTCGAGGGACGAGACACCGTCGAGCATCACCACCACGTCCCCCGCCGGGACCCCCGCCACCGGGTTCCCGTCTCCGTCCCGCACCGTCACCGTGACCGTCAACACCGAATCCCCAAGACCATCCGGTCGAAGCATCAGATCGTCGTTCACCGACACCGTCGAAAGATCCGGATCAATCCCCGCGCCGACATGCACGGAGGCGATATAGGGAGTGCGGTTGAAGAAGGTCACCGTCAGGGTGATCTCGTCGTCCGCCGGGAGGGTCCCCTCGATCGGGATCGTCGCGCTTCCGCTCGCGTTCGTCTGAGCGGAGCCGAGATAGGTTCCGTCGTAGGAGAGCGCGCAAAGAGCGCGGTACAGACCCGGAACCGAAACCTCGAAGCTCGTCGCCCCCTCGTCGATGTCCGAGTCGTGCACGACCGTCAGAACCGCCGGGGTGTTCGTGCGCACGCGGACGGACGGATCGCCGAAGACGTGCCACGTCTTGAACATGTTGACTCCGTCCGTTCCGTACTCGTCCATCATCCGGCACGAGCCGTTGTACGCGAGACCCGAGAAGGTCCGCTTCTGCCCAGCGACGAGAAGATCCACCATCTCGTCCTGCGCGCACATCGGCGAGTTCCAGGATTGATTGATCGACGAAGCATAGATGCCGATCGCGCCGGTCGGCACGCCGCCGTTCGTCGCTCGCATCCAAGCCTCCGCGAAGCAGACCGAGTAGGTGAAGTTCCCGTTCACGCAGGCCACGTCGAAGATGAACGGGAGCATGTTGTTGTTCACGAGCGCGTTGATGTGCGAGACCGAGAAGCCGGTGGTCCCCCACGAGGTCGTCGACCCGTGGCCGCAGTAGTTGATGATGCTCCGGCCGTTGTTCAGGGCGTTCGTCACCTGGGACGCCGTCGCCGTCGGATCGTAAATCCGATCCACTTCGGTGTACGTGAACGCGAGAAGATCGGCGCGGATGTTATCGACGTGCTGGTTGTCGTACTCGCCGTCGTCGCCCGGCCCCTGGTTCGACGCGATCCCCGTCCCCTTGTGATACCAGGTCGCCCCGGCCATCGGGTCGCGCTCGTAGGTGATCGTCCTCTCCACCTGCGTTTGGACGTGGGCGACCGTCGACGCCGAGAAGCGCCCGACCAGAATATCGGGGTAGTTGTCCCCGCCGGCGAGGAGCGAGTAGCTCGGGTCCGAGGCGCCTCCCGAGGCGGTCGGATACGCGACCTCCGCCGCGTCTCCGACCAGAAGAACAAACGCCAGGTTCGTCGTGTTGTACTTGTTCAGGATGTAGTTCTTGATTGACGTCGAGTTGTTCCCGATCGTCGAAACGTTAACCATCGTGGTCTTGACCCCCATCTGGTTCTTCCACTGGACCAGCGGGAGCATCGCGTTGTAGAACGCGTCGTACGTGATGATCAGCATCTCGCCGATCTCGCCCACCGGAACGTAACGCATCGGCTCGAAGTTCAGGAACTGACGCTCGTAGATCTGATGGAACTCATCGGTCATCTGATCGCGATGGTGCAGCGTGAGTTCGTTCACTCCACCCGGCCCGGTGCGGCGCACTTCCACGACGACGTGCGTGTACACGCGAAGCACGCCGGAGGCCGCGTTGTACTGGAGAGGCTGGACGACCAAGCAAAGCCCGCGGAAATCGCGGAGGATGTACGGCTCCCGCCCCCACGCGACCTCACTCGGATACCATTCGTTCCGGCCGTAGATCGCGCCGAACTCGTACGGAATCGACGCCGGATCCACGGTGCGGTCCAGCACTCCCTTCGAGGGAACCACTCGGAGTCCGGGAACATCCTCGAAGCCCGCGGAGAGCACCGAAACCTCCATGTGTCCTTCGTCCGGGATCACGACGCTCCGGCACACATGGGGGAGCTCCGGAAAGCCTCTTTCGAGAATGCTGCTCTCCCCGCCGAGAGAGATCACATCGTACGCGACCCCTCCGATGTCCACGGCGGTTCGATCGAAGCCCCCGATCTCATACTCGAGAACGATCCGCTCGTCGTTCGATTCGAGCACGCGAACCGCAAGCTCCTCCGTCCCCTCCCCGACGGCGATCCACTCCCCAAGACAGGGGGTCACCGCGAGAAGAAGACTTCCCACCAGTAGCGCCAGTCGTTTCATACCAACCAACCTCCTCGGGTCTCCGGCGAGACCGCGGGTTCGGGTAACACCTGAATTTCGGCTTATCGCTCAAGTGCCGGGCTTGAGTGTACCATGCTGATTAACCGCTTGTCAATATGATAGATAGGAGTGCCTTTCTCCGCTTGTCCTCCGCCTACGGGCACCCGGCCGCCGCCGCCAGCGCCTGCACGTACTTCACCGTGTCCTGGAAGTTCACCGCTCCGTCCGGGCTCCCGTTCAAGTTCCCGCAGTAGCCCGTCCCCGCGTTCAACAACTGCGCGTACACCATCGTGTCCTGGAAGTTCGTCTGCCCGTCCCCGTTCAGATCCGGGCTCCGTACCGTCCCCGAC
>JAGUYC010000034.1 GCA_020061515.1 Gemmatimonadota bacterium
CGCGGTCACGATGCGCGCGGCGACCTCGGCGTCCGTCTCCCAAACCTCACGGCCGATCCGGTCGGCGTCGATCCGCTTCGCTCCCCATCGGGCGAAGAGCTCCGCGACAGAGGTCTTGCCGCTCCCCATGTTCCCGGTGACGGCGGCGATCACGGGGCGCTCCCAGGGCCGTGGGCCTCGAGCCAGTTCCTCCCCGCCCCCGCCTCCGCGACGAGGGGGACGCGAAGCTCCATCCGGCTCTCCATGATCCTCTTCGCGCGCATCCCCACCTCCTCAGCGAGATCCGCGGGCGCCTCGAAGACGAGCTCGTCGTGCACCTGGAGGATCATGTGAACGCCCGCCCCGATTCGAGCGAGCTCCTCGTCCGCGGCGATCATCGCGAGCTTGATGAGGTCGGCCGCCGAGCCCTGGACCGGGGTGTTCACCGCGGTTCTCTCCGCCGTCGCGCGGATCCGTCCGTTGTCGCTCGAGAGTTCCGGGAGATAGCGGCGCCTTCCGAGCATCGTCTCGACGTACCCTCTCTCGCGGCCCTCGGCGACCGTCTCCTCAAGGAAGGCCTTCACGCCGGGGTATGCGGCGAAGTAGCCGGCAATGAACTCCTCCGCCTCCGCCTGCGGGATCGCGAGGCGCCCGGCGAGGCCGTACGCCCCCATCCCGTAGATGATGCCGAAGTTCACCGTCTTCGCGCGCGCGCGCATCTCGTCGGTCACGGCCTCCTCGTCGATGCCGAAGAGGGTCGCCGCGGTGCGCCTGTGGATATCCTTCCCGGCGCGGAAGTCGGCGATGAGCCGCTCGTCCCCCGAGAGATGGGCGAGGAGTCGAAGCTCGATCTGCGAATAATCGACGGATACGATTCTTCGATCTTCCGCCCCGGCGACGAACGCCTTGCGGATCTTCCGGCCGGCCTCGGTTCGGATCGGGATGTTCTGGAGGTTCGGATCGGACGAGGAGAGACGCCCGGTCGCCGTCACCGTTTGGTTGAACGAGGTGTGGATCCGACCGGTGGACGGGTGAACGAGCTTGGGGAGCGCGTCAACGTAGGTGCTCCGGAGCTTCTCGAGAAGCCGGTAATCGAGGATACGCGCGGGGAGCCGATGCCGGAGGGCGAGCTCCTGGAGGACCGAGGTGTCGGTGGAGAGCCCGGTCTTCGTCTTCCGCACCGGGCGGAGGCCGAGCCTCTTGAAGAGAACCTCGGAGAGCTGCTTCGGCGAGTTGACGTTGAACGCCCCCCCCGCCGCCTCGTGGATCGACGCGACGATCTTCGCGATCTCGCCGGCGAGCTCCGCGGACATCTTCTCGAGGAACGGAACGTCGATCGCCACCCCCCGCTCCTCCATCCGCGCGAGGACGTCGACGAGCGGGATCTCGACCTCTCGGAAGAGCTTCTCGGCGCGGTTCTCGCGGAGGCGCGGCTCGAGGACGTCCGCGAGCCGGAGCGTCCAGTCCGCGTCCTCGCAGGCGTACTCGCGCGCCTCCTCCGCGCGGACCCGGTCCATCGTCCTCTGGGTCTTTCCTTGCCCGATCACCCGTTCGATCGGGATCATTTTGTGGTTCAAGTGAACGAGCGCGAGATGGTCGAGGCCGTGCTGGCGCTTCTCCGGGTCGAGGAGGTACGAGGCGATCATCGGGTCGAACGAGAGCCCGCGCGCCTCGAAGCCCGCGCGCCGGAGAACGAGGATGTCGTACTTGGCGTTCTGCGCGATCTTCGGGATCTTCCTTTCGGCGAAGAGGGGTCCGAGCGCATCCCGCGCGGTCTCGATCGGTACGTTCCCCTCTCCCGCGTGGCGGATGGGCACGTACCACGCTCTTCCCGGGCGGGCGGCGAGCGCGATGCCCACGAGCTCCGCGCGCATCGGGTCGATCGAGGTCGTCTCCGTGTCGAAGGCGAAGCGACCCTCCCGGCGGATCTCCTCGGCGATCGAAGAGAGGTCGCCCGGAGAGGCGAGGCGGTACGAGGTTTCCGTCTCCTCGGGCTTTCCGCCGAGGGCGGCGAGCAGGCTGTGGAACTCGAGCTCGCGGAAGAGAGGCGCCGCCTTCTCCGTCGCGACCGGACGCCGCGCGAGATCCTCGATGCGGACGAAGAGGGGGACGTCCTTCCGGATCGCGACGAGCTCGCGCGAGAGCAGCGCGTCCTCCCGATGGGCCCGCAGTTTCTCTCCGAGCTTTCCGCTGATCGAATCGGCCGCCGCGTAGAGCGCATCGAGCGATCCGTGCTCGTTGATCAGCCTCGCGGCGGTCTTCGGGCCGATCCCCGGAACGCCGGGCACGTTGTCGCTCGCGTCGCCGGCGAGCGCCATGAGATCGACGATGCGCGAGGCGGGAACGCCCGCGCGCTCGATCACCGCCGCGTCGTCCGCGGCGACCGAGTCCTTCCCTTCCTTCCCGGGGATCACGAGACGGATTCCGGGGCGGACGAGCTGGAGAAAATCCTTGTCGCCCGAATAGATCTCCGTCTCGATCCCCTCGGCGGCCGCGCGCTCGGCGAGGGTCGCGATCACGTCGTCCGCCTCGTACCCTTCGACGGCGAGCACCGGGAGGGAGAGCGCCTCCACCGCCTCGAGGATGCGCGGATATTGCCCGGCGAGCTCGTCCGGGATCGCGGGGCGGTTCGCCTTGTACTTCTCGTATCGTTCGTGGCGAAAGGTCGGCTTGGGCGTGTCGAGAACGAACGCGACGAAATCCGGCTTCCGCTCCTCGAGGATGCGGAGAAGCGCGCTCGCCGTGCCGAACACCGCGCTCGTCTCCTCTCCCTTCGAGGTGCGAAGCGGGTTTCGAATGAACGCGAAGTGCGAGCGAAAGATGAGGGCCGACCCGTCGATGAGAAGAAGGCGCGCCGCCATGCTACACTCGCGGTTCGGCGAAGAGCGTGGAGCCCGACGCCCCGGTGATTCGCACATTAAGGAACGCCCCCGGCGTGCCCGTCCCCGCCGGGAGCAGAACCGCCCCGTCGATCTCGGGCGCGTCCCCTTCGGTCCGCCCCCAAACCCCTTCTTCGTCCTCGGAGTCGACGAGGACCTCGCGGGTTCGCCCGATGAGACGCGCGGTCCCGGCCTCGACGATCCGCTCCTGGAGGTCGAGAAGCCTCTGCGTCCGCTCCCGCGCGATCTCCTCCGGAACCGGATCGGGAAGGGCGGCCGCTTCGGTCCCCTCCTGCGGTGAGAACCGAAAGACGCCGAGGTGCTCGAACGCCGCCTCCTCGGCGAACCGAAGAAGCTCTTCGAAGTCCTCGTCGGTCTCGCCGGGAAAACCGACGAGTAGGCTCGACCGGAGAGCGATCCCCGGGACGCGCGCGCGAAGCTTCCCGATGATCGTGCGCACCGCTCGGCCGGACATCCCGCGCCGCATCGCGCGAAGCATCCGGTCGCTCGCGTGCTGGACCGGAACGTCCAGATAGCGGCACGCCCGGCCGTCGGCGAGACGCTCGATCAGCGAATCGTCGATCTCTGATGGATATGTGTACAGAACGCGCACCCAGCGGATCCCTTCAATCGCGGAGAGCCGGTCGATGAGGACCGCGAGAGCCACGCCGTCTCCGATATCGTTCCCGTAGGCCGTCGTTTCCTGGGCGACGAGGACAAGCTCTCTCGCGCCGCGCGCGGCGAGAAGGCGCGCTTCTCGTTCGAGCGATTCGAGGGAACGGCTTCGTTGTCTCCCTCGGATGAGCGGGATCGAGCAGAAGGCGCAGGGGCGGTCGCACCCTTCGGCGATCTTGAGGTACGCGGTGTGCGAAGAGCCGAGAGGGAGTCTTCCCTCGCCGATGGAGTCGGGGTCGTCGAGCCTCTCGGCGGCGCGCGGCGCGAGAGCCGGCCGATCCGCGAAGAG
>JAGUYC010000171.1 GCA_020061515.1 Gemmatimonadota bacterium
CTCGCTTCCGTGAGGCGATCCGCGGGTCTTCTTCTGCGACACGGTCGACGCGGCCGGAGCGCGCTCGCCCCCCCGATACCGCGCGGAACGGTACGCGGGCGCATCGGCCTCCGCGGAACGAACCATCGTCTTCTTCTTCCAGTAGCTCTCGCGGGCCGCAGCGGTGCTGTACGTGTGGCGATAGTCCCAGTAATGATGCCCGCGATGACCGCACCACCAATACCGATCGTGCCAGTAACCCCAAGAGTACGGGCTGTGCCACGCCCACGCGAAATGCCATCCGGGGCGATACCAAGGATAGTACCGATAGGAAACAGAGAAATGCGAATCCCACCACCACGGGTCCCAGAACCAAGGATCCGAATCGACGTACACGTACGCCACGTTCGGAACCGACCACGGGACCATGCGCACCTGCACGTACTGGGGATGGCTGTAGCGCAGGAACCCGAGGTGCGAGGGGACGACCGCCACGACGGCTTCCTCCTCCACGTACTCATCCTCGGTTTCGAGAGAACCGTACCCCGACCCGCTTCGAATCATCGCCTCGAGGATCCTCTCGCTCACACCCATCTCCTCGAGACGGACGATATCGGAGGTCGTAAGGCCGAAGTCGGCGCCGCTCGCCTCGATCTGGGCGACGATCACGCGTTCGCTTACGCCCGCCTCGAGGAGATCGAGAACATCGTCGACGTCCATCGGCGTCCCAGCGAACGCGAAGGGCGTGAGAAGAACCAGCAACAGTGCGGGAAATCTCGCTCGGCCCATGGCGGTCGATCCTTTCCTTGAGGGGAGAGGAGCCCCTTTTGAACACACACTCCTCTCTTAGATTACCCCAGTTCCGCATCCTTGACAACCCGATCCGCAGTTTTCGGTTCCGGGGCGCCCGGCCCCCCTCGGTGGAGCGGACCCGCGCCGGATGGATCCGAAAACCGTTGTCCGACCGCTCGCCGGCGTGGTATATGTCGAGAGGCAAGGAACGGGCAGTTTCGTCGAATCGTTCGGTCAGGACATCCTTATCCAGGAAGGAGAACCGGCATGGTAGGCGTGATCGGCTACGGTGCCTATATACCCCGGTACCGGATCCGCGTGGAGGAGATCGCGAAGACATGGGGCGCGGATGCTCCGAGTTACAAACGCGGCCTCCTCCTTAAGGAGAAATCCGTCCCCGCCCCCGACCAGGACACGATCACGATGTCCGTGGAGGCTTCCCGATACGCCGTGCGGCGCGCCGGGATCGATTCGGCGCGGATCGGCGCGGTGTACGTCGGCTCCGAGTCGCATCCGTACGCGGTGAAGCCGAGCGGCACCGTCCTCGCCGAGGCGCTCGGCGCCACGCCGCAGGCGCACACGGCCGACTTCGAGTTCGCGTGCAAGGCCGGCTCCGAGGGGATGTTCGTTGCGATGGGCCTCGTGCAGGCCGGGCTCGTCGAGTACGCCCTCGGTGTCGGCGCCGACACCTCGCAGGGCGCGCCCGGGGACGCGCTTGAATACTCGGCCTCCGCGGGCGCCGGGGCGTTCCTCTTCGGCCGGGAGAAGATCCTCGCCGAGGTCGAGGAGACCGACACGTTCATGACCGACACGCCGGACTTCTGGAGGCGGGAGCACCAGTTCTACCCGGAGCACGCCGGACGCTTCACGGGAGAGCCGGCCTACTTCAAGCACACGCTCGGCGCGGCGAAGGGGATCTTGAAGAAGGCGGGCGCGACCGCGAAGGACTTCGCTTTCGCCGTCTTCCACCAACCGAACGGGAAGTTCCCGTTGAAAGTGGGCGAGATGCTCGGCTTCACCAAGCAACAGGTCGAGACGGGCCTCCTCTCCCCCACGCTCGGGAACACCTACTCCGGCGCCTCTCCGATCGGGCTCACGGCGATTCTCGACGTCGCGAAACCGGGCGACCGGATCCTGATGGTCTCCTACGGCTCGGGCGCGGGGAGCGACGCGTTCATCTTCCGCGCGACCGACCTTCTGCCGAAGGTCCAGAATCTCGCGCCGAAAACGCGCCCGCAACTGGACGACAACAAGTTCTATCTCGACTACGGCACCTACGCGAAGTTCCGCGGCAAGATCCGCAAGGCCGGATAGGAGGAAGCGATGAGAGAAGTCGCAATCGTGGGCGTCGGCATGACGCGCTGGGGCGAGCTGTGGGAGAAATCCCTGCGCGACATCTACGTCGAAACCGCTCTTCTCGCGATGGAGGACGCCGGCGTCGACCGGATCGACTCGATGATCGTCGGGTGCATGTCGAGCGGTCTTTTCGTCGGACAGGAACATCTCGGATCGGTGCTCGCGGACTCTCTCGGCGCCGCTCCGGTCCCGGCGTCGCGCGTGGAGAGCGCGTGCGCCTCGGGCGGTCTCGCGGTCCGGACCGGGTTCATGGAGGTCGCCTCGGGAATGAGCGACATCGTGCTCGTCTCCGGGGTCGAGAAGATGACCGACGTGGACGGCGGCGACGCGACCTACGCGCTCGGGACGGCGGCCGACCAGGAATACGAGTGCTACCACGGGATCACCTTCCCGGGTCTCTACGCGATGATGGCCAGGGCGTACATGCATCAATACGGCCTCACGCGCGAGGAGCTCGCCGCGGTCGCGGTGAAGAATCACGAGAACGGATCGAAGAACCCTCTCGCGCAGTTCCCGATGAAGGTCACGATCGAGCAGGTGATCGGATCGGTGATGGTCGCCGATCCGCTTCGCATTCTGGACTGCTCGCCGATCACGGACGGCGCGGCGGCGATGATCCTCTGCCCGCTCGATCAGGCGAAAAAGATCTCCAAGAACAGCCCGGTGAAGATCATCGGGAGCGGACACGCGACGGACAGCATCGCGTACCACTCGCGCGAGGATCTCACGTACCTCGAAGCGGTCGCGAAGGCGGCCGAGCGCGCGTACAAGATGGCCGGCGGCGGCCCGGAGACGATCGACGCGGTCGAGGTCCACGACTGCTTCACGATCGCCGAGATCCTCGCGATCGAGGCGCTCGGTCTCGTGGAACGCGGGAAGGGACGGACCGCCGCCTCGTCGGGGCTCACCGCGATCGGCGGGAAGATCCCCGTGAACCCGAGCGGCGGCCTCAAGTCAAAAGGACACCCGGTCGGCGCCACCGGCGTCGCCCAGGTGATCGAGCTTACCAAGCAGCTCCGCGGCGAGTGCGGCGACCGCCAAGTCAAGAACGCGCGCCGCGCGCTCGCGCAGAACATGGGCGGTTCCGGCGGATCCTCGATCGTGCACATCCTGGAGGTGGGCTAGCATGTTCTCGTCCCGATATTGGAGAGAGATCCCGCAGCGCTACCGGATGGAAGCGGCGAAATGCTCCGGCTGCGGTCACGTGTCCTTTCCTCCCCGGCTCATCTGCCCGAAGTGCAAGGGGAGGAAGTTCGAGAAGGTCCGTCTCCCCGACCAGGGGAAGATTCTCACGTATACGGTGATCCACGTGCCGGCGACCCCGTTCAAGGACGAGGTCCCCTTCGCGATCGCCGTGGTCGAGCTGGACGGAGGCGTGCGGATCACGTCGCAGGTCGTCGACTGCGACCCGTCGACGCTCACGATCGGCCAGCGCGTGCGGACCGAGTTCCGCAAGCTGCAGGAGATCGGCGACGCGGGGATCCTCTGCTACGGATACAAGTGCGTGCCGGCATAGCCTGGATCATGCGCACGTTTCCTACTGCGGACACGAATCGCGGCCTGCGAGGCCTCCCTTCCGTCGCCGCTTCCTCAGCGTAGCTCCGGGGCTACGCTTCCGGGAGCGGCTCGTCCAGGTCGGCCTCTCGGCGCGCGCTCCGCGTCCTCGCGACGAAAACGCGTGCATGATTCAGGCTAGGGGACATGGCCCGATTCGTAATGCCTTGAAATCGGCGCGTGTCCACGAGATCCTAGGTTCCCGCGTGTCCACGAGACGGACGGAGGGGATGGAATCGCGTGTACCGAATCGAAAGCCGAGCGGACGTCAAGGGAGACGCCTTCCATAAGAACCGCGAGACGATGTCGCGCCTCGTGGAGCAGATGAAGTCCATTCTCGCCGAAGCGAGAAAGGGAGGACCGCCTGAGGCGATCGAGCGCCACAAGAAGCGCGGCAAGCTGACCGCCCGCGAGCGGCTCGACCTCCTCTTCGATCGCAACACCCCGTTCCTCGAGTTGAACGCCCTCGCCGCGTGCGGCATGTACGACGACCAGGCGCCCGCCGCCGGCATGGTGACGGGCATCGGCGTGGTGCACGGCCGCGAGGTCGCCGTCGTGGCGAACGACGCGACCGTGAAGGGCGGGACCTACTTTCCGATGACGATCAAGAAGCACATCCGCCTTCAGGAGGTGGCGCTTCAGAATCGTCTTCCGTGCGTGTACCTCGTCGACTCGGGAGGCATCTTCCTCCCCGAGCAGGCGGGCACGTTCCCCGACAAGGAGCACTTCGGGCGGATCTTCTACAACCAGGCGCGCCTCTCCGCCGAAGGAATCGCGCAGATCGCGATCGTGCAAGGATTCTGCACCGCGGGGGGCGCGTACGTTCCCGCGATGAGCGACGAGACGGTGATCGTGCGGAAGCAGGGGACGATCTACATCGGCGGTCCTCCGCTCGTGAAGGCGGCGACCGGCGAGGTCGTGAGCGCGGAGGAGCTCGGAGGCGCGGACGTTCACTGCCGGATCTCCGGCGTCGCGGACCACTATGCGATGGACGACAAGCACGCGCTCGGCATCGCGCGGAACATCATCGAGAATCTCGATCCGCCGAGGCGGTTCGCGCTCGACCGGCGCGAGCCGGAGGATCCGTACTACGACCCCGAGGAAATCTACGGCATCGTGCCGAGCGATCTCCGCCAGCCGTACGACGTGCGCGAGGTGATCGCGCGCATCGTCGACGGAAGCCGCTTCCACGAGTTCAAGGAACTCTACGGAACGACGCTCGTCTGCGGCTTCGCGCACATCCTCGGCTATCCGGTCGGGATCCTCGCGAACAACGGGGTTCTCTTCTCCGAGTCGGCGCTGAAGGGCGCCCACTTCATCGAGCTCGCGACGATTCGCAAGATCCCCCTCCTCTTCCTGCAGAACATCACCGGCTTCATCGTCGGCAAGCAGTACGAGCACGGAGGGATCGCGCGCGACGGCGCGAAGATGGTGCACGCGGTCGCGAACGCGGACGTCCCCAAGTTCACCGTGGTCGTCGGCGGATCCTACGGCGCGGGGAACTACGCGATGTGCGGCCGCGCGTACAACCCGCGCCTTCTCTGGATGTGGCCGAACGCGCGGATCTCGGTGATGGGGGGCGAGCAGGCGGCGAACGTTCTTCTTCAAGTGAAGATGGAGCAGACGGCCGCCAAGGGCGGAGCGGCGATGAGCGAGAAGGACCAAGAGGAGTTCAAGAGACCGACCCTCGAGAAGTACGAGAGGGAAGGAAGCCCGTACTACAGCACGGCGCGGCTTTGGGACGACGGCATCCTCGATCCGCTCGACACCCGGAAGGCGCTCGCGCTCGGCATCGCGATGTCCTTGAACGCGCCGATCCCCGACCAGAAGTACGGCGTGTTTCGCATGTAGCCGATCGTTCGCGAAGCGGAGGGGGACGATGACGGAGGCGTACAAAAACCTCGAGCTTCGCGCGGCGGACCGCGTCGCCACCTTGACGCTGAACCGCCCCGAGGTTCACAACGCGTTCGACGACGTCATGCTCGCCGAGCTTCTCGACGCCTTCGAGCGACTCGCGGGCGACGAGAGCGTGCGCGTGGTGGTTCTCACCGGCGCGGGGCGGTCCTTTTCCGCGGGCGCGGATCTCGGCTGGATGAAGCGGATGGTGCGCTTCACGCGCGAGGAGAACCTCGCCGACGCGCGGCGTCTCGCCGATTGCCTGGACCGTCTCCACCGGCTGCCGAAGCCGACGATCGCGCGCGTGAACGGGGCGGCGATCGGGGGCGGCATGGGGCTCGTGGCCGCGTGCGACCTCGCGATCGCGTCGGAGAGAGCGGTGCTGGGTCTTTCCGAGGTGAAGCTCGGGCTCGTTCCGGCGGTGATCTCGCCGTACGTCGTGCGGCGCGCGGGCGAGGGGAAGTGCCGCGAGTTTTTTCTCACCGGCGAGAGGCTCTCCGCGGCGAAGGCGCTCGCGGCGGGGCTCGTCCACCGTTGCGTGCCGGAGGAGGATCTCGACCGCGCGGTCGCCGAGACCGTCGCGACCCTTCTCACGAGCGGACCTCGCGCGCTCGCCGCGTGCAAGGAGCTCCTCGACAAGGTATCCGAGACGCCTCTCGAGAAGATGAACGAGATCACGCTTCGAATGATCGCGGAGATGCGCGTCGGAGAGGAAGCGCAAGAAGGGATGGCCGCGTTCCTCGAGAAGCGGAAGCCCTCCTGGCATTCGGACAAGAAGTAGGGCCGGGCGAAGAACCGGAGGAGGAGACGATCGTGTTCCGCAAGATCCTCGTCGCGAACCGGGGAGAGATCGCGATCCGCGTTCTTCGAGCGGCGCGCGAGCTCGGCATCCCCACCGTCGCGGTCTTCTCGGAGGCGGACGCGGACGCCCCTCACGTCCGTTTCGCGGGCGAGTCGGTCTGCATCGGTCCCGCGGAGCCGTCGAAGAGCTACTTGAGCTTCGAACGGATCTTCGAGGCGGCGCGCGCGACCGGCGCCGACGCGGTTCATCCCGGCTACGGATTTCTCGCGGAGAATCACGAGTTCGCCGCCGCGTGCGAGGAGCGGAAGATCGTCTTCATCGGATCGAACGCCGAATCGATCCGGCTCCTCGGATCGAAGACCGAATCGCGGCGAACGATGGCCGCCGCCGGAATCCCCGTGATCCCCGGGATGCAAATCGGCGGCGACTCGATCGAGACCTTCGCCGCCGAGGCGAAGAAAGTCGGATATCCGGTCCTCATCAAGGCATCGGGCGGAGGCGGCGGAAAAGGGATGCGCATCGTGCGCGGGCCCGAGATGCTCGCGGAATCGGTCGAAGCGGCTCGGCGCGAGGCGCTCTCCGCGTTCGGCAACGACTCGGTCTATCTCGAGAGGCTGATCGAGAAGCCGCGGCACGTCGAGTTTCAAGTGATCGGCGACCACGACGGGAACGTCGTTCATCTCTTCGAGCGCGAATGCTCCATCCAACGAAGGCATCAGAAGATCGTCGAGGAGAGCCCCTCGATGGCGCTCGATCCGGAGCTCCGGCGCCGCATGGGCGAGACGGCGATCCGCGTCGTCCGCGCCGCCGGCTACACGAACGCGGGAACCGTCGAGTTCCTCCTCGACGCGGACGGCTCCTTCTACTTCCTCGAGGTGAACACGCGCATTCAGGTCGAGCATCCCGTCACGGAGATGCTCGTCGGCGTCGACCTCGTCAAGACGCAGATCCGGATCGCCGCGGGGGAGCCGCTTCCGTGGAAACAGGAAGATCTCTCCGCGCGCGGCCACGCGATCGAATGCCGCGTCTATGCCGAGGATCCGGAGACCGGATTCCTCCCCTCCGCCGGCACGATTCTCTTCACACGCGAACCTTCCGGACCCGGCGTGCGCGTCGATTCCGGGATCGAGTCGGGGTACGCCGTTCCGGTCCATTACGATCCGATCCTCTCGAAAGTGATCGTGTGGGCGGAGGACCGCCCCGCGGCGATCCGAAAGATGCGACTCGCCCTCGCCGACTATCCGATTCTCGGGATTCGGACGATCGTGCCGTTCCTCCTCGCCGTGCTCGATCATCCGGAGTTCGCGGCGGGCCGCACGCACACCGGCTTCATCGAGGAGCACTTTCAGGGTTGGAAGATGGCCGCGGATCCGTCCGATCTCGAGGCGGCGCTCCTTGCGGCCGCCCTCGC
>JAGUYC010000240.1 GCA_020061515.1 Gemmatimonadota bacterium
ACTGGCGGGCGATCGAGAGGGCGAACGGCGCCGAGCGGCAGCGCGTGCGGAACGCAACCCTCCGCCCGCGGATCTCCCTCTGGACCGAGCTCGGGAGCCGCAACCTCGCCGGGCGGATGCACGCGGCCGCCCTCTCCGCGTCGGAGGACAGCCTCTACGGAGGGTCGTCGCGCGGCGGGGTCTGGAAGGCCTCCCTGAACGGAGAAGGATGGCGCCCCCTCGGCGACAACCTCTTCGGCGGAAGCCACGGGATCGCCGTGGCGCAGGGCCCTCCGGAGATCGTCACCTCGATCACCGACGACGGGCTCTTGCACTACACCGACGATGGCGGGGAGACTTGGCTCGTCCCGGCCGGCCCCGAGCCGGATCTCGACCGATGCAAACGCGTTTTCTCCGACCGAGGAACGCCGAACCGCGTGTATCTTCTTGCTCGAAAGGATGTTACATCAAGCAAGCTCTGGCGCTCCGACGACGGCGGCCGAACCTACACGCGGATCGCGCGACTCGGGCCGAACCCGGGCGACATTTGGATCGACCGGGTTTTCGGAGGTAGCCTTTACCTTCTCTCCGGAAACCGCCTTCTCCGCACGGACGACGCCGGCGCGACGTGGGATACGCTCGGCCTTCTTCCGGCCGCGAGCCCGGCGAACGTCGTTCTCGCCGGTTCGGAAGCGGGCGCGCCCGCGCTCTACGCCGCGGCCGAAGAGAGCGGCGGATGGAAGCTCTACCGATCGTCCGACGGCGGGTGGACGTGGACGTACCGGCACGACATCCACGACTTCTGGGAGACGCTGTGCGCCTCGATCGTCGATCCGAATCTCGTCCTTTTCGCGGGGGTTGAGATGTGGCGCTCGGCCGACGGGGGCGGCGCCTTCGCCAAAGTGAACAACTGGTGGGACTACTACGGCGATCCCCTCAACAAGCTTCATGCCGACTTCCCCGGAACCGACTGCGTGTGGGGACCCTCCGGCGAGATCTTTTATATCTCAACCGACGGCGGTCTCTACCGGAGCGACGACGGCGTGGCCCGCGTGACGAACATCTCGCTCGAGTACCTCGGCGTGAGCCAATACTACAGCACGCTCACCAGCGCGAACGATCCCTCGCTCATCCTCGGGGGATCCCAGGATCAGGGCTACCAGAGGAGCGTGGGCGAGGCGATCGGAACGTGGCGCGATTTCGATCAGCTGTGGAGCGGCGACTACGGGCATCTCACCTCCACCGACGGAAGCCACAACCGCGTCTACTCGGTCTATCCGGGCTTCTTCCTCATCCAGAAGGGAGAGACGAACCCGGTCCTGACGTCGATTGACTTCCCCGCGGGGGAGTCGTACTCCTGGATGCCCTTCATCCTCGCCGACCCGGAGGATTCGCTCGCGTTCTTCTTCTGCGCGAGGCGCTTGCATCGCTACCGGGTGGGGACGCACGGCTGGTCCTCCACCGTATCGGCCCAGGACTTCACCGTGCACGGCGGCGCGTACCTGACCGCGCTTGGAATCTCGCCGGTCGACACACAGCGCCGGATCGCGGTGACGAACTCGGGCGTTGTCTGGTACTCGACGGACGGCGGCGCGGCTTGGAGCGTCTCCCCCGACAACGGTCCCTCGGCCCATTACTTCTACGGAACGGCGGTCGCGTTCTCACCGGCGGAGGAGTCGGTCGCCTTCCTCGGCGGGAGCGGGTACAGCGGGCCCGCGGTCTATCGGACCGAGGACGGCGGGATCTCGTGGGAGCCGTCGAGCGACGGTCTCCCCTCCACGCTCGTCTACGGGCTCGCGTTCGAGAGCCCGGATGGAGGTCCGCTCTACGCCGCCTGCGAGGCGGGACCCTACCGGCGCGATCCGGCGACCGGCATCTGGGAAGCAATCGGCGGGGCCGAGGCGCCCCTCACGACCTACTGGTGCGTCGAGGCGGTTCCCGCGGCGAGCGTGATGCGCTTCGGGACCTACGGGCGCGGGATCTGGGACTACGACACAGGCGTCCAAAGCGCGGTCGCTTCCGCGGAGCACGGCGCGCGCGCAGCCTCCGCTCTCGCGACCTTCCCAAACCCGTTCAACGCGGCGGCGACGATTCGTTTTCATCTGAAGGAAAGCGGGGCGTTCACGCTCGCCATCTACGACGCCGCAGGCCGGCGCGTCCGCCTTCTCGCGTCGGAAAGCCGCGCGGCGGGCGAGCACGAGATTGTCTGGGACGGAAGGAACGATCGGGGGATGGGCGCCGCGAGCGGGGTCTACACGGCGCGGCTCGAGCACGCGGGACGCGCCTGGACCCGCCGGATGGTTCTCGCGCGGTAGACGAGGCTTGTCTCTATTCGTGGCGATCGGCCGCCGGCTCTCCCGAGAAGATCCGCATCGCGCGCCATTTCCCCGCGCGATACCGATAGTAAGTCCCCGCCGCCATGAGGAAGTAGCTCGCGCATCCCGCGATCCACGCGTCGAGAACGCCGCCTCCCCTCACCTCCACCAAATAGTAGGTCGCCGGGACGAAGAAGAGGAGAAACACGACGAACGCGAGCGCCATCGGGAAGCGGGTGTCCCCCGCGCCCTGCAGGATGCCGAGGCCGATCATTCGAAGGCCGTCGAAGATCTGGAAGATGGCGGCGGCGAGGGCGAGCCCGCCGGCCATCGCGAGCACCTCGGGGTCGGCGGTGAAGAAGCGGAACACCCCGCGCCCCACGAGCGCGACCACTGCGGCGAAGACAACGGTGTAGTAGAGACAGAGGAGATAGACCTCGTTCCCGTAGCGCTCCGCCCGGTCCGGATCGCGCGCCCCGATCTGGTTCCCGACGAGGATCGTTGCGGCCATCGTGAGCCCCCAGAGCGGCATGAACGAGAACGAGAGGATCTGGATCGTGATCTGGCTCGCCGCGAGGCTCGCCGCGCCCGCGCGCCCGATGAGCGCGCTGAAGACGGTGAACCCGGCCATGTCGATGAAATCGCCGATGCTGGCGGGAAGACCGACGCGAGCCATGTCACGGATCTTCGCGAGCGAGAGGACGCGCGGGAGATGAACCCGGTAGCGCGCTCGGAACCGGGCCGGGGAGAAGAAGCAGAAGAGCAAGATGGCCGCGTTCGTAGCGACCGCGAGGCTCGTCGCGATCGCCGCCCCGCGGATTCCCATCGGCTCGACGGCGAACCGAAGCTCCCCTCCGATCGAGATTCCCCGAAATCCGAAGATGAGGAAGTAGTCGAGCACGACGTTGAGCAGGTTCGCCGCGATCCCGCTGATCATCGGGGTCTTCACGTCCTTTCGCCCGTTGAAGAACCCGGTGAGGCACATCACAAGCTGCGTGCCGACCGCCGAAAACGTACGGATTCGAATGTACACGTACGAAGCATCTTGAATCTCCGGCGAATTGCCGGTCCAACCCAGAATGATCCGGCTCCACCCGCCCGCGAGCGTGAGAAGAAGCCCCGTCGCGAGCGCGATGTAGATCCCCTGCCACGTGTAGTCCCCGACCGCTCGATCGTCTCCCCGGCCGTTCGCCTGCGCGACAAAGGTTGAGGTGACGCGCGAGAGCGCGTTGAAGATCGTGTACATCGTCCACGTGATCATGCCGCCGAGGCCGGCCGCGCCGAGCGCGAGGCTGGAGACGTGCCCGAGAAACGCCGCGTCCACCGTCCACATGAGCGTGTGGGAGAGCATCGTAACGACGGTCGGCGTCGCGAGGGAGAGGATCTCCCGTCCGTGTCGAATCCCGATCCTCTCGGCGAAGCGCATCGTTCCGTCCTCGTTCGCGGGCGAACGCATCCCCGTGCGGGGCGCACACAAAGGCCCCTCGGATAGCGGAGGGGCCGCGCCGAACATTCTACACGAAAGGCGGGCGGCAGCGCCCGAGCGAATCGTCGGGGCCTCGTGTCTGGAAGCCGCGAAGCCTTCGCCGTATAATGCCGTGATGACGCGGACGCTTCGAGCCGGCCATCTTGCGGCTGGAATGGACGGGCGGCCCCGCGAGCGTGCCCGCGGACCCGCCCCCCGCTCATCCGCGGCGGAAGAACAACCGAAGCGCCTCTTCGAAAAGGAAGAAGACGAATGCCACCGTACGATCCCACCTGGAACCTCGACTCCCTCTACCCGGGCGGCAGCCGCTCGCCCGCATTCCGGAGCCATCTCGACTCGTGCGACACTGCGCTCGACGCGTGCGGCCGCTCTCTTTCCGAGCTCCCGAAACGCCCCGGCCCGGAGTGGGCGAAGGCGATCCTCGACCTGCAGGAGGTCGGCGCGCGCTTGTGGGACGCCAACGGCTTCGTCGAATGCCTCGAGGCCCAGGACGTCTCCGACGCGCTCGCGGGGCAGCTCGCCGGCCGCGTGCAGAAGATGAACGCGCGTCGCGCGATGCTCCTCACCGAGATGGAGAGCCTTCTTCTCGCGGCGAGCGAGGGAGAATGGAAGGAGTTGCTCGCGCGCCCCGATCTCTCCGCAATTGCTTTCACTCTGAATGAACTCCGGGAGGTCGCGCGCCTCAAGATGCCCCCGGAGAAGGAGCGGCTCGCCGAGGAGCTCGCGGTCGACGGCTACCACGCCTGGGGACGGATGTACGAGAAGATCGCGGGCTCCCGCCGCGTCGAGTTCGAGGAGGATGGAAAAAAGCTCGCCCTCTCGATGGGACAGCTTCACAACCGTCTCGAAAACCCCGACCGCAACGTACGGAAGCGGGCGTTCGAGAAGATGGAGTCGGCTTGGGGCGAGGTTGCGGAGCTCGCCGCGATCGCGCTGAACAGCCAGGCGGGCTATCGGCTCAGCCTCTACAAGAACCGCGGCTTAGAATCGGTTCTCGCGGAACCGCTCCGGATCAACCGGATCCGCCGAGAGACTCTCGAGGCGATGTGGAGCGCCGTCGCGGACGAGAGCCCGCGCCTCGTCCCCTACATGAAGGAAAAGGCGCGCCTCCTCGGAATCGAGCGCCTCGCGTGGTGCGACCTCGCCGCGCCGGTCGGATCCTCCGATCGAAAGTTCACCTACGGCGAGGCGGCCGAGTTCATTCTCGAACAGTTCGGACGCTTCAGCGGAGAGCTTCGCGACTTCGCCCGAGGCGCGCTCGAAGGCCGATGGATCGAGGCGGAAGACAGGGCGGGGAAGCGCGCGGGGGGATTCTGCACCGACTTCCCTCTGAAGGGGGAGACCCGCATCTTCATGACCTTCGGCGGGTCCTTCGGAGGAGTGTCCACGCTCGGACACGAGCTCGGACACGCGTACCATAGTTGGCTCGTCAAGGATCTCCCCTTCTGGGCGACGCAGTACCCGATGACCCTCGCGGAGACCGCGAGCACGTTTTCCGAGATGCTCCTCTCGGACGCCGCGCTCGAGGCGGCCTCCTCCGACCGGGAGCGGCTCGCCCTTCTCCGCATCCAGGCGGACGACGCGGTCACGATGATGATGAACCTTAGGGCGCGCTTCCTCTTCGAGACGTCGTTCTTCGACGCGCGGCGGACGAAGAACCTCACGGTCGAAGAGCTGAACGCCGAGATGCGGAAGGCGGAGGAGACGGCCTATTGCGGCGCTCTCGATCCGAACGGGTACCATCCCCTCTTCTGGGCGTCGAAGCTTCACTTCTACATCACGGGGACGCCGTTCTACAACTTCCCCTACGTGTTCGGGTATCTCTTCAGCAACGGGATCTATGCCCGCGCGGTCGAGGAAGGACCGGCGTTCGCGCGGAAGTACGCGAAGCTTCTTCGCGAAACCGGAAGGGGGACCTGCGAGGACATTGCGCGAAAACACCTCGGCGTCGATCTCGCGAAGCCGGAGTTCTGGAAACGCGCGGCGGATCGCGCGGTCGAGAAGGCGGACCGGTTCGTCGCGCTCGCGGAGGGAGTGTAGCCGCGCGCCTCGGTTTTTCTATATTGAAAGCGGAGCCGGCTGGATGCCGCCGGGAGCGCCCGGGGGAACGTCCACGGCAAGCGAAGGGGCGTCGAGCTTGAAGACGAAGAAGCCGATCGGGGAGTTCCGGGCCTACCGGACCGAGATGAACGAGCGGATCCTCGCCGAGGGGATGAAGGAACTGAACCGGTTCTTCGCCCTCGACACGGGGGCTTACCGGGAGGGGGAGATCCCGGCCGTGATGAAGGAGCTGATGGGGCTGGTCGGATCGATGGTCCTCCGGTGCGACGACTGCATCTTCTATCACATCGACCGGAGCGTCGCCGAGGGGGCGACCCGGCGGCAGGTGCTCGAGGCGATGAACATCGCGCTCGTGATCGGCGGATCGATCGTCATTCCGCATCTCCGGAGAGCCTTCGAGACGCTCGACGAGCTCCTCCCCGAAGAGAAGCCCGGCGGATGACATCGCGGAGAGATCGATGATTCGTGTCGGAAACTATGAGATCGTATCGGTCGCGGCCGGGTACGACCGCCTCGACGGAGGCGCGATGTTCGGGGTCGTGCCGAAGATCCTCTGGGAAAAAACACAAGACGTCGACGAGAAGAACCGGATGCGGATGGCGCTCCGCGTTCTTGTCGCGCGGGACCGCGCGGCGGGGAGGCTCATCCTCACCGACGCGGCGGCCGGATCGAGATGGGAGAAGGACGAGGCGGACCGCTTTGGGATCGAGGACGACCCGGGGGCGCTCGACCGCGCGCTCGCGGCGTTCGGATGCGCGCCGGAGGACGTGACCGACGTCCTCCTCACCCACCTCCACTTCGACCACTGCGGCGGCGCCGTTCGCGCGGACGCCGGCTCGAGCGACGAAGCGCGACCCCGCTTTCCAAACGCGACCCTCTGGGTTCACGCGCTCCAGTGGAAGCACGCGGCGAGCCCGTCGGTGAAGGACCGCGCCTCCTACCGCGCCCGGGATCTTCGCGGGATCGAGAACACGGGCAGACTTCGGCTCCTCGAAGGGGACCCGCCTCCGTCTCCGTTCCCGGGGATCCGCTTCCTCGTGTCAAACGGGCATACGCCGGGGCAGCTTCTCCCCCTCTTCGAGGACGACCGTCCGCTTCTTTTCGCCTCGGACATGATCCCGACCGCCGCCCATCTCCCACTTCCTTGGGTGATGGCGTACGACCTTCATCCGATGACCACGATCGAGGAGAAGGAGCGCGTCTTCGCGATGTGCCGCGACCGAGGGCTTCGGATCGCGTTCTGCCACGACCTTCGCGCGGGCGCCGTCTCGGTCGCGATCGAGAAAGGGAAACCGCGCGTCGCGGAAATCCTCGACACGGACCCGCCGCGCGTGTCGATTGAACCATAAAGCGTCTTGCGCGGCGACCAGGTCGCGCGCCGAATCCGCGGGAGATCTTCGGCCCGGAGGGTTCCCATGCCGGACAAACTCGACCGAACATTCAAGCATCATCTCTATGACATCGATCCCGAAGAGACCGCTGAGTGGATCGAATCGCTCGACCGCGTCCTCGAGAAGGACGGGCCGAACCGTGCGCGCTTCCTCCTCCGCAAGATCCTAAAACGGGCACGCATGCAGGATCTGGGCCTCGAGCTCGTCCGCACCCCGTACTTCAACACGATCCCGCCCGAGCTCGAGCCGGAGTTCCCCGGCGACGAGAGGATGGAGAAGAGGATCCGCCGCATCGTCCGCTGGAACGCGATGGCGATGGTGAGCCGCGCGAACTCCCGGTTCGCGGGTCTCGGCGGCCACCTCTCGACCTACGCCTCGGCCGCTTCTCTCTACGAAGTCGGGTTCAACCATTTCTTCCGTGGAAAGCGGGGGAACGCGCCGGGGGATCAGATCTACTTCCAGGGACACGCGGCGCCCGGCGTCTACGCCCGCGCGTTCCTCGAGGGGAGGATCACCGAGGAACAGCTCGATCACTTCCGGCGCGAGACCGAGGGGAAGGGTCTTCCGTCGTATTGTCATCCGCGCCGACTTCCCGACTTCTGGGAATTCCCGACGGTGAGCATGGGGCTCGGTCCGCTGAACGCGGTCTACCAGGCGCGTTTCAACCGATATCTTCACGCGCGGGGACTCGCGGACACGTCCGCCTGCCGCGTCTGGTGCTTCGCCGGAGACGGCGAGATGGACGAGCCGGAGGCGATCGCTCCTCTCCGCATCGCCGCGAACGAGAAGCTCGACAACCTGATCTTCGTCGTGAACTGCAACCTCCAGCGCCTCGACGGCCCGGTGCGCGGAAACGGAAAGATCATTCAGGAGCTCGAGGCGGTCTTCCGCGGGTCCGGATGGAACGTGATCAAGGTGGTTCTCGGGCGCGAGTGGGACGAGCTGCTTCGAAACGACGCGCACGGCGTTCTCGTCGAGCGGCTGGACACGGTCGTCGACGGATGGTTCCAGCGTTACAGCGTCGAGGATCCCGGCTTCACGCGCGAGCACTTCTTCGGCGCGGACGAGAAGCTCCGCGCGCTCGTCGCTTCGCTCAGCGACGACGACATCTGGCACCTCCGGCGCGGAGGGCACGACTACCGGAAGGTGTATGCGGCCTACCGGACGGCGGTCGAGCATGAGGGAGAACCGACGGTGATCCTCGTGAAGACCGTGAAGGGTTGGGCGCTCGGATCCGGCTTCGAGGGGAAGAACGTCGCGCATCAGCTCAAGAAGTTGAACACCGATCAGCTCCGCGCCTTCCGCGACAAGCTGGAGCTTCCGATCCCGGACGAGGACCTTGAGGAGATGCCTCCTTACTTTCATCCGGGCGAGGAGAGCCCGGAGATCCGCTACCTCTGCGAACGCCGGAAAGCGCTCGGCGGTCCGGTCCCCGAGCGCCGCGCGGGCGCGAAGACGCTCGACCTCCCCGGCGGCGCTCTCTACGACGAGTTCCGCGCGGGAACACCGGGGGGTCAGGAGGTCTCGACGACGATGGCCTTCGTCCGGCTCCTCCGTAAGCTCGTCCGCGACGAAAAGATCGGCCGGCACGTCGTCCCGATCATTCCGGACGAGGCGCGCACGTTCGGCATGGAATCCCTCTTCAAGGACCTCGGCATCTACGCTCCCTTCGGGCAGAGCTACGAGCCGGTCGATCACGATCTTCTTCTCCGGTACCGCGAGGCGCCCGACGGGCAGATCCTCGAGGAGGGGATCACCGAGGCGGGGGCTCTGGCGAGCTTCACGGCAGCCGCGACCTCGTACGCCACCCACTCCGTCCCCATGATTCCTTTCTATATATTCTATTCAATGTTCGGCTTTCAACGGGTCGGCGATTTGATCTGGGCGCTCGGCGACGCCCTCGGGCGGGGATTCCTTCTCGGCGCGACGGCGGGGCGGACCACCCTCGCCGGCGAAGGGCTCCAGCACAACGACGGCCACAGCCACGTCCTCGCCGCGACGGTTCCGAACGTGCGCGCCTACGACCCGGCCTTCGCCTACGAGCTCGCGGCGATCGTCCGCGAGGGACTCCGCGCGATGTTCGAGAGGGACGAAGAGTGCTTCTACTACGTCACGCTCTACAACGAGAACTACACGATGCCCCCGATGCCGGAAGGATGCGAGGAAGGGATCGTTCGTGGAATCTACCGCGTGCGGTCCGCATCGGAAGGCTTTGAGCGGCGCGCGACGCTTCTCGGAAGCGGGCCGATCCTCCGCGAAGCGCTTCGCGCGGCCGGGATTCTCGAGGAGCGTTTCCGGGTCGGCGCCGACGTGTGGAGCGTGACGAGCTGGCAGGCGCTCCGCGCCGACGCTCTCGAGGCGGAGCGGTGGAACCGGCTCCATCCGAACGAGGAGAAGCGCATCCCGTACGTCACGAGAATGCTTAAAGGTTCAACCGGTCCCTTCGTCGCGGCGACCGACTGGATGAAGCTCGTTCCCGACATGGTCGCCCGCTGGATCCCGGGCGACTTCATCCCGCTCGGCACAGACGGCTATGGGCTGAGCGACACGCGCGAGGCGCTCCGCCGGCACTTCGAGATCGACGCGGAGCACGTCGCGGCCGCGGTCCTCTCCGCGCTCGCCGCGCGAGGGGATTGGGAGCGCAAGAAGGCC
>JAGUYC010000216.1 GCA_020061515.1 Gemmatimonadota bacterium
CGATCGAGACGGCGCGCGCGTCCAAAACGTCGGGGGGGACGCGTTCGCCGTGCTCCGCGCCTACCGCGACGAGGGGAGGCGCTTCGATCTCGTTCTTCTCGATCCGCCTAAGTTCGCCGAATCCAGGGCACAGGTTCCGCGCGCGAGCCGCGCGTACAAAGACATCAACCTTCTCGCCTTCAAGCTCCTCGCCCCGGGGGGAATTCTCGTCTCCTTCTCTTGCTCGGGGCATGTCGGCGCCGACCTCTTCCAGAAGATCGTCGCCGACGCGGCCCTCGACGCGAGGCGCGAAGCGCGCATCGTGCGCCGCCTCGGGCAGGCGCCGGACCATCCGGTGCTCCTCTCGTTTCCGGAAGGTTCGTATCTCAAGGGTCTCGTCTGCCGTGCGGACTGAGCGAAAAGGGGATCGCGCGGGAGCGATTCGACAGGCGGAGCTTCTCCTTCTGCTCGCCGCTGCGATCTGGGGGTTCGCGTTCGTCGCCCAGAAGGCGGCGATGGCGCACCTCGGTCCCTTCCTGTTCAACGGGATCCGGTTCGCGCTCGGAGGCCTCGTCCTTCTTCCTTGGGTCGTGCGGAACCGCGCGCGCCGAGAGGGAGCCCTCGTGTCTTCCGAGCCCTCGCTTCTTCCCCTTGGGGTCGTCGCGGGGCTCGTCCTCTTCCTCGGCGCCTCGCTCCAGCAGATGGGGATCGTGCACACGTCCGCGGGGAAGGCGGGCTTCATCACGGGGCTCTATGTTCTCTTCGTGCCGATGTTGGGTGCGCTCCTCGGTCGGCCGGCCGGGCGCCGGACCTGGGCCGGCGCCGTCCTCGCCGCGGCGGGCCTCTACCTTCTCAGCATGAGGGGACGCGAAGGTGTCGCGCGCGGGGATCTTCTCGTTCTCGCGAGCGCGCTTTTCTTCGCGGCTCACGTTCTTCTCATCGGGCGACTCTCGGCGGAGAAGCGCCTTCCCGCGATCCCTCTCGCGGCGGTGCAGTACGGAGCGTGCGCGGCGGCGAGCCTCGCCGTCGCTTTCTTCGTCGAGGAGATCGCTCTCGACGGCGTGCGCGAAGCGGCCGTTCCGATTCTCTACGGGGGGATTCTCTCGGTTTCGGTCGCCTACACGCTCCAAGTCGCCGCGCAGCGCGTCGCGCCTTCCGCGCATGCGGCGATCCTTCTCAGCCTGGAAGCGGTCTTCGCGGCGATCGGGGGAGCGGTCGTTCTCGCCGAACGGATTCCGGCGCGCGGTCTTGCCGGCTGCGCGCTCATGCTCGCCGGGATGCTGGTTTCGCAACGAGCGGCCTCGGCGGAGGATCCCCGCCCTTACCGCGATTCCACCCAGATCGGCGAGGACCAGGCGCGCTCGTTGGGGCAGTGATCGCCGTCCACCATCGGCGTCTGGTTCTGAAAAACTTTGACACGATAATAAACCGGTGGCGTGACGTCGAGGTCTCGAACGTCGAGGTGATCGGTCGCCTGCGCGGCGATGAGAACGCCGTTCTTGAGGATCTCGATTCTTTGAATCCCGGCGTCTCCCTCGCTCTCGGCTCGCACATGAAGGAAGATGTCGGTCGCACCTTCGATCGTCAGCGTTCCGCCCATGGGCACGGTCGCGCCGTTCGCCCGCGCGGTGAACTCGAGCCGGATACGGCCTCCCGAGGTCGCGTAGGCCCGTTTCTCGAAAAGCGCGGACCAGATCGCGTCGCGCGAGCAAGTACCGCACCACGCGGCGACGAGGCCGCCCGTGTAGGGCCCCTCGAGCACCCAGACGTTCTCCTCGGTCTCTTGGACCGATCCGGGGGACGCGCGGTGCGTGTCGGTCGAGCCGATGATGCCCAGCTTGTAGGCCGGGTCGCGCGCCACGAGCCAGAGCGACAGGGCCGCGTCGACCGCACGGTCGTCCCGGAAGCGGTCGACCGCCTCCTCGCAGCCCGGCGCTTCCGAGTTGCCGTGCACCGAATAGATCTCGACGAGCGGTTGGCGGGCGGCGTCGACGTAGGCGGCGCTCCAATCGGTCGACAGGTTGGCGCCGTAATCGATCCCCTTGGCCGGATGATGCGGGATCGTCATGGAGAGGCCCGCCGCCGGCGAGGAGTCCAGGCGCCGCCAAAGCTCAACCGGCGTATCGCAGCTGTCCGCCCCGAGCGGGGCGGCCGGCACGGAGTCGACGCTCTTCAGGATTACGCACTTGTGCCCGTGGCCGGAGCGGTACGAGCTGTTCGTGTACTCGAAGCCGGCGAACGGAATGAACGCGGGACTCTCGGCGGCGCGAACGGCGGCGAGCGTGCTCGCCCACTCGAGCGAGTCGATCGTCTCGGCGTGATCGGTCACCGCCGCGAAGTCGAGGTTTCCCCGGGTCGGATCGGAGGCGTAGGCGAATGCGTCGAACGGATTCCCCGGGGGCGGGTTCTGCAGCGCGGCGTCCGCGGAGTAGACCGTGTGGCTGTGCAGGTCGCCCCAGAGGAGGGTCCATCCCGCGTAGAGAGGCGAGCGTCCGTCGACGCAGCCGAAGTCGTCGCCGGCGGGACCCGGTTCGGCGCCGTGGTCGCCTCCGCAAGAAATGAAAAAGAGCGCGGCCGCCGAGACGGCCAGGCATCTCCACAAGAATCGCTTGATGTCCGTCGTTTCCATCGGCATGGCGGTCCTCCCCGCGGCTTGTTTCTTCGATGGAGATCGTCCCATCGGCCGTCTCCCCTCGTATCGGTCGACGCGGAGACGAGCTTGACCGTCCGCCGCCGGCCCCGGGCAATGTCGAGAGTCCTCGCGCCGGCCCCTCGGATCCGCTAGAATGTTCCGAGGCCGATCGCGCGCGGACCAGGGCCCGAGGTCGATCCGGTTCATCGCGCGCGAACGGATGGGTATGGAGAATCGACATCGGATGCGGGCGCTCTCCGGCGCCCGCGAAGCCCGCCCGGCCGATCGTCTTCCCGGCCGGCCGCCAGAAAGGGAGTCGGAGAGAAGATGGCCGAGCGAAGTTCCGCGACGAGAACTCACGAGCATACGATCGAGATCCGCACGCCGGTTCGGTTCGTGTGGAGAGCTCTCACCGATCCGAAGATGCTCACCCGCTGGTTCGTCGAAGAGGCGGAGATCGAGCCGCGAAAGGATGGACGGTTCCGGGTCTCCTGGGGAGCCGAAGGGGACGGCGAGGCGCGCATCGATGCGTGGGAGCCCTATAAGAGGCTTCGCCTCGTCTACCTCCCCTTCGAGGGATCTCCTCCGATGCCGGAGGGAGGGGCGGTGGTCGAGGAGTTCACGCTCGAGGACCGCGGGGATTCCACCGTTCTTCGCCTCGTCAACTCGGGGATACCGACCTCGCCCGAATGGGACGGCTTCTTCAAGGGGACCGACGTGGGTTGGGGGGATTACCTCGAGTATCTCCGCGATCTGCTCGAGGTCGGCGACGACGAGGAGTTCCCTGAACCGGACGCGGGACCCGAGTTCCGTTCCGCGGGAACGCCTCGGAAACGAAAGGGGGAAGGGGGACGGGAGTAGGGTTCCCGGCGCAAAGGAGGTTTCCGATGACACCGGTTCCGATGAACTATCTCGCGGTTCTCGTCGGCGCGATCGCGAGCGTCGCGATCGGCGCGATCTGGTACCAACCCGCCCTCTTCGGCAACGCGTGGATGCGCGCGATCGGCAAGACGAAGGAGGAGATCGAAAAGAGTTTCGGTCCCTCGAAGATCCTCTGGGCGTTCATCTGCGGGTTCTTCATCAGCTACACGATGGCGAGGCTTCTCAGTTGGAGCGGGATGAACACGATGCGCGGCGGCGTCCTCATCGGTCTTCTCGCGGGGGTCGGGCTCATCGGCGCGACGATGCTCGTCGACGACATCTTCGAGGGGCGCCCGCGCCCGCTCTTCTACATCTATTGGCTGCACCACTTGGTCGAGCTCGTTGTGATCGGGGCGATCCTGGGGGCCTGGATGTAGTGGCCAGGCCCGGATGATCTACTCCGTCAGCTTGACCTTGTAGAGAAATGAGCGGCCGGTCTGCGAGGCGCACGGAACCGCGGAGCCGGGCGCCGCGGCGCTCACGAGCCGGCCGGTGACGTTCGCGGAGCTGTAGCTCTCGATGAAGAAGCTAAGAAGCTTCGCGACGACGACCTTCTTTCGTCCGGGTCCCGCCGCAGCGACCCCGATCGAGGGGTCCATGAGGGGGATCGTGATGATCCGGGGGCTCCTCAGGTAGGCGGAGTCGACGACCTTCTTGTTCACAGCGTCCCAGCGCGCCTTCGGGTCGAGCGCGAAGAGGACGTCGAGACCCTGCTTCGTCGGTCCGCTCATGCTTCCCGGCTCGATCTGGAGCATGTCCCCCGGCTCGACGACGAAGGATGGGTCGGGACACCCTCCGATCCAATCCCGATAGCGGTTCGCCCCCTCGGCCGGGCTCCCTTTCCCGATGGGAGGATAGTCGACCGCGTAGTAGTAGGAGGGGAGCATGCTCTGGCTCGCCGAGCGGATCTTGATCGTGATTTTGACGCCGAAGTCGTCCGGGAGCCGATATCCGGTGAGCTCCGGATCGTAGTACTCGCTCTTGTTCGTCGTATTGTTCGGGTCGTACTTGTTGTTCTTGTTCGCGTCGTACCAGCGGTCCGGGGGCGCCCACGGCTTCGGACAGTTCGCACCGCAAACATCCATGTACGAAGCGGAGGCGGTCGCCCGCACATCGATCGTCGCGTTCGACTTGGGGTCGAGCACTTTGAGGAAGTAGGAGCGGAGCGGGTTCCCGCTCGCCTCGGTGCGCCGGGCGGCCACGCGGATCACGCCGGGCTCCGGGAACGTGATGTCCCCGTCGTCGAGGACGACCGGGGCGAACTCGTTGAAGCGCTTGCCGGAAGATCCTTGAAACGCTCGGTTCGCGGCGGCGAGGCGGATCGCCGCGGTCCTTGCGTCCCCCTTCTCCCCGCCCATGCGAGCCATCACGGAGACCCCCGCGAGCGCGGCGGAATCGGCCGCGTTCTGGAGCTGCGTCTTGGTGAGGAGCATCATGCCGATGTCGATGCTGAGCGCGCCGAGGGCGAGGATCGCCGCGAACACGATCGCGAGGAGGATGAGCGTGGATCCCCTTCTGCCGGAAAGACGCTCTCTCTCCGGCCGTTCTCCGCGCCCGGGCTTCGGTTCCTTGTCCATACGAATCATTGGAAGTCTCGTTCCTTCCGTCCGCCCTCTGCTTTCCGCCGTTCACCGGGGCCGAACCGGCCCTTTCCCTCTTCCGTCTATCGGCAGAGAGAGGGAAGAGCTCGACGAGCGGCTTCCCGAGGAGCGCGCCCCCCGTTCGTGCTAGAATCGCCGCTCGGCGGGGGCGCCGGGCGCCCTCCAGGAGCGGTCGAAAGGAAGCTGCCACGCCGTCTAGTTCAGGAGGTCCATCGATGATTCGAATCGCGCCGATTCTGGCTCTTCTCGCTCTCGCGGCCCAGGGGTTCGCTCAGGATGTCGCCTATGAGAAGTACCGGTTGGAGAACGGGCTCACGGTGATCCTGCACGAGGACCATTCCCTTCCGAGCGCGTGCGTGAACCTCTGGTATCGGGTCGGGGCGAAGGACCAGACGGAAGGCCGCTCCGGATTCGCTCATCTCTTCGAACACCTGATGTTCATGGGGACCGAACGGATTCCGGAGATCGACGTGTTGGTCGAGGAGGGGGGCGGGTGGACGAACGCGTCGACCTCGTCCGACCGCACGAACTACTTCTCCTACGGACCCCGCGATCTTCTCCCCACGCTTCTCTGGATCGAAGCGGACCGAATGGAAGATCTCGGCCGTGCGATGACCGAGGAGAAGCTGGGCACGCAAAGGGACATCGTCCGGAACGAGAGGCGCCAGGGGGTCGAGATGGAGCCGTACGGCGAGGCGGAGTACCGGATCAGCCAGCACGTGTATCCGCCGGAGCATCCGTACCATATCGATGTGATCGGAAGGCACGAGGATCTTGAAGCAGCGACCCTTCAGGACGTGAAGGACTTCTTCTCGACGTTTTATGTGCCGAACAACGCGGCTCTCTCCGTCGCCGGGGACTTCGATCCGAACGAGGTGAAGCCGCTGATCGAGCGGCTCTTCGCGACGATCCCCCGAGGGGCCGCGCCGCCGCGCCGCCCCGCGCCGCCCGCAAGGCTCGAGGAAGAGCGCCGCGTCGTCTATTCGGACGACGTCCGCTTCCCGCGTCTCTACCTCGTCTACCCGTCCCCCGCGTATTTCGAACCGGGGGACGCGGAGATGGACCTCGCGGCCGATCTTCTCGCCTCCGGCAAGTCGAGCCGGCTCTACAAGCGGCTCGTCTACGACGAGAAGATCGCGACGGAAGTGGCGGCGTCTCAGGCGTCCGGAGCGCTGGGATCTCTCTTCTACGTGATCGCGACCGCGCGCGAGGGCGTGCCGCTCGAGGAGATCGAGAAGGCGGTCGACGAGGAGATCGGGCGTTTCGTTTCCGAAGGCCCGAGCGCCGAGGAGCTCGAACGCCAGCGGGCGCAGTGGGAGCGCGGCGCCCTCTCGAGCCTTCAATCGATCGTCCGCAAGGCGGACCGGCTCAACCTGTACGAGTTCTACTGGGGGGAGCCGAACTCCTTCCGAAGGGATCTCGATCGGTACCGGAGCGCGACCGTCGCCGATGTCCGGCGGTGGGCGAGCGAGGTCCTTCGCCCGAGCGGGCGCCTCGCGATGCGCGTGCTTCCGGAGGAGACGGCGGCGCTCCGAGCCGCGCGCGACGAGCGCCCCGCATCGATGGAGTCGAGAGCGTTCATTCCCGAGGAGCCCGAGGTCTTCCGCCTCTCAAACGGGATCGAGGTGCGCCATTGGGAGCGGAGCGAGCTCCCCATCGTCGATGTCTCTCTCTTCCTCGCGGCCGGGGCGGCCCACATGGACGAAGCGAAGGCGGGTTCCGCGAGCCTCCTCGCCGACATGCTGGACGAGGGGGCGGGGGACCTCGGAGCGATCGCCTTCTCCGATTCGGCGGACTTTCTCGGCGCGAGCCTGCGTCCCTACGCGCGCTACGAGTTCTCCGGCGTGCGCCTTTCGGCTCTCGAGAGAAACCTCTCCCAGGCGATTGGTCTTCTCGCCGATGCGATTCTCCGCCCGCGCTTCGACGAAGAGGAATGGGAACGGGTTCGAAGGATTCGCCGCGACGACCTTCTCCGCGCGCTCGACCGCCCGGCGACGGTCGCTTGGCGCGTCGGGATGCGCGCGTACTTCGGAGAGGACCATCCCTACGGGCGGCCGGTCGATGGGACGGTCGAGGATGTCGAGGCGATCGCGCTCGGCGAGATCCGCGCGCTCCACGAACGCTTCTACGGCCCGGAGAACGCGACGCTCATCCTCGCGGGGGATGTGACGAGGGAGGAGGCGCGCGATCTTCTCGAGCGGGCGTTCGGCGGGTGGAAGGCGGGTCCCGCGTTGGAGAAGACGGCGCTCCTCGCGCGGCGGGCGCCCGCGAACGACGCGCTTCGCGTGGTCGTCATCGACAAGCCCGGCGCGGTCCAGACCGTCATCCGCGTCACCATGCCGGGACCGCTCGCGGACGATCCGGACCGAGTCCGCTACGATCTCCTGAACACGGTTCTCGGCGGTTCCTTCACGAGCCGGCTCAACCAGAACCTCCGCGAGACGCACGGCTTCACGTACGGCGCCTCTTCGAGCTACACGATGTCCCCGTCGACCGGCTATCTCTCCGCCGGGTCGGACGTGCAGGCCGAGGTCACCGGCGCGGCGGTTCGCGAGTTCCTGAAGGAGTTCGAGCGGATCCAGGCGGGGGACGTGACGGAAGAAGAGGCCGGGATGGCGCGCGAAACGCTTCGCATGGAAAGCATTCAACGGTTCGAGGGGCTCGGCGGTCTTCTCTGGGCGGCGGAGTCGTGCATATGGAGAGGTCTTCCTTTCTCCTCGATCGGAGAGGATCTCGCCGCGATGAGCGCGGCCCGCGCCGGAGACCTGAACGCGCTCGGCGCGCGCGCGGTCCCGGTCGACAAAGCGCTCCTTCTCCTTCTCGGCGACAAAGCCACGATCGAGGCCCAGCTCGAGGGTTCGGGGCTCCCGCGCCCGGAGGAGTGGACCGCGAAGGGCCGGCCGGCCGCCACCGAGGATTGACCGGCGAATGGGCGCCTCGCCCCGTCGTGCTCTCGGGGGAGGAGAGCCCGCGTTCTCTCGCCTTCATCGAAGGTCATCTCGAGTAGGCTTCTGCTTCTCGTACTGCCAGAGAGTGCCGGCAGGACCGACGTATCGGACCCGACGGACCGCGTTCGGTTCCATCCCAAACCACTCGCGCCAGCCGCTCTCGATCTCCTTCTCGTAGCCGAAGTCGTAGTAGTAGCCGGAAACGACGAACACCCGGTCCGCGCCTTCTGTCGCCCGCGAGCCGAGCTCCCGGGTGATCACATTCTCCGGAGGGATCTCGAGTGCGATCGACTCCCACCCCCCCTTGGTCATGAAGATCCTGAGGTCGTGACGTCCTTGGGTGTAGTAAGAGACGGGGAAATAGAGGTAGGGGGAGAGGAAGATGACTCGATCGTTCGTTCCGCATTTCTCGTCGAGGGTTGCGGCAAGCTTTCGGGGCGCTTGTTCGTGCGGATGTCGGATCATCGAGATCGTGTCGAGGCAGAGAAGGACGACGAGAACTCCGAAGACGGCCGCACGGGGGCGCGGACCTGTTCTTTCGAGAGCGACCGCGCCGGCCAGCGCGAGAAAAGGCATGAAGGAAGAGAAGTACCTTTCGAGGAATAGTGGTTGAACTGTGAGAGAGAGGATCACAACGAGGCCGGTGGGGAGGAGAAGCCCGGTCAGCGCGAAGGCCGCCGGGAAACGAAGTTTTCGGGAACGAAGACCCGCAAGGCAGAGGAACACGATCGCCGAGAAGACCGCGAGCACAATCCATGCCGCCGCAGGCACATCCGCCCAGCGGATTGCCGCTCCTGTCGGGTTGAGCGCCGGCTGGAGAAAGCGCTGGAAGTTGAAGGAGACGATTGGAAAGAACTGGCCGAAGAACCACGGAATCGAGAGGGGAGGAATCCAGAAGCCTGCCGCGACCCGGTTGACCTGAGTGCCGACGCCGATCGCCCATGGGAGCAAGGAGAGAACAACGACTCCTTGCGCCATCGTCCAAGCGCAGAGTCGCCGGAACGGACGCAGCCGCCCGAAAGCGATCAAGTTGAGCGAAAGTAGGGGAAGAGCGGCGAAGTAGTGCGTATTCAGGGCAAGGGATGCGGCGAGGACGTACTTGAGGAGCGCCTTCCTCTCATGCGGGCGATTCCAACTTCGGATCGCGTAGAACGCGCTCGTGATCGAAAGAGCCGCGAGGAGCGAGTAGCAACGGATCTCCCATGAATATTTGAGGTAGAACGTACTCCCCGCGAGAAGGACCGCTGCCGCGAGCCCTCCTCCCGCCGTGCCGAGAAGTTCGCGGCCGAGGCGGTACATATACACGATTCCTACGAGGCTCGCGAGAACCGAGGGGATCTCCGCGGCGGTCTGCCCCCCCCCCCCCCCCCCCCCCCCCCCCCCCCCCCCCCCCCCCCACCCCA
>JAGUYC010000244.1 GCA_020061515.1 Gemmatimonadota bacterium
CCCTCGCCTCGGCGGCGGTCCCGCGCGCCGCGTCGGAGCGCGGCGTCCGCGTTCTTCTCGGGGTCGCGATCATTCTCGGTCTCTTCGGCGCTTGGGGTCTTTATCGATCCAGGAGGAAACAGTGATTCGAAAGGCTCTCTCGGCGATCGTTTTTCTCGCGGTTCCTTTCACGGCCGCCGCCCACCACGGCGTCGCCTCGCTCGGCGTCGCGGGTCTCGAAGGCCCGGGGGCTCCGATCGAAACGTCGAGCTCGGCGACGTTGCCGCAAGGGAAGTTCCTCGGCTACGTGAAGCTCGACTACCCCCGATTCGAAAGATACACGGAGGAAAGGGACGACGAGGGAGAGTTCAACGCTTTCTGGATGTACGGAGTCGGCTACGGGGTCATGCCATCGCTTTCGCTCTATCTCTTCGCGCCGTTCTCCACGAAGAAGACCGAGGACAACTCGTTCAACACGTCCGGATTCGCCGATCTCTCGGCGATGGGAGTCTTCGGCTTCAAGTACGACGGCGGTCTTCGCCTCATCCCGCCGAAGGAGAGCCTCGACGACATGGAGGATTGGCATTTCACGTTCTACGGCGGGCTCACCCTCCCGACCGGCGACGCGAACATCCGGAACCAGGGCGGCGAGATCGATCCCGGCATGTCGCTCGGCTTCGGGAAGCCTTCCTACTCGGCCGGTCTCACCGCGACCAAGCAGTTCCTGAGCCGATGGACATGGGTCTTGGACGCCTCCCTCATCCGATTCTCCGAGTACGAGTACGACGACGGCCAGCACGTGCGCTTCGGCGACGAGGCGCGCGCGAACACCGCGCTCGCGGTGCGCCTTCTCGCCTCGGAGAAGAGCGAGCTCCGCCTCGACGCGAACCTCGAGGCGAACTACCTTAAGCTCGGGCGCGACGAGGCGAAAGGGGTCGGGGAAGAGGCGACCGGCGGCTCGATGCTCTATGCCGTCCCCGGATTCCGTTTGTACATGAAGAACACGAGCGTCGGTCTCGGCGCGAAGTTCCCCGCTTGGACCGACCTCAACGAAGGGGACGACCAACAGGGTGCGGAAGGGAAAGAGAGCGTCCGCGCCCTCTTCACCTTCTCCGTTCTCCTCTAGAGGACGCCGTGCACATCCCGGACGGCTTTATCAGCCCGAAGATGTATGTGCCCGCTTACGTCGCGGCCGCGGGTCTCTGGTCGTACGGTCTCGGCCGGCTTCGCAGGAATCTCGACGACGAGGCGATTCCTCGCGTCGCGGTCCTCACCGCGTTCAGCTTCGTCCTCATGATGATCCTCCTCCCTCTTCCGGGAGGGACTTCCGTCCACGCGGCGGGGATCGGCATCCTCGCCGTGCTCTTCGGCGTTTGGACCGCCTTTCTTTGCGTCTCGCTCGTTCTTCTTCTCCAGGCGCTCCTCTTTGGGAGCGGCGGCATCACGTCGCTTCCGGTGAACGCCCTCGCGATGGGCCTCATCGGGGGCGCCGCGGCGGCCGCCGCCTACCGGATTCTGCGACCATTGCACGAGCGCGCCGCGCTCTTCGCCGCCGGATGGCTCTCGATCAACCTCGCCGCCCTTGTTCTCGCGATCGCGCTCGGAGCGCAACCTTCTCTCGCGCGCTCCCCCGATGGAACGCCTCTCTTCTTCCCCTTCGGGCTCTCTGTTACGATTCCCGCCGTGATGATTCCCCACGCAATCATCGGCGTGGGCGAGGGAGCGCTTACCGTGATCGTGTGCGGCATTTTCGCGAGGCTTGCGAAAGAACGGGGCTCATGAAGGACAAGGCGGCGCTTCTTCTCTATGCCGCCGCGGTGTTGTGCGTCACGCTCGTGCACGACATCCGCTTTCTCGCGGCGGGGCTCGCGGCGACTCTTCTTTTCTCGGGGAGGTCCGCACCCCTCCTCGCGGCGCGAGCGGGACGCGCAATTCTCGTCTTCAACGGGATCGTGTCCGTCTCCTACGCCGCGCTCGCGCTTCTCAGGGGGGCTTTTCAGCCGGAGTTCCTTCTTCGCATGAACCTTCGCGTCTTCCTTCTCACCTATCTCGCGTTCCTCCTCGTCTCGCGGGTCAAGCCGTTTCGCGCGCTCTCCTTCTCGCCGGCGCTCCTCCACCTCTTCACGCTGACCTACGGGCAGATCATCGTCTTTCGAAGACTCTTCGACGACTTTCGGCTCGCCCTCAAGAGCCGTTCTCCCGCGAGGATCGGAACGCGCGACCTCTACCGCAACGCCGGAGCCGCCGGGTCGTTCTTCCTCGAGAAAGCACTTCACAGCTCAACCGAAATCGCGGACGCGATGCGTTCCCGGGGGTTCTTTCGTGATCCGCGTTGAGGGGGTCGCCCACGCGTACCATGCCGCCCGCCCGGTTCTCGAGGGCGTGACCTTCGAGATCGCGGGCGGCGAGAAGGTCGTTCTCCTCGGATGCAACGGAAGCGGAAAGACGACGCTGCTGAAGATCTTGGACGGGCTCCTTTTCCCGGACGCCGGACTCTACTTCTTCCGAGGAAAGAAGATCGATCGACGGACTCTGGCCGACGCGGAGTTTCACCGCGATTTCCGGCGGCGCGTCGCGTTTCTCTTCCAGAATCCGGACGCGATGATCTTCAACCCGACCGTGCGCGACGAGATCGCGTTCGGGCCGAGGCGGCTCGGGCTCGAAGGCGCGGACGATCGCGCTGAAACCTGGGCGAGGAATCTCGGAATCGCGCCTCTTCTCGACCGGCCGCCCTTTCAGCTCTCGACCGGCGAGAAGCAGAAAGTCTGCCTCGCCGCGCTCCTCGCGCTCGAGCCGGAAGTCCTTCTTCTCGACGAGCCGACGGGGAGCCTCGACCCGCGAACGACCGGATGGCTCGTGGACTTCCTCCAGGATCTCTCGGTGACCACCGTGACGACCACGCACAACCTGAGCCTCGGAGCGGAGCTCGGAGAGCGCGCGCTGGTCCTCTCCGAGAAGCACACGGTTCTCTACGATGGGGCGATCGAGGGGATTCTCGGAGACGAACAGAAGCTCCTCGAGGCGAACTTGGTTCACATTCATCGGCACCGGCATGCCGGCGTGGAGCACAGGCACTTCCACTCGCACGATTGGGAGTAAGAGCGATGGCGAAGGAACACGACACGGTCCGCTTCACCGTCTCCCTTCCGGGGGATCTCCTCGCGGAACTCGATCGGCGCATGGTCGGGCAGGGATACGCATCCCGGTCGGAGTTTGTCCGCGATCTCATCCGCGAGCGGATGGTCGCGGAGAAATGGGCGGACCGGAGACGCGAGGTGGTCGGCGTCCTCACGATCGCGTACGATCATCATCAGAGGGATCTCGCGGAGAAGCTCGTCGAGATCCAACATCGAAAGTACGTGAACATCCTTTGCGCGACGCATGTTCACCTCGACCACGACAACTGTCTCGAGGTGATCATCATTCGGGGCCGGCCGCCGGAGATCGAGAAGCTGAGCATCGAGATCGGAGGGCTTCGCGGCGTCCGCTTCTCCAAGCTGACCGGCGCTGCCTCCGTCGAGAAGTGATCCGGGAGGAACGGATGAGAGAGAAAAGTCGAACGACGGACCTTCTTGCTCGGTGCGCGGCGGCGCTGGCCCTTGCGGCGGCACTCTCGGGCTGCTCGGCTCTCGGGCGTTCGCCGAAGAGCGCCCTCCCGATCCGAGCCGACGGCGACCTCAACACGCTCGCCTCGTGGATGGCCGGCTCGTTCGGAAGCGCCGAGCAGGCCGCCGCCGACTCCTCCTTCTTCGACGTCCGCCTTCGCATGGAGAGGATCTGGCCCGCGCGCGAGGACGGCTTGTGGCTCTACGTGGAGCAGGCGCTCGCCGCGCAGGAACACCGCCCGTATCGGCAACGAGTCTATCGCCTGCACCGGATCTCCGCCGACACGCTCGCGAGCGAAGTGTACATGCTTCCGGACGAGGAGCGATTCGTCGGCGCGTGGCGTGTTCCGGCCGCCTTCGACGCGCTCGCGCCCGACTCGCTCTCGATCCGCGAGGGGTGCGCGCTCTACTTGAGGCGCGAGGAACCGGCGGTCTTTCGCGGGTCGACGCGCGAAACGGGATGCGAGAGCACGCTTCGCGGCGCGGCGTACGCGATCTCCGAGGCGACGATCACGCCCGAAGGGCTCGTCACGTGGGACCGCGGCTTCGATGCGGACGGCAACCAGGTGTGGGGCTCGACACGCGGCGGATACGTGTTCAAGCGTCTCTCCAAGAACCGAACCGAATAGGTCGCTTTTCTTGCCGCGTCTCCTCGATGATGGTAGCCTACAACCGGTTTCTTCCTCGGCGCGGAAGCCCTCGCGCGGGCTCGAGGCGCCCGGTCCTTCGGAACATGGGGGGTCGCCGTGAAACGAATCGCGCTCTCGATCTTGCTTGCCCCGGCTCTCCTCGCCGCTCCAGCGCCCGTCGAAGCCGCATCGGGAGGCGCCGCTCTCGGCGCGCATCCGTACGACAGCTACGAGACACCGGAGGCGTGCGGGAGCTGCCACACCGATTTCTACGAACAGTGGCGGCAGGCGATGATGTCCCAGTGCTACACGCATCACTGGGACGAGATCGAGTACTTCCGTCTCGCCGTTCCGCATGCCGAGAAGGACGAGAAGGTCGCCGAGGTGAAGGCGGGGTGCAACGGTTGCCACGCGCCGCTCTCGTTCCTCGCCGGAGACGTCCCTCCCCCCCGCCCCGAGGAGAACTCGCGCGCCAACGAATCGGTCTCCTGCGACTTCTGCCACACGATCGCGGGATTCGAGGGAGAGATTCCTTACAACTTCAACTGGATCTCGACCCCCGGAGCGAAGAAGTTCGGTCCGAAGCCGGGCCTCGAATCGCCGGTCCACGAAACCGAAGAGAACGAGTTCATGCGCTCGGCGGAGTTCTGCGGAACCTGCCACAACGAGATGAGCCCCTACGGCGCGTGGGTCAAGGCGACCCATATCGAGTGGAAGGAAGGGCCGTACTCCGAGGAAGGCGTTCTCTGCCGGCACTGCCACATGCCGGCCGCCCGCGGCAAGAGCGCCGTGATGGCCGAGGAAGGATGGGTCGCGCAGCACCTCTTCCACGGAGCGCACGATCCGGGAAAGCTCGCCGGCGCCGTTGAGATCCGGATGCACCCCGAAACGCGCGAGGTCGACGTGCGCGACGCGGTGGTTCTCAAGGTGCAGCTCTTCAACGCGAAGGCCGGGCACAAGATCCCGACCGGATCGGTCGAGGACCGGATCGTTTGGCTTCATGTCGAGGCGGTCGATGCGAAAGGCAAGATCTACCATCTCCCGGTCGATCCGAAGGGCTTCGACGGGGAGGAATACACGATCGCCTCGGACGTTCTCGCCTATCAAGACATGGGGATCCCGCTCGAGATTCGCAATTTCAAGGGGGTCCCCCGAGACGGAATCCCCGTTGGCGACCGCATCTTTCGAATGCCGTACTTCGATCCCCAGGGACGGATGACGATCCAGCAGTGGAACACCAAGTCGTTCGGAGCCGACTACCGGATCGGACCGCGCGAGACGAAGATCGAGACCTTCACATGGGAACCGCCCGAGACCGTCGCGCTCGGAAAGGTGACGTTCCGCGCGGTCTTGAACTATCAGAAGCTCGTCGGGCCGGTCGCCGAGTTCCTCGACGTTCCGCCCGAAGAGAGCGAGGTCGTCCTCATCAACCACGCGTCGACCTGGGTCGAGCTCTACGATTGACCGGGGCCGGATGGAGGTCTTCATGAAAGCACCGGTGCGTCTCGTCCGATTCGCATTTCTCCTTTGCGCCGCCGCCCTCGCCCTCCCCGATTCCGCCGGGGCGATCCCCGCCTTCGCGCGCCGCAACAAGATCTCGTGCAGCACGTGCCACGCGCCGGCCCCGCGGCTCAACGACTACGGCGAGGAGTTCGCCGGAAACGGCTTCGTGATTCCGGAGGAGGAGAAGGCGCGCGACTATGTCTCCGAAGGGGACGATCTGCTTTGGCTGAATCGGGACTTTCCCCTCGCCGTTCGTTTCGACGCGTACGCACTCTTCGACGAAGACCAACCGACCGAGAACGACCTCCAGATCCCTTGGGGCCTGAAGCTTCTTTCGGGGGGAGCGCTTTACAAGAGCATCGGGTACTACTTCTACTTCTACATGTCGGAGCGCGGAGAGGTGGCCGGCATCGAGGACGCGTACGTTCACTTCAACGACATCGGCGGGAGCGCGCTCGATCTCATGGTCGGCCAGTTCCAAACATCCGACCCCCTCATGAAGCGGGAGCTTCGGCTCACGTTCGAGGACTACGAGATCTACCGGACGCGGGTCGGCTTCTCGGGGATCAACCTCACCTACGACCGCGGAATCCTGGCAACCTACGGAATCGAGCGCACCGGAACCGACCTCGCGGCGATGATCGTGAACGGAAACGGCAAGGGGGAGGCGGACGAGAACAAGAAGTTCGACAACGACAAGCACAAGAACTTCGGGTTCCGCGCGCTTCAGAGAATCGCCGACTTCCTCTCCATCGGTGTGTTCGGGTACTACGGCAAGGAGGAGTTCGCCGGCGATCGAGCCGCGGGGAAGGAATACGAAGCGAACGAGGTTACCTACTGGGGACCGGATATCGCCATCGCCGCCGGTCCCGTCTTCTTCACCGGCCAATACCTCTTGCGCCGCGACACGAACGCATCGTTCGACGCCGCCTCTCCGGACGCTTTCCGCGATCTCGAAACGGAGGGGATCGTGGCCGAGCTCGTCATCGCGCCGTTCGGCGAGCGTTCGCGCACGTACTACACCGCGATCCATAACCGAGTCGCCACCGATTGCTGCCACGGAGACTACGAGTCGATCACCGGAGGCGCGACCTACCTTCTCGCCCGCAACCTTCGGCTCCTCGGCGAGTACACCTACGACCTCGAGGAGGAGCGAAGTCGAGCGGTTCTGGGGATCGTCTCGGCGTTCTGACCCGGGCCGTCGAGCCGAGGACCCAAGAATCAGGTTGTTTTGACCGTTATCAGGAAATCCGCTCCTCTTGGATTTCTTCCCCAGTCGTTCTGTAATCAACACATTTACAAGTAGTTAGATTGAGCGCGCCCGCTTCCGTTTTCCCCTTGCCTCTCATCGCCTCTTTGACTATCATGAACGATATGAACGTTGCTGGGTCGGCCGACCCACAAGAGGATCGAGCTCCCGAGAAGGAACCTCGGGCGAAGGGAAGGAGAGGGTGAGATGAACAAAAAGATGAACAATCAGTGGGCCGTAAGGATGGCGGCTTTCTTCTTCGTGCCGGTCATCGCGCTTTTCGCTGCCGGTTGCGGGGACAACGACGACAACGGGACGGGACCGGACATGGGCGAGGGCGCTCTCCTCCGGGTCGTGCACGCCTCGCCGGATGCGCCTGGAGTGGACGTGTATGCCGAGGGGGTAACGACGCCCCTGGTGAGCGGGCTGGCGTACGGACAAGCGAGCGCCTATCTCGCGATCGATCCCGGGACCTACAACATTCAGCTCCGGCCGGCCGGCGCCTCGTCCGGATCGGCCCCGGTCTATCAGACCGGAAACCTGACCCTCTCCGACGGAGACACGATCACGGCGGTCGCGGTCGGGCTTCTCGCCCCCGGGAATGCCGGCCAGGCGTTCCGCGTCCTCGCCCTCGGCGAGGGGTTCACGAACCCGGGTTCGGGGAACGCCGCGGTGCGGATCGTGCACGGTTCCCCCGACGCCCCGACGGTCGCGGTCGACGTCGGCGCCGACGGCACTCCGGAGATC
>JAGUYC010000124.1 GCA_020061515.1 Gemmatimonadota bacterium
GGGACGCCCGGAGCGCGTGCTCTTCCGCGCGGCGCCCGGGCGGACGGTCGTGCGTATCGAGACGACCGACGAGGGATGCGGGATCGCGCCCGAACACATTGAGAAGATCTTCGAGCCGAACTTCACGACGAAGCGAGGCGGGATGGGGCTCGGCCTCGCGATCGTCGAGGGGATCGTCTCGGCCCACCGCGGAACGATCTCGGTGAGGAGCGAAGCGGGGAAGGGGACGGTCTTCGTCATCGATCTTCCCGCGTCGAACGCGGCGCAGGATTTCTCGGGCGAAGATTCCGAACGCGCAGAGGGGACTCGTCATGCCTGATCGAATCCTCATCGTCGACGACGAACCGAACATTCGGCGCACGCTCGAGATGGTCCTCCGCTCGGAGGGCTTCGAGACGATCGAGGCGGAGAGCGCCGAGGCGGCCCTTCGCGCGGTCGCCGACGCGAGCCCGGACGTCGCGATCCTCGACGTGCAGCTCCCCGGGATGAGCGGCATCGATGCGCTTCGCGCGATGCGGCGGGCGGACCCCGACCTCGCGGTCGTGATGATCTCGGGGCATGCGACGATCGCGATCGCGGTCGAGGCGACTCGCGAGGGTGCTTTCGATTTTCTCGAGAAACCGCTCGCGAAGGAGCGGGTTCTCGTGGCGGTCCGAAACGCGCTCCGCTTGCGCGCGATCGGACGCGAGGTGCGCGGCTACAGAGAGCGGGAGGCGGGAAGGCGCGCTCTCGTCGGCGAGTCCGAAGCGATGCGAACGGTGAGGGAGGAGATCGCCCGAGTCGCGCCGGCCGCGGCGCGCGTTCTCATCCGCGGGGAGAGCGGAACCGGCAAGGAGCTCGTCGCGCGCGCAATTCACGAAGCGAGCCCTCGCAAGGACCGCCCGTTCGTGAAGGTGAACTGCGCGGCGATTCCCGAGGAGCTGATCGAGAGCGAGCTGTTCGGATCGGTGAAAGGGGCGTTCACCGGGGCGGTCGCGACGCGCGAGGGGAAGTTCGAGCAGGCGGACGGAGGCACGATCTTTCTCGACGAGGTCGGCGACATGAGCCTCCGCGCGCAAGCGAAGGTGCTCCGCGCGATTCAAGAAGGAGAGGTCGAGCGGGTGGGCGGAAGCGGAACGATCCGCGTCGACGTCCGCGTCCTGTCCGCGACGAACCAGGATCTCGAGGCGCTCGCGCGCGAGGGGCGCTTCCGGGAGGATCTCTACTTCCGCCTGAACGTCGTGCCGATCCGCGTCCCCCCGCTTCGCGAGCGGAAGGGGGACGTGAGGATCCTCGCGCGCCACTTCCTCGATCGTTGCCGGATCGAGAACGACCTTCCGTTCCGCTCGATCTCGGAACCGGCGATGGCGACGCTCGATCGCCTTCCTTGGCGCGGCAACGTGCGCGAGCTCGCGAACGCGATCGAGAGGCTGGTGATCATGGCGGAAGGGCCGGTCATCAGCATCGCGGATCTCGAGAAGGCGGGCCTCCTTGCTCATCCTCCCGTGGAGAGCCCGCTCCGTGCCGCGGGGGAGACGGTCCCTGCGCTCCGAACGGAGGAGATCGCGCGTCTCGGAGGCCTCGCCGAGGCGCGGCGCGCGTTCGAGATCGCGTGCATCCGGGAGGGTCTCCGCGCCTCGGGCGGGAACGTCTCCGAGGCGGCGCGCCTTCTCGGGATCGATCGGACGAACCTGCACAAGAAGATTCAGGTTTACGGTATCAATATGGAAAGGAATGGAACCCGCCCGGAGGAAGACGGAGAGACAACCCCTTTTACGGAGAGGTCATCATGAATTCGGCTCGTCGATCGGGAATGGGACGAAATCGGACGCTTGGAACGATGCTGCTCGCCGCGGCCCTTCTCTCGGCATCAACCGGGGCGGAGGCCGACACGAAGGGCTTCATGCTCGGGTTCGGCTTGCACTACAGCGGGATCGGCGCGGAGGAAGAGAGCGCGGCCTCTCCGGAGAGCTCGGTCTTCGTCGACGAGGACGGGGGCGGCGCGACGCTGCTCCTCGGGTATGGGTTCACGCCCGCATTCGCCCTCCGTCTCGCGCTGAACGCCTCGAACCACGAGACGAGCGACTCGGACGTCGAGGTGCTCTACGCGAACAGCACGATCGAGGCGATGTACATCTTCCGCGACGGCCGTCCCTTTCGGCCGTATCTCTTCGGCGGGATCGGGGGGTGCAGCCTCGAGTCCCGCGACGATCCGTTCCGCTACGAAACAACCGGGGCGGGAACGGCTGTCGGAGCAGGGTTCCTCTACTTTCCCGGCGAGCACTTCGCGTTCGATGGGGCGGTCCGTTTCGAGTTCATCAACTGGGACAAGGCGACCGCCGAGCTCGTGACCGACCAAGGGACGCTGACGGTCGAGACGCCGATCGAGGAGGAAGGCTCCGCCTTTAAGATCGTCTTCGGCGTGAACTACTGGTTCTGAGAAACGCTCCCCTCTCCGGCCGATTGTACCGGCGACTGCTCGCTCGGCTTCTCGCTCGAACCGCCGGCGGAGGTTGCCCTCCCCGCGCGGTTTTGTTTATGCTGCGTATCGATGCCTTCGCGTCCGGATCGAACGCGGGAAACGCGCGGTCTCCGGACGCGGGTCGAAAACCGAAAGGAGAGGATGAATGGCCAAGATCGCGTTCAAGGGGCAGCCGGTCGAGACGATCGGCGATCTGCCGAAGGCGGGGAGCGCGGCTCCCGCGTTCCGTCTCGTGAAGACCGATCTCTCGGATGTCTCGATGAGAGATCTCGCTGGGAAGAGGGTGGTTCTGAACATCCTGCAGAGCATCGATACGTCGGTCTGCGCCACGCAGGTCCGGCGGTTCAACGAGTCCGCGTCCAAGTTGAAGAACACGGTCGTACTCTGCGTCTCGATGGACCTCCCGTTCGCCCACGCGCGCTTCTGCGGGGCGGAGGGGCTCGACGACGTGATTCCGGTCTCGGATTTCCGGACGGGAGCGTTCGGGAGGGACTACGGCGTGCGGATGCAGACGGGACCTCTCGCCGGGCTTCTGGCCCGATCGATCGTCGTGATCGACGAGAAGGGCAAGGTCATCCACGCGGAGCAGGTCCAGGACACGGTCAACGAGCCGAACTACGATGCGGCGCTCGCGGCGCTGAGGTAGCCCCCGCCGTCGTCCGTACGAAGCAGGTGACTGTCCCTCGTCTCTCTTGTTCCTCGCTCCGAGGAAGACAACCGGCCCGGCAGGCATTCCGCCGGGCCGCTTGTTCTTCGTTCGGGTGTCGTCGGCTACAGAGCCGGCGCGCAGTCGATGTCGTTCCGCTCCGAGTCCCAACACGCCTCGTCGCCGTTGTTGTAGTCCGGGACCATCAGGCTTCCGGCGTTCGTCGCGACGTTCCACCGAATGAACCACTCGGCCCCCTCGGAGGCGTCGTTGAAATCGATCGAACGGTCGGCCCCGCCTTCCCTGTACGAGATCCGATCGTTCGGGTTCGTGTAGAGGTCAATGAACGAGACGGACTTCAAAGATGTCGTTTGTTCCCACTCGAGGCGCGCGACCATCGGGTCGCCCGGCTTGTTGAAATCGTAGAAGCGCCAGAATCCTTCCCGGCCCCACGAGCTCGTCTCGCCGTCGAACCAGAGCTCGCCGTCGAGCCCGAGATGAAGCGCGGTGATCCGAAGCTCCCAGAGAGAGCGGCCGCTGGACGATTCGCCGCGGAGCCGGATCTGTGCCTCGCGCGTTCCGTGCACATAGGTGTACACCCAAATCCACGAACCGTCCGGCTGGCGGGTCGGAACGCTTCGAAGCGCGAGCGCGAACGCGGCCGTGGGCGGCGTCAGCACGATGTCGGTCACGGTCTTGATCACCGCGACGCGGACCGCCGCGTTCAGGAAGTTTATCTGTGAAGCTTCGATCGCTTCCTTCGCCGGGGTTCGGAAGAAGTCGACATTCATGCTGAAGTACGACGTGTCGGGGAGGGTCGGGGCCTGGGATGCCGGCGCCGTCGGCGCATCGTCCGACACGCATCCTCCCGCGAGGAGCGACGAGGCGACGGCGAGGGCGACGATCCCGAGGGTCTTCCGGTTTCGCGTCTTCATGATCCACTCTCCTTTCGGTTCCGGCCGGTCCGGCCGACTCTTCGACCCTCGCGCCTCGAGGGCTTGCTAGAAGCTGATCTCCGCAACGTCCGTGCCGCGGAGAAAAGCTACCCATTGAAGCCCGTAACGCATTGTAAAACAAGGGTTTGCGGAATCGAGCGGGGCGCATGAGGATCGCTCCAGGGTGTGGCGATTCTTCACACGTCCGGCGCGGCTCTTCACGCGCCCGCGCCGGGACGCGCGGGGCCGGTTCGCGGGGAGCCGCCGCTCAAGGGCTTGCGAAACCAGTCTTCGATCCTCGCGCCCCGGGCAGGGCGGACCGCGCGCCCACGACGTCCTTGAGCGGGGCAGGCGGCTGCGGTACAATGACGATCGAAGCTCCCTCCCTTCCCGCCGTGTTCCGGACAAAGGCCCGCCCGGGGCCGAAAGGAGATCGAGATGCGACTTGCCACCGTTCTCGGGACCGCTCTTCTTGCGCTCTCCGTTCTTTCCGCGCAAGCGGGGACCATCCACCCGATGCTTGAGGCACGAATGGATGTTCTCCGCGACGGAGAGCCGATCAGCGTCCTCGTTCACATGACCGAGCAGGCGCCGATCGCCGAGTTGAACCAGCACCTCAAGACCGAGCGGTCGACGATGGCCGAGCGGCATCGGCGCGTGATCGAGGCGCTTAAGACCGCGGCGAAGAGCCAAGAGCCGCTCGCCGCGCAGCTCGAGTCCTCGAAGGGGATCGGCGGCGTGATTGGGTACACGCCCTACTGGATCTCGAACCTCTTCGTCGTGTACGCCACAAGAGAAGCGATCTACGAGATCGCCGCGCGAAGTGACGTGGACTTCGTGGAACCGAACTTCACCGTGAGCCTCATCGAGCCGGTGGGGACTCCGGTGCTCGAGTCGAGCGAGGAAGCGCCCGCCCTTCGCGGGATCGGCGTGCCCCCGGGGATCCGGGCCGTGCGCGCGGATCAAGTCTGGTACGAGCTCGGCGTCAACGGAAGCGGACGCCTCATCGGCAGTCTCGACACGGGCGTCGACGGCAGCCATCCCGCCCTCGCGAGCCGCTGGCGCGGTACGCACGCGCGGTGGCAGGAGTGCTGGTTCGACGTGCTCGGCTCGGGCGGGACGACGTTCCCCACGGACACGCACAGCCACGGCACGCACACGACCGGGACCATGACCGGAATGGCGCCGGACGACACGATCGGGGTCGCATGGGGCGCCGAGTGGATCGCCTGCAACGCGATCAACCAGGGTGTCGGCAGCGAGTTCGACAACGACATCATCAAGGCGTTCCAGTGGTTCGCCGACCCGGACAGCAATCCGAACACGATCGACGACGTTCCCGACGTCGTGCAGAACTCGTGGGGAATCAACGAAGGGTTCCCGGGCGGCTACACCGACTGCGATTCCCGCTGGTGGGCGGTGATCGACAACTGCGAGGCGGCGGGAGTGGCGACGATCTGGTCCGCCGGCAACGAGGGATCGGGCGCGCAGACCCTTCGCTCGCCCGCCGACCGTGCGACCACGCTGACCAACTGTTTCTCGGTCGGCGCGGTGAACGCGACGAACTACTCGTGGCCGTATCCGATCGCCGGCTTCTCGAGCCGCGGGCCGACCGGATGCACCGTCCCCTCCGACCACAAGATCAAGCCCGAGGTGGTAGCGCCGGGCGTCAGCGTCTACTCGTCCGTTCCGGGCGGCGGCTACCAGCAAAGCGGATGGGACGGGACCTCGATGTCGGGTCCGCACGTCGCGGGGACCATCGCGCTGATGCGCCAAGCGAACCCGAACCTTGATGTCGATACGATGAAGATGATCCTCATGCAGACCGCAAGGGACGAGGGGACCGCCGGCGAGGACAACACGTACGGGCACGGGTTCATCGACGCGTATGCGGCCGTTCTCGCGGCGGTGGAAGGATACGGGCGGCTCGAGGGGGTCGTGACGAACGGGAGCTACGGCAACGGTCCGCTTCCGGGCGCGGAGGTCGTGCTCGATGGGACCGGCTACCGCTGGCTGACCGCAGCGAACGGAACCTACGGCGGGTTCGCGGAGGAGGGAACCTACACGGCCCGGGCGTCCCTCGCGGGATTCGCTCCGCTCGAGATCCTCGTCGAGATCGTTTCCAACGACACCACGGTTCAGAACTTCGCTCTGACCGACATCGCGGGTCCCGCGATCACCGAGGTCTCCGAGCCGTTCGCGACCACCGACGAAACGGGACCCTACGCGATCCGCGCGAACATCGAGGACTACAGCGCCGTGGCCTCGGCGAGCCTCTTCTATCGGGTGGCCGGCGGTTCGTGGGTCGAGGTTCCGATGACGCGAGGCCGAGCGCTCTACGAGGGATCGATTCCCGGCGCGCCCGCGAACACAGAGATCGATTACTACGTTTGGGCGGAGGACGGCATCGGGCTCTCCTCCGTGAACCCGTCCGGAGCGCCGGCGGCCTTCTACTCGCTCTACATCACCGAAACGATGTACGCGCATGACGCGGAAGATCCGGGGGACGCGAACTGGATGCTCGGGATGCCGGGCGACGCGGCGACCACCGGAATCTGGGTGCGCGTCGATCCGAACGGAACGTCGTACAACAGCGTTCCGATGCAGCCCGAGGACGACCACACGCCGGCGCCGGGCGTGAAGTGCTTCGTCACCGGACAGGGGAGCGTGGGAGGATCGGCAGGAGAAGCGGACGTCGACAACGGCTGCACGACCCTTCGGAGCCCGATCTTCGACCTCAGCGACGCGAGCATGGCGTTCGTGCGCTACTGGCGCTGGTACGCCGAGGGAGGCAACTCCACGGACGACGAGTTCGCCGTGGACGTCTCCGACGACGGCGGAACGACGTGGGTCCCGCTCGAGCGTGTCCCCTCGATCGAGAACACGTGGACGGAGGTGGCGGCGAACCTTTCCGACTTCGTGGATCTCACGCATCAAGTGGTCTTCCGGTTCGTGGCGTGCGATCTCAACACGCAAGGGCTCACCGAGGCGGCGATCGACGACTTCGCCCTTGAGACCTTCCAGGCGATCGACACGGACGTCGCGGCCGCGTCGGACGGAATCCGCTCGACCGAGCTCTTCGCGAGCCGGCCGAACCCGTTCCGCGCGGGAGGCGAGGTCTCGATCCGGTTCCAACTGCCGCGCGCCGAGGATGTCGAGGTGAGGATCTACGACCTCAGCGGGCGCGTCGTGACGACGCTCGCCGAGGGGCGTTTCGCGGCGGGCGAGCACCGTCTCGCATGGGATGGGCGCGACGCGGGCGGCAAGGAAGTCGCTTCAGGTGTGTACTTCTATCGCATGAAGAGCGACACGCGGACGGAGAGCCGCCGCCTGACGATCCTCAGGTAGGCGAACGCCCCAGCGGAAGAAGCGATGCCCGGCCGGAGCCCCTTTCCGGCCGGGCTTTCGTTTGCCCCAATCCGAACGAAGCGCGTCAGGTGTTCTCCTGGCCGGGGCGCGAACAGCATGCTTTCCCCGGATCGAGCCCGGCTTCCCCTACCGGCGGCCCGCCGAACGGACGCGCGCCTCTTCGTGAAGCCATTCGTTCAGGATGCCCGCGATGTCGCCGAAGCGGGTGAGCTTCGCCTTCGCCTTCTTCTTCATCAGCTCCGCGTGAAGATCGTCGTCGACGAACGCGAGGATGCGGCAGATGCACGACTCGCCGTCCACGAGGCGCCATGGGAACGCGCCGATCAAGGCGCGCCGGTTTAACAGAAGATCGATGTCGCCGCCGAGGCACTCGGCGTGAACGATCCCGTGATTGAACAGCTCGAGGTGCATGAGCTGGTACTTCGAGTCGTCGAAGAACTCGTCGAGCGGCTTGCCGTGCTTCTTCCGGAAGTGCGCGTCCGCCTCTTTCGCCTGCCGCGGCATCCAGTTTCGAATGATCGTGTTCATCGGGTGATCGGCGCTTCCGCAATCGACTCCGAGCCAGCGCAGTTTCTTATTCCGGCACCACTCGGCGAACTCCCGGTCCGGACCCGGGTGCTTCACCATGTAGCGGATCTCGTCCGCCCCCGGCTGGTCCCACCCGAAGTGATGGTAGCCGGTGTGGAGGACGAGGATGTCCCCCTCGCGCACCTCGACCCGCTCCTCGACCATGCGCGAGGTGTAGACGTCGTAATCCCCCGCCGCGTCGGAAAGATCGACGACGACCCCTTCATGCATCAGATAATCGAGCTCGAGCGAGGCGATGTCCTTGCCGGGCGTGTGGAAGTGAATCTCGCCGTCGATGTGCGTGCCGACGTGGTTCGAGTGCGTGAGGATCTGCCCGTTTGCTCCGTTCGGCGCGAGGCGCTTGAAGTACTTCATTTGAAGCGGCTCGTACGTCGGCCACGCGGGCGTGCCGATCCCGAGCGGGATGGAGAGCTCGATGGGACGCATCAGGACCTCCTTGTTTCTTCTCTTCGCGCCGCGCAGTGCTCGGCGAGCGCGAGAAGGGCGTCGTGAAAGCACTTCCAGGGCGGGCGCACGAGCCCCGCGCCGACCTGGCCGATGCCCGGCTCCCGGTGCGCGATGCCCGTGTTGATCGTCGGAAGAAGGTTGCGCTCCTCGACCTTTCGGATGTCGATTCCGACCGGCGTTCCCGCGAAGCCGAGCGCGGGGATCGCGAAGGCGCCGTTCGCGCCGATCGCGATTCGGCGCATCGCGCGCGTCGTTTGAAGAGCGTCCTCGGCCGTTCCGCCCACGAACTGAACGATCGCCGGGGCGGCCGCCATCGCGAACCCGCCGAAACCCGCCGTCTCGGTGATCGAGGAATCGCCGATGTCCGCGTTCGCATCTCTCTCTCCGAAGCCGGGGAAGTAGAGACCGCGGACCTTCTCGGCGGGCGCGGTGAACCAGCGCCCGGGCATCGAGGCGAGCTGAATCCCGAACTCGGTTCCGTTCCTCGCCATCACCGAGACCATCGACGAGAGCGGTTCCCCCTCCGCCGCGAGGAGCATGCACTTCGCCGCCGGCATCGAAAGGTTCAGGAAGAAATGATCGTTGCCGTGAATGAACGCGAGCGAGCGCGCGGCTCTCTCCCGATCCTCGGACGCGCGCACGATCGCGGGGGCGAGCTCCCGGAAGAGAAGCGAGGTGGCGGCGCGGTTCCGATTGTGTCCTTCGTCTCCCATCTGGAGCGCCTGCGCGAGGAGGGCCTTGAGGTCGATCGGACCGCGCGCGGCGAGCGCGTCCGCGAGAAGCGGCGCGAGACCGTCCGACAGATATCGAAGCCGGGCGATCACATCCTCGGAGAACGCGCCGTAGCGGAGGACCTTCCCGAGCCCCTCGTTCAGCGTGCAGAAGGCGCGGTTCCCGCGGCCCGCTCCTTCCGCGTCCTCGACGATCCAGACCGGCATCGACGGCGTGACGAGACCGGCCATCGGTCCGACCGCTCCGTGTTCGTGGCACGGCTCGAAGCGAACCGCTCCCGCCGAGGCGATCCGTTCCGCTTCCGCCGCGCTCTTCGCTCGGCGTTCGAAGAGAAGGCCGCCGATCACCGCGCCGCGCATCGGGCCGCACATCCGCTCCCACGCGACGGGCGGACCGGCATGAAGGAAGAGATCATCGGCCATGCCGGGGATCGTCTCGCGCGCGACGCCGATCCCAACGAGACGAGGCCGGCTTTCGAGAAGACGCGCGAGCGCGCGTTCGTTCGCCGCGTCGATCGCGGAGCCGAGGGGTTCGGAGAGAAGCGCGCGGAGAACGGCGATGCGCGCCGCGTCTCCTTCGGCGGGGGGGAGGAAGGAGACCCGCACGACCCGCGCGCCGGAAGCCTCGGGGGCGCGCGCGACGCCGTCGATTCCGAGGTGGACGACC
>JAGUYC010000315.1 GCA_020061515.1 Gemmatimonadota bacterium
AAGCTCCCGCCGCGCCTCCTCCGCCCGGCGCTCCAACTCCCCGCTTCGAAGCAGCGCAACGTATCCCGGCTCGAACGGGTCGATGAGGAAGCGGGGATCGGGATCGAAGCGTCGATTCATCTCGATTCCTTCGGTACCTGATTCTCTTTTCGCGAGCCAAGCGAGCGAAAAGGTATCGGGTACCGAAGGAGGATACTCTCAACCGGTATCGGATACCTTTCCCGAAAAGGTATCCGATACCGAGAGGGCGACCCAAGGAGCGAAAAGTATCCGGTACCGAAGGAGAAAACTCTAGTGAACCCGCATGATCCTGTGGATCTCTTCGCCGGGGCCGGAACCGATGCGCGCGAAATACACTCCGGGTGGAACCGCGCGCCCGCTCTCGTCCTCGCCGTCCCAGGTCGACACGCCCGCCGGCCCCGAAGCCTCGAGGGTTCGAACGACCCTCCCTCGAAGGTCGTAGACGAGGATCGGACGGCGCGCGGTCTCGGGAAGCGAGTAGCGAAGGCTGACCTCGCCCGTGAACGGGTTCGGGAAAGCGCGAAGCCGGAAAAGCCCATCCGGCCGATCGTTCCCTTCGGCCACCCCGGTGGCGCCGTCGCATCCCTGCCCGTAGACCCCGATCCGGTAGCCGCCGGTTTGCGCCGGCAGACAGGGAGAGGCCGCGTCGAGAGAGTAGTCGCCCGAAACGGTCGGAGCGTTCGAACAGTCGGCGGGATCGCAAAAGAGAGGATCCTCGCAGATCGATTCGATGAGGCAGATCCCGCCCCATCCCGTGAACCCTGAAGTATCGACGTCGCAGAGCTCCAGAACGAAGCCGGGCCACGGCTCGTCGTAGATCTCGGCGGCAAACGGGGCGCAGTTCCCCCAAACGATCGACTGGCGGCCTCGATGAGGAACGTCGTAGTAGTAGCCGCCGTGGATCCCCCCTCCTTCCAAGAACGCTCGGTTTCCCGTGACGGTCGTGTGCCGGAACTCCAAGCGCACCCCCTCGCAGTCGATCACGGTTTCCTCGGGGCCGGACACGGACCGGAGAACGATCGCCTTTCCCCCGAAGACAAGACCCCGGTTGCCGGGACCCGTGAAGATCCCGTCGTGGACGAGCACCGTGTCGCCCGCGGCCGCCGAATCGATCCCCGCTTGGATCGTCGGGGCATCCCCCGTGCCGTCAGCGAGCACATCCCACGTGCGGGAGAAGGCGGGGGGAGAGAGGGAAAGAGAGAGAACGAACACCATGGCAAGATCAATGCGCGGGGATCGTCTCATCGTCTGCATCCTTCGGCCAAGCCTAGCGAAAACCTCCTGTTTCCTCTCGCTTGGGGATGTCCTCCTCGTAGTTGAAAGTTTCGGCGGCGGTTTCTTTCCTTCTTATGTTAAGCGACTTCCTGTTCGGACGTCATGTCCCTTCGCAGAGGTTCCGTTGACAGGCTGCGCAACTCCAGCAGAGTTTGGTAGCCTGTCACCGAAACTCGGAGAACCTGAAATCGGTTAGGGCCTCCCCGGAATCCGGAATCAGTCATCGAGGATTTCCTATGAACTGGTGGGGTTCGCTTCCGCGAGCAAGCGCTCCGCCCGCTCCCGTAGGTCGGGCAAGTGATCGGTGACCACCTTCCAGACCTCCGCATGGTTCACGAGGTCGTACCCGTGGATCAGGGTGTTCCGGAAGGCGATAATGCGGGCGTAGTCCCCGACCTTTCGAGCGGTTTCAGGATCGTGGCGCGCGAGCCGGTTCACGGCCTCTCCGATGATCTCGAAGTGGCGCTCGACCGCGGCGCGCAGCATTCGGTCCTGTCGCTAGTCCTCGAGGGTCCGCCCGTCGCACATCTCCAAGATAAAGAAAGCGGACGCACGGATGTCCTCCAGGTACTTCGGCGACTTAGGCTGCATAGAGCGGTCTCCGAGAGCGGTTCACCGCGCGCGCGAAGTAGGGGTTCTCCATGCTCGCGGCATCCGGCATAACGAGATCGACCGGGCATCCGAGAAGAGCTTCGAGCTCTTCCTTGAGATCGAAATAGCGGGCGAGCCAAGGCCCGAGATCCACGCCGGGAAAGTACTCGACCAAAAGATCCACATCGGAACGTTTCGGATCGAAGGTACCGTCAGCGGCCGATCCGAAGACCTCGAGCCGTCTCACGCCGAAGCGCCGACAGATCGCGGCGATCGCATCCTTTCGGTCTTCGAGCCGCCGGATCACGATCCCCTCCTTCCTCTTCTCGGAAGAAGTGTACCATTCCCCCCCCTGGTACCGGATACCTTTTCGTTTTTCGGTACCGAGAAGAAGGCACGTCACCGGAGAAGGACGGCCTTGCGAGCGAGGGCTCCTTCCGCCGTCTCGAGCCGTAGAAAGTACACTCCTGAAGGAACGTCGGCGCCTGAGGCGTTCCGTCCTTTCCAGGTCGCGAGGAGCGAACCCCCCGCGTGCGGACCTTCCGCGAGGACATCGACGAGGCGCCCCGAGAGATCGTACACCGCGAGGCGGACCTCCCCCGCCGGGACCTCGGCGCGGAGGTGAAGCGTCGCGTTGAACGGCGTCGGGGCC
>JAGUYC010000085.1 GCA_020061515.1 Gemmatimonadota bacterium
AACCTCCTCGCGCTCGCCGAGGGGGACGCCGGCATTCGGATCGCGAACGCCGCGAACCCCGCGGCCCCCGCGGTTCTCGGCTCGTACGACCCGGCCGACTTCGTGATCGACGTCGCCTTTTCGGAGACCGGGGTGCTCTACGCGCTTCTCCGATCGACCGGGATCCTCGTTCTCGACGTCGCCGACCCCGCGCGCCCCGACTCGATCGGCCTCGTGACGATCTCCGGTTCCCTGCTTCGAAACGTGAAGAAGCTGGGGACCGTTCTCTACGTGACCGAGTCGCTCGGGGTCATCGATCCCGGCTTCGTTCACGTGATCTCGATCGCCGACCCGCGCGCGCCGAGGGTTCTCCTTCGAATTCAATCCCAAGGGTTCCCGGGAAACCTTGCGACCGGAAGGGAGCGCGCGTACGTCGCCGCCGGCTCGGGCGGGTTCGAGATCTTCGGCACGTTCGAGGACTACGGGTTCCTTCCGATCGGTTCGTACGATCCTCACGCGCCGATCGACATCGTCTCCGCGTCCGAGACGCGCGTCCTCGCGACCGATCGCGAGGGGAAGGTTTGGCCTTTCTACTTGCAGGAGGGAGAGGTGCTGAGCCGCGGCCAGCCGTACGACCTCGGCTCGACCGCGGCGGACGTCGTGGCGCACGGCACGCGGGCGTTCGCCTCGATCGTCGGCGAAAGCCTTCTCGTGGAGCTGAATCTCCCGACGCCGGACATCGCGCTTCTCACGCGGACCATCGAGCTTCCGGGAGAGGCGTCGGGGCTCGCGATTCGGGACACGCTCCTTTGCGTGGCGATGAAGAACCACGGCTTCGGCGTCTACAGCATCGCGCGCCCGGAGGCGGTGGTCCCGCTCGGCTTCTTCCGGAGCGGCGGATCGGAGAACTCGGATCTCGCGGGGGCGGGAGCGGAGCGGATCGCGCTGGAGGGGAACCTTGCGTTTGTCGGCACGGCGGACAGGAACCGGGGACTCTTCATCCTCGATCTCACGAACCCGTCCTCTCCCGCCTATCGGAGCATGTTTCCGACGACGAACCGCGTGCTCGACGTCGCCGCCTACGGGGGCTACGTCTATCTCGCGCAGCGCCAGATCGGGACGACCATCGTGAACGCCGAGGATCCGGACAACCCGGGGAGCGCAATCATCCGCCCGGACCTCTATCTCGTCCGGCGGATGCGCGTCGTGAACGACCATCTCTTTCTCGCGAGACGGACCGAGGGGATCGACGTCTACGATCTCGCGAATCCGGCGAACCCGGTGCGCGCCTGGAGGGGGAGGACGCCGGAGACGGCGTTCGACCTCGCGGTCTTCGGAACGTATCTCGCCGAGGCGGACGGAAGCGCGTTCCGCATGTACCGCCAGGACTTCGTGAACGCGGATCAGACCGCGCCGAGCTACACGATCGGAATCCTCTCGAACCCCTTCGCGAACGCGTTTCTCGACTTCGTGATCGTCGCCTCCGAGGCCCTCATCGACAAGCCGGAGGTCCGCTTCGCGATGGGCGAGGTCGATTCGCTCCTTCCCGTCTTTCGCGTCGACGTCACCCGGAACGTGTACCGGGCGGTGTATCGCCTCACCGAGACCGGCATCGGAACCGTGAGCGTCTCGGGCGAGGATCTCGCCGGAAACAAGTCGGACACGAACAAGGAGTTCTCCGTCTCCTACGTCCGCGGATCGAAGGGGGGGTCGATCTACTCCCCGTCGGGCAAGGTCGAGATCCGGATTCCTCCGCGCGATTCGGCCGGCGATTCCTACGTTCTCCTCACGAAGGTTGAACGGTCGGAGATCGAGAGCGAAACATCCGAGCATCTTCCTGTTCCGGCACTCGGCCCGTTCCGGCTTTTCCTCGGGGAGGCGGACGGGCCGGTCGCGGTGTTCGTCCGGGACGTTCCTCTCGATCCGGAAGGGGGCGCCCCTTCCCTCTTCCGGATGGAGGGGGTCTCTTGGATCCCGTGCGCGTCGGAGCACGACGCGGCGCGCGGCCTCCTGAGCGGCGCGCTCCCCGGCTCGTCCGTCTTTCTTCTCTCGCACGAGGCGTCCGTGCCGGTCCCGTCTCTTCCCGCGCTTCGCCTCGAGCCGAACCGCCCGAATCCGTTCAACCCGACGACGACGCTCGTCTTCTTCCTCTCGAAGGAAGCGCGGGCGCGCCTCTCGATCTACGATCTCTCGGGTCGGCTCGTGAGGAAGCTCGCGGACGGCGTCTATCCGGCGGGGAACCACGCCGTCGCGTGGGACGGGACCGACTCGTCCGGGCGCCGCGCGGCGAGCGGCGTCTACTTCGCGCGCGTCGAGGCGGCCGGCCTCTCCGAGACCCGCAAGATCGTGCTCTTGAAATAGGGGCCGATGTCCTCCGAGCGGACTTGCCGGATGGATGGAAGCTGGGACGGACGCCGTGCATTCCGACCTCCTCGATCGGTTCGGAAGGGGAGTGCTTCTTGGCTGACCTCACGATCATTCCTGCCGCGATTCTCTCCCTGTTGGCTTCATTCCTCTCGTTGCCTGCTTCGGCGGACGTTGCACTCGTCGCAGACCTGGACTCCGACGCGACCAACGGCTCAGGCACCCTGCAGACCGGTTCGACGGATACGGTCTTCGTCGGCGGGGGAGATGAGGGTGCGCCGCCGAGCGAGCCCACGAGCTTCTCGCGCGTGCTCGTGGTTCCCGACGAGGACGTTCTGTTCATTCATGGGGAACGGAAAACAGGTGAGCTGGAGTGCACGTGGTCCGTCGGGGGTCCCCTCGTCATCGATGGGCATCAGATCCTCCCGGGCGAACCGGTGATCCTCCCGGGATACGGTGATTCCGCCCTCGCGCAGGAGTTTGGTGGGATTCCTTTTGTTCGAGGAGAACAACGACTTGGTACGACCTGGCGAGAGGCCGTCCTCGGCTGGGAACTCCGCAAGGGGGTCATTTCCGGTCGGGTCGCAAATGCTTATCGACTAGCTTGGAGTGCGACCCAATCAGACAGTCTATCGAGGGGGGCGGCCCAGGACACGCTGGACGCGCTGAACGATACATTGGTCGTGGAGCCGGCCGGGAATCTGGAGTGGAGAGACGGCAACATCTACTTCCCTTGGCGCGGCGTTTCGCTCGAATCTCAAAGTCCGTTCTTGGAGTCGCAGTGGAAAGCCTACCGGGGTTTCCGACTCATCGACTACAACCCGGCCCCGTCCTATTCTCGCGCGGTCGGATACGTACGTACCATCGCTGAGACCCTGGATCGGTTTGGGCCCTCCCTCGTGATCGTGGCCCGCAATGGTGACCGCCAGACCTTTGTCGCCCCCCGGATGACTGCGGAGGAATTCCGGGCAGCCTACCTACAACAGATTCTCGACTCACGACCGGGCGATCTCCGCGAAGGTTTCATTCACGAGATTCCGCTCGCGGAGATCGTGGAGAAAGAAGGTCTGGATCAATGACGGTTCGCATGTTCCTCCTCCTCGTGCCAGCCATCCTGCGAGTAGCTGTGGGAATCGGTGCCTCGGAAAGCCGTACCGGGCGAGGCAGCTCGCGGGTGACTCGAGGAGGCTTGCAGCCCGCACCGAATCTCCACGAGACGGCTCTCCGCCCGATCGATCTTGATGGGCAAGAGATTGGCGTATATGATAAGCGTACAGCTTGCCGCGCTCTGAGATCGTAACGGCGGATGGTTCAACTCACGCGGGAGGGATCGACAGGCGGTTGGCGAGATGGATCGCTGCCTTGGCGATCGGGTCCTGCCTCTTCGCGCTCGGCGCCTACGGTGAGACGTACGTGGAGCTGGACGCGGACGGGATCCTAGGGAACGGTCCGGATACGTTGGCCGCCGGCGTGGGGAGCCCGACTGGGGTCACCGAGAGCTCGTGGGGGAGCATCAAGGAACTCTTTCGATAGATCGAGTTCCTTTCGTGCGTCGGTCGCCGCGGGGGGAACCCCGTCGAGTTCTTGCTCGAAGACCCGGCCCCGAGGCCGGCCGCCTCCCGGCCGTCGATCGGATGAGCGCCTCGGAAGGCCCATCCACGGTCCGGCTCGAAAGGGATCCTCAACGACTCTCTTCTCCGCTCTCGGCCCTCGCAGGGGGCAATCCGGGCGTTCTCCTCCCGCTTGTCCTCTCCCGCGAGCGTCTGGTATGTTGATCCGGTCCGGCCGGCCAATGCGCGGCCTGTTCCTTCCATCCATTCGGCGAGGGTTCCCGGCCCGACGCCGGTCGAGGGGGTCATGAATCGTTTTCGTTCGATCGTCCGCGTCGCTCCGCTCGTTCTTCTCGCGCTGGTCGCTCTTCTCGACGGTCCTTCCGGTCACGCGGCGGGGACGCTTCCGTCCTACGCGCCCGACGCGAACGCGGAGAGGAGCGCGATCCCGGATGTGTATCAATGGAATCTCCGCCCGCTTCTTCCGAACGACGGCGTGTTCGATGCCGCGCTCGCGGAGGTGAACGCCGAGAGGGAGAAGCTCGGACGTTACCGGGGGAGGCTCGCCGATCCGTCCGCCCTTCGCGAGTGCCTCGACCTCTACTTTCGCGTGCGCCTCGCGACGAACAAGCTGACCCTCTACGCGAACCTCCGCTTCAACACGAGCCGCGGCTCGACCGAGGTTCAGGCGATGAACGACCGCGCGCTCCGGGCGATGAACGACTTGATGGCCGAAGCCTCGTTCATCCGGGGCGAGGTTCTCGCGCTGGACGACGCCGCAATCGCGCGCGACTACGCCGCCGAGCCGGGCCTCGACGCGTACCGGACCTACATCGACGAGATCCGAAGGCGCCGCGCGCGCGTCCTCGGGCCTGAAGGGGAGCGTCTCCTCTCGCTTGCGAGCGACAACCTGTGGGCGGAGATCGACCTGAACGAGCTTCCTTCGGATCACGAGAAGGCGTTCGACGCGATGCTGACCGACCTCCGGCTCCCGGCGATCCTCGACGAATCGGGCAAGGAAGTCCCGCTCACCTTCTCCAACTACCCGCTCTACCGGCGCTCGCCGGATCGCCGCGTGCGCCGCGACGCCGTGGAGGGGGTCTTCGGCGCCCTCCGGTCGTACGAGCACGTCCTCGCCGCGCTCCTCGCGGGGCAGGCGAACACGACGGTCTTCTTCGCCCGCGCGCGGGGCTACGAGCGCGCGCTCGACGCGTATCTTGATATGGAAAACATTGACCCGGCGGTGTATCACAACCTGATCGCGGCGGTTCGCGCGAACATCGGCCCGCTCCGCCGCTACGTCGAGCTCCGCAAGAAGGTGCTCGGCGTCGAGGAGCTCCGCATCTACGATCTCTACACGCCGCTCGTACCGGGGAAGGAGAGGGAGGTCCCCTATGAGGAGGCGATGCGCATGCTCCCCGAGGCCCTCGCCCCTCTCGGCGAGGAGTACGGGAAGATCCTCGCCGCCGGCCTCGACCCCGCGAGCGGTTGGCTCGATCTCTATCCGCACAAGGGGAAGGAGAGCGGCGCCTTCTCCGCGAGCGTCTACGGCGAGCACCCGTACGTGAAGATGAACTACCTGAACGGCTCGGACGATCTTTCCACGCTCGCGCACGAATACGGACACGCGCTTCACACGCACCTTTCGATGACCCATCAGCCCTATCCGACCGCGGACTATGCGAGCTTCATCGCCGAGATCGCCTCGACGTGCAACGAGAAGCTCCTCTCCGACTACCTGCTCCGGAACACGTCGGACAGGGAGATGAAACTTTCGATCCTGAACGATCTTCTCGAGAGCATTCGGACGACGATCTACCGCCAGACCCTCTTCGCGGAGTTCGAGCTCGCGGTGCACACGGCCGCGGAGAGCGGAATCCCGGTGACCGCGACCCTGCTCGACGAGACGTACGCGCGGCTGATCCGGGACTACTACGGGGAGGGCTTCGCGCTCGGCGAGAACGACGGGATGGAGTGGGCCTACATCGGGCACTTCTACTACAAGTTTTATGTGTATACCTACGCGACCGGTCTCTCCTCAGGGATCGCGCTCGCCGAGAAGGTCCAGTCCGGCGATCCCGCGGCCCGCGAGGCCTACCTCGGCATGCTGAAGGCGGGATCGTCGAAACCGCCGCTCACGCTGCTGAAGGAAGCCGGCGTCGATCTCACGAAGCCGGAGGCGATCGAGGCGGCGGCCCGATTGATGGACCGCACGATCGCCGAGATGGAGAAGCTCCTCGGCGTCTGACGCGGCTCCGCCTCGCGAGGGGGGGGCGGCGCGGGGAGACCGCCGGGAGCGTCCGGCGGGACGGCGGGATCCGAATGGAAAAGCCGACGGAGATCGAGGGGACTCTCGAGCGGATCGTCTTTCAGAACGCCGAGAACGCGTGGACCGTGGGCCGAGTGCAGGACGAGGCGGAGGGCCGCCTCGTCAGCGTCGTCGGGCGGCTCCCCGGCGTCTCGGTCGGCGAGTCGCTCCGCCTCAAGGGGAAGTGGGTCTTCAACCCGCGGTTCGGCGAACAATTTGAGATCGAAACCTTCGAGGTCCGTCCGCCCGCGACCGCGGGAGGGATCGAGCGCTACCTCGCCTCGGGCCTCGTCAAAGGGATCGGCCCCGAGATGGCGAAGCGGATCGTCGAGCGCTTCGGCGCGGAGGCGCTCGGAGTCATCGACGAGGAGCCGGAGCGCCTTCTCGAGGTGGAAGGGATCGGTTCGAAGCGCCTCACGATGATCCGCGAGGGGTGGGGAGAGCAGAAGAGCGTCCGCGAGGCGCTCGTCTTTCTCCATCAGCTTCCGATCGGCCCCGCGCTCGCCGCCCGCATCTACGAAACCTACCGGGAGCACACGGTGCGCCGAGTGAGAAGCGATCCCTACGCGCTCGCAGACGAGGTGTGGGGCGTCGGCTTCCAGACGGCGGATCGGATCGCCGAGGCGCTCGGCATCGACAAGGATTCCCCGCGCCGCGCGGAGGCGGGTGTTCTCTACACGCTCGGACAGCTCTCGCAGGCGGGGCATGTCTGCTATCCGAGGGAGGAGCTCGCCCGCGCGGCGGCCGGTTTTCTCGGTCAGGACGAGGAGGTCGCCGAGGCGGCGGTCGGAAGGCTTCTCGAGGCCGGCTCGGTCGTCTCCGAGGAGATCGACGACGGGCCCGATCTCGTCTATCGCGCCGAGATGCTCGACGCGGAGGAAGGGGTCGCGGCGGCGATCCGCGCGCTTCTCTCCGTTCCGGCGGTCCGGCGGATCGATTCGCGGGCGGCGCTCGCTTGGCTCGAGAAGGCGTTCGACTTTCCCCTCGGCGAGGAGCAGAAGATCGCGGTCGAGGCGGGGGTCGAGGAGCGGGTCGTCGTCGTCACCGGAGGGCCCGGAACCGGAAAGACGACGCTCGTCCGCTCGCTTCTCGCGATCCTCGAGCGGGCGGGGGAGGAGGTCTCCCTC
>JAGUYC010000338.1 GCA_020061515.1 Gemmatimonadota bacterium
CACCGAGGCTCGGCGAATGGCGAGCATCGAGCGGACAGCCGCGGGCAGGCCCCGCGCGTCCAACAACGCCACCACGGCGGGCGGCGGCGGCAGGCGATCGATAGGAACGGCTACTTCTTCGGACCCAGCGTGCCGAGCAGGAGATCGACCGCCTTCCGAAGCTGCGGGTCGCGCCCGTCCATCCAGTCGTTGTACGTGTTCGGCACGTGATGATCCGGCGCGCGGCCGTTGTTCTCGAGGTTCTCCCCCTCCAACGTATAGGCGCCCCACGAGGGTTTGCGGAAGGCCGAGCCGTCGATCAACGTCCAGCTGTCCGTCCCGATCACCGCGCCCGCGGTCGGAATCCCCACGATCGGCCCGAGCCCGAGCTTCCTCCACCCCTCGGCGAAGATCTCCGCGTTCGAATACGAGTGATTGTTGATGAGCAAAGCGGTCGCCTTGTCGTATCCGTAGGAGCGCATCTTCGTCTCGGATGTGAGCGGCTCCCCGCGGAAGCCGCGAAGCAGCCACGTCTCCCCGCTCAAGATCGAAAGAAGATGGACCGACACCCATCCCCCGCCGTTGTAGCGGACATCGATGACCGCCCCCTCCTTCTTCTCGGCGATCGAGACGAGATCGCGCCGGAAGCGGACGAGATCGGCGCTCCCCATGCTGCGGATATGCAGATAGGCGAGCCTCCCGCCGCTCCATTCATCCACCAAGCGGCGCCTTTCCCTCTCCCATTCGCCGTACTGGAGATCGATGTGCGCGGCCCGACCGATCGGGCGGATGCGGACCGCCCGTTTCCCCTTCCCGTCGGGATCCGGCGCGACCTCGATCTCGACCCGCCGGCCCACTTTCCCGCGGAGCATCTCGTGGAGGTTCGTCCCCGGGCCGAGCGCCGCGCCGTCCACCGAAAGAAGGTACTCGCCCGGCTCGATCCGCGATTCCCGAAGCGACGCGGGGCTCTCCGGAAGAACCGATCGAACCCGGAGCTTCCCCTCCGCGAGAAGCGGAGGATCGAGCTCGACTCCGAGATGGCCGGTCTCGCGCGCGCTCCCTTCGTCCCCTCGCGCTGAAATATCAAGATGTGAAGCATTCAGCTCGCCGAGCATCATCGAGACGAGCGTATGGAAATCCTCGGTGTTCCGCGCGTGCGAAACGACCGCTCCATACTCCTCCCGCACGCGCTCCCAATCGGCGCCGTGAAACTCCGGATCGTAGAACTGGTCCGCAAGAAGCGCCCACGCCTCTTGGAACATCTGCCGGCGATCCGCCCCGGCGTCGATCCGCATCTCCGCCTCGAACGACGGTGCTCCCCCTTTCCCCTTCGCGAGATCGTGCCACTTCACCTTGCCCCCCTCGAGATACCACACCGCGTCCTCGACCGCCTGAAGGCGGCTTTTCGCCTTCTCGGACGTCGTGAGCTGCGCGAGCTTCTTCTCCTCGGCCTCTTCGTCCGCGGGGAAGGACCAAAGATCGAAGCTTCGCTCGCCCATCACGTTCGCGGCGAAGACGACCGTCTTCCCCTTCTCCGCGAAGACCGGCTCGGATTCCTCGTTCGCGAGATCGGGGAACGCCTCCTGGCGAAGAGAGATGTTCTCGAAGTCGATCGCGACCGGCTTCGGCTCCTCTTTCTCTTTCTTCTTCTTTCCGCCCTTCTTCTTCTCGTCTTTGTCGTCCTCCGCGTCGGCCTTCTCCTCGTAGAGGCTGTCGAGACGGTCCTCCTCGAAGCGCGGCTTCTTCGGCTGGAGCCGCACCCGGTAGGTATCCGCGTTCTCGCGGAAGAAGGAGGTGAAGTAGAGATACTCCCCGTCCGGCGACCAGACCGGCCTGTGGTTATGCGCGGCGAGATCGCTCACCAGCGAGTCGGTCCCGTCCTCGAGATTCCGGACGCGGATGTCCGTGTGGTAGTCGGGCGCGTACGCCGTGTAGGCGATCCAACGCGAGTCGGGGGACCAGGAGAACTCGGACGTCGCGTTCAGGCGAAGATCGAGAAAGCGCCCCGATACGATCCGCTCGGACTCGCCCCCCTCCGGCTTGATCCGCCGGATCTCGCCGTTCCCTCGATAGAACGCGATCCACTCCCCGTCGGGCGAGACGGCCGGTTTCGAATCGTGGTCCGGTCCGATCGAGAGCGGCTTCTCCTCTCCGGTCTTCGTGTCGGCGATGAAGAGATCGAGCGCGCCGTTCCGGTCCGAGACGTAAACGATCCGACGCGAGTCGGGGAGCCACGCGACATCCGATTCGCGCCAGGGGGTGTTCGTGACGCGCCGCGCGCGCCCGCCCTTCTCCGCGCGCGCCGCGAAGATCTCGCCGTGAACGACGAGGACCGCCTTCTTTCCGTCCGGCGAGATGCGAAACTCGGATATTTCGCCCGTGAAGGTTTTCTCCTCGGCTGGGTTCGTCTTGAACTCGGTCCGAAGACGGACATCGACCTTGCGGGGGGTACCCCCTTCGAGAGGAAGCGTGTAGAGATCGAAGCCGGACGAGAAGGCGAGAAGCCCTCCCCGCTCCGCGAGGGAGAGCCACTGCACGTCCTTTTCGAGGAACGTGAGCTGCGTCGCCTCGCCCCCCTCTACCGGCATTCGATAGACGTTCAGCGCCCCGTTCCGGCCTGAAGCGAAGTAGATCTCCCGACCGTCCGGCGAGAAGCGCGGCCAAAGATCGTGGAAGGTATCGTCCGTGAGCGCGGTCGGACGGATCCCGCTCGTCGAGAAGTCGGAGATCAGGATGTTCGCCGCGTCGGTCGAGTTGAAGAAGCGCCTCGACCAGCCGGTCGTGCACCGGTTGTCGCAATAGACGACCTTCTTCCCGTCGTTCGAGAGATCGGCGAACGCCTCGCGCTCGAGCCAGACACCGCTCACGCGGATCGGCGTTCCGCCGTCGAGAGACGCGAGGTAAAGATCCTCGGCCCCCTCGCGTCTCGATTGGAAGAGGATCGCGCCTCCGTCCGGAGTCCAATCGCATGGGATGTCCGTCCCCGTGTGAAACGTCACGCGCGCCGGCTCTCCCCCTCGCGCGTCCACCGTGAAGACATCCATGTTTCCGAACCGGTTCGACGCGAAGGCGATCCGTTCTCCGTTCGGCGACCAGACCGGCCACCCCTCGTAGGCGACGTGATCCGTGACACGCGTCGCTTCCCCTCCCGCGGAAGGGACGGTCCAAATGTCCCCGTCGTAGGAGAAGGCGATCTTCGTCCCGTCCGGAGAGATCCTCGGGTACAGCGCGAAGCGGATCTCCTCGGCGTGCGCGGCGGCGGCAAGAAGAAGAAACGATGCGAGAAGCGCGGCGGCCGAAATCGTCCTTTTCATCGGGCCCCTCTTTTCGAGCGCGAGTTTCGATTCGGCGCCCCGGGGGGCGCACGGAAGAAGACGCGAGAGCATCATCTTACGCGACCGGCGCGGGAGGGCGCAACGGCTCGGGGCCTCGGCCGCCGGGGAGGCGCGAAAGAGGGGCAGGAACGGGCGAGCCGGATTGACATCGCGAGCGAAACATGTTAGAATATCACGAGTTAGAAGTTCGAAGCTCCCCGCCTCGGACCCGTTTCCCGCGGCGGGGTTTCTGTCTTCCGGGACCTGCGCGGCGCGCGTCCCCCGCTCGCGACGATTCGGAAGCGAAGAAGGGAATCCTTTCGATGAGAAGCTTTTCTTTGGCGCTCTTGATCGCTCTCGCCGCCACGTCGGCCGCGCGGGCGGCCGATCGGCTCTGGATCGCCCCGCTCGAACCGGGTCGCACGATCGAGGACGCGTGGGGGGCGGGCGCTTCGGTGCTCGATCGCTTTCCCGACGCGGTTCTCGTGAGCGATGAAAGATCGGCGCGCGCGCTCCATCGCGCCGGATTCGCCGTGCGGGGCCCGATCCGTCTCCCCTCGTTCGGATCGACCGATCTCGTCCGCTCGAAAGGCGACGTGACGGTCGACGTCGGGCTCACGCGCGTTCTTGGAGAGCGGCGCCCCGCCGTGCACATTCTCTGGGCGGACGGAACGAACGCGATTGTCTGGTCGCGGGAAGGACTTCCCGAAACGGACGGTCTCGCCACCGGAAAACCGCTTCGCGAACGTCCTCTCGGAAGGCCGATCGCGCGCGAAGTTCTTCCCGCCGGAAAGACGCTCTCCGCCGAGTTCCCGCCGGTCGTCGATCAGATGGTCGATCGCGTCGACTCCGCGTCCTACATGCAATGGATCGGGGACCTCGCCGGCTCGAACGAGATCGTCGTCTCCGGCCATTCCTTCACGATCCAGACACGCTACACGCCGAGCGCCCAATGCGACACGGCCGAACGATACGTGTATGAACGATTCCTCGAGATGGGATTCGCCGACGTCGCGTTCGATCCGTTCGCGTTTTCCGGAACGAACGCACGAAACGTGATCGCGACCCTCCCCGGGACGGAAACGCCGGAACGGATCTACATCCTTGGAGGGCACCTCGACGCGACCTCGCGGAACCCGAGCGTCTCGGCGCCGGGCGCGAACGACAACGCGAGCGGAGCGGCGGCGGTTTTGCTCGCCGCGGAGATCCTCAAGGACTACTCCTTCCGCTCGACGATCCGTTTCATTGCGTTCACCGGCGAGGAGCAAGGTCTTCGCGGATCGGCGCACTACGCGGAGGCCGCGGCGGCCAGGGGGGACTCGATCCTTGGCGTCGTGATCTGCGACATGGTCGCCTGGTACCAGAACGATTACAAGCTGATCATCGAAGGGGAGAACGCGTGGGATTGGCTGATGCAGATCATGCGCGAGGCGTGCGTCCAATACACCGGCCTCTCCACGCGTCTCGACTATTCCAGCTGGGGATCGGATCACGTCCCCTTCCAGAACGAGGGGTTTCCGGCGTTCCTCGCGATCGAAAAGGAATGGGACATCTACCCCTGTTATCACAGATCCTGCGACACGACCGGAATGAACAAGGCGGACTTCGGCCTCGATGTGACGCGCGCCTGCATCGCGACGATCGCGCATCTCGCGGAGCCGGTCGTTCCGACCGCGGTCGCCGGCGGAGAGAGCGCGCCGCTCCGCCTCGCGCTTCACGCCAATCGCCCGAACCCGTTCAATCCTTCCACGACCATCCGCTTCACGCTCCCCCGGAGCACGAGCGCGCGCCTCTCCGTTCACGACACGGCTGGAAGGATCGTTCGCATCCTCGAGAGCCGCGTGCTGGGCGCGGGCGAACACGAGCGCGTGTGGGACGGGACGAGCGACGCGGGGCTTCCGGCCGGCTCCGGAGTGTATTTCTACCGGCTCGACACGGACGAGGGCTCGCGGGCGGGGAAGATGCTCCTCGCGCGATAGTCTCTAGCCTGGACTATGCACGCGTTTCCTACTGCGGCCGCGGATCGCGGCCTACGAGGCCTCCCTTCCTTCGCCGCTTCCTCAGCGTAGTGCCGAGACTACGCTTCCGGGAGCGGCTCGTCCAGGTAGGCCTCTCGGCTCGCGCTCCGCGTCCTCGCGACGAAAACGCGTGCATAGTCCAGGCTAGCGGTTTCCCGCCTCCCGTCTTCTTCTCGTACCCGATGTTCGTCTCGAGACGATGCGGCTTCCGAGAACGACCAAGAAGGCCAGAAGGATCGGCGAGACGAGGAACCGGAAGCGCGCGTTCTCGTTCACCTCGAAAGTGCAGCCGACCACCGTCGTGTAGATCACGAGAATCGCCGTGAACGCCATCGCCGCGTCCACGCGGAGATGCCGCATCCAAGATCTGGGCTGCTTCCCGCACGATCTGCAGACTAGAACGGCGTACGCAACAAGCCCGAGGGGGAGAAGAAGAAAGAAGAACGAGCCGAGGGATCTGCCTCCGAAGCGATCGCCGATCCGATTCGCCGCCCACTGCCCCTCCAAGAGACGGTAGTAGAGGAACTCGTGGATGTGCATCGGGAGCCTCTGGATGTTCTTCGTGTGATGCGGATCCCGGAAGGGAGGGGACGCGTACTGGCGATACGCCCAGCCCACGTTCCCGAGATAGTGCCCGGCGTCGCGGCGAACGAGTTGAAGCGCGTTCCGGAAATACACGCGCGAGATGTCCGGAATGTTGATGTTGTTGTAATCGTCCAGTGAAAGAACGAGCTCCTCCGCTCTTCGATCGAACCCGTGCTTCTCGTAGGCCGAGGGCCGGAAGAACGAGCGTTTATGTTCCGTCACGACGTCGGCCGCGACCGGATCGAGAACCCCCTCCTCGACGAACCGCATGAGGTCCGACTTCGCGTATCGGAACGAGACCGCGTTCCAGAAGTTCATGCCGTACCAGCTCGAGGAGCCGAAGAACCCGAACTTCGCGAGGTTCTTCGCGTACCACCCGGCGGGGATCAGGCAGATCAGAAGCCCGCCGAAGAGGACGGTCTTCCGAACGCGCTCGTCGACGACCAAGAGAACGAACAGGAGAGCGATCGGTAGAAGAACAAGATGGAAGAGACTCCGGGTGAGAACGAGACACGCGAGCGCTCCCACGAAGAGAATCGCGGGAACGGCGCTCCCGCCCGGACGGACCTCGGAAAGAAAGAAGATCGCGCTCGTGACGAAGAAGACCGTGAGGAGCTCGTAGAGAACGTATGCCTCCGCGAGGAACATGCCCGGATGCAGGGCGACGAGAAGCCCGGCGGCGAGACCCGCTCGCGTGCTCCCCGATGCGCGGCGGGCGATCGTGAAGATCATGCCGACGAGGAGGGCGCCGAGGAGCACGTTCGCGTAGTGCATGAGCTGCAAGTGGTGAGCGGGAGAGAGACGGATGAGGAGCGCGCCGTACAGGTTGAAGAGCGGCGGCTGGGAGTGGAGGTTCCAGAGGCTCCTCCAGAGATCCGTCCGAAGAGCCTCTGCGGGGAGGGCTTGCCAAAGCCAATCCCAAGTCATCGTCGGATCCGCTTCGATGTCGATCCCGACCCCGTGCTTGTAGAGGAGCGCGAGAAGAAGATGAAGCAGTGAGAGTCCCGCGGCCCACCGAGCGGAGGATATCCTCGGAAGGCGAAGGAGCGCCGTTCTCATCGCCGCCCGCCTTCCGCGCGCGCGCTCCCTCGGCGCCATTCATCGATCACGACACCGCTCTGAAGGATCAGGAAGGGAACGACGACCACCGTGTAGCGGTCATAGACGACGCTGACCGCCGACGTGGCGAACGAGAGTGCCAAGACGAAGAGAAGGGCGAGAAGGAACTCCTCTCTTCGGAGAAGCCTTCCCCCCATGAACGCCAGACCTGCGAGAGGGAGAAGAAGGAGGGCGAAGCGGAACCGATAAGCTGCGTACGCGAGCGTTGTCCCCGCCCCCCCCCCCCCCCCCCCCCCCCCCCCCCCCCCCCCCCCCCCCCCCTCCCCCCCCCCCCCCCCCCGCCCCGCCCC
>JAGUYC010000306.1 GCA_020061515.1 Gemmatimonadota bacterium
CGTCTCGCCAACGCGGTCGACGGCGGGGCGCTCGCGGGAGCGCGCGTCCTTCCGCGCGGCGAGGCCTTCGCCGAGAACACCGCGCTGAACTTCGCCGGGATGAACTTCGCGCCGGGGTTCATGGGCACGTCGGGGCACTCCTTCACCGTGGCGTTCATTCCAAACCCGATCGAGTCGCGCATCGAGGTGCGGGGAAGCGCGGTGATGCCGACTACGTTGATGCGCCTCGTCGGCGTCTCCCAGGTGAACGTCTCCGCGGAGGCGGAGGCGACTCGGCGCCCGCTCCGCGTCCCGATGGTTCTCGACACGTCGGCTTCGATGAGCCACGGGAACGCCATCGCCGCCCTCCGTAACGGAGCGATCCAGTTTCTCGACTTCTTCGACGACACGATGGACATGATGGCCCTCATCCGGTTCGCGTCGGGACGGCTCACGCTCTTCCCTCTCGGATACCATTTCAAGGCGCCGATGACCGCGGCGATCTCCGGCTTCACGGCGGATGGGAACACCAGCGCGGGGCATGCGCTGAACGCGGCGAAGGACGAGCTCGCGAGCGAGGGGACCACCTCGGCGTTCCGCGTGATCGTCTTCTTCACGGACGGGCGGCCGACCTCGTTCCGCGATATCTTTATGATTGAAGGAAGCGCGCTTGACGCCGTGATCGGCGGATACCAGAACCCGAGCACGGGGGGCGGTTTCCCTCCCGAATGGGGGCTTCAGGACCCGTATCAGATCTTCCACTGGCTCGGGATTCCGAATCCGGGTACGCTGCCGGACGGGCAGGAGGCCAACAACTGGAACATCCTCGACGCGGCGCGCGAACAAACCCGCGCGGCGGCGAAGGGCGCGCGCCAGGACGGGATCGCGATCTTCGCCATCGGGCTCGGAAGCCCGGGCGCGAGCGAGTGGCACCAGCCGGATCTTCCTCTTCTCGTCGAGCTCGCGAACCTTCCCTTCGCCGACGATCCGCTCCATCCGGGCGGGACGATCGTCAACGCATCGTACGATCCGAACGAACCTCAAGGGGCGTTCTTCTTCGCTCCCGACGCGGCCGAGCTGGAGACCGTGTTCCACCAGGTCGCCCGCGAGATTTCGGTCCGCCTCACGCGATAGCTTCGTCCGACCCGCGCCCGCCGCAACGGTTCGCGAGCCTAGATTATTCACGCGTTTTCGTCGCGAGGATGCGGAACGCGAGACGAGAGGCCGACCGGTACGAGCCGCTCCCGGAAGCGTAGCCCCGGCCTCCCCCCCGGCGCGCTAAGACTTGTCGCTCCTTGCCGTCGCGACAAGATCCAAGCGCGCCACGGGTCCCTGCTGAGGAAGCGGCGACGGAAGGGAGGCCTCGTAGGCCGCGATCCGCAGCCGCAGCAGGAAACGCGTGCATAATCTTGGCTAAACCGCCCTCGACAAAGATCCGCTGTCGGATGAGAATGCTCGGAAACTGCGGGCGGTCTTCCCGGGCGCTCCGCCCCCGCGGGCCGATCACGAAAGGACGATGCCGTGAGCGAGGTTCCATTCATCGGGGAGATCTTCGCCCTCGCCGCCCCGATTTGCTGGGCAACCGCGGTCGTTCTCTTCCGCATGACCGGCTTCAGCGTCGGCGCGCTCGCCCTCAACCTCTTCAAGAACGTCGCCGCGCTCGCGCTCTTCGCGGCCACGCTCCTCGTCGTCGGAGGGTCTTCGCCTTCCCCGATCGCCGCTCGCGACTATGTTCTCCTGCTCCTCAGCGGCGCCATCGGGATCGGAATCTCGGACACGTTCTTCTTCATGACGCTGAACCGCGTGGGGGCGAGCCTCGAGGCCATCATCACGACCTCGTACAGCCCGTTCATCATCCTTCTCTCCTTCCTCTTCCTCGGCGAGCGGATGAGCGGCGCGCAGATTTTCGGCGTGCTTCTTATTCTGAGCGCGGTGCTTTCGGTCGGCTGGATGAGAGGATCCAAAGGCGACGTTCACCCGCGGACGCTTCTCTCGGGGATCGCGTTCGGGCTTCTGGCGACCTCGACGCAGGCGGTCGCCATCGTGATGATCAAGCCGGTCCTCGGCGGCTATCCGCTGATCTGGGCGAGCTTCTGGCGCCTTGTCGGAGGGGTCGCCGCCTCGGCCCTCGTCTTCCCGTTCCTCTCGAAGAGAAGAGCGGCTCTCGCCTCGCTGCGGGATCGCCGCGTGTGGCCGGTGATGATTCCCGCGGTCGTGATGGGGACATACGTCTCGCTTCTCTTCTGGCTCGCCGGAATGAAGTACACGCAGGCCTCGATCGCCGCGGCCCTCAACCAAACCTCGACGCTCTGGACATTCCTCTTCGCCGCGCTCCTCCTTCGCGAACCGGTCACTCGGAAGAGAATCGCCGGCCTCGTGCTCGGCGTGGCGGGCGTCGCGATGGTGACGCTCGGGTAGAGCTCGCTTGCTCAAACATACCGCGCGCGGCGCACGGCAACTCGCCGCTGAATATTTGTGAACCAGGTTCCTTAACAATTTGAACCAGGTTCCCTTGCAATTCACGGACCAGGTTCGTTGACACACAACGCAACCACGGCGGGTGGCGGCCACTGGCGCCCGCTCGCGCGAAGGCCACCAAGTGCGGAGGCGCGACTGGCCGGACCGCGAGCGGGCTGTGGCCGACAG
>JAGUYC010000204.1 GCA_020061515.1 Gemmatimonadota bacterium
GGCCGGGTGGCGGCGGCAGGTGTCCGTCCGGCGCGCAGCCACCAAGCCCAAAGGGCGACTGGCGAGCACCGGATGGACAGCCGCCGACAGGACCCGGCCACCCGCAACCCTTAGTGACGGATTCCGGTGTACCAGGTGCACTTCCGATCCCGCTCGACCAGGTACACTCCCATGCATCCGGCCGGGTTGACAAGCGGGGGACCCCCTTCCTATAGTGTCCTCGTTCGCGGGGAGAACGCCGGCGGAGGCGGCCTCGCGGGAACCGCGGGCGGTCGTTCTCGTTCGAGGAAGGGGGCTCTCGGGCCATGCGGATCGTGTCACTTGTCCTTCTTCTCGCGGCGGCCTTTCCCGACTCCGGCGCGCGCGCGGACGGGCGGTTCCTCCAGTCGGAGTTCCTGCCGATCGGCGTCCGATCCCTCGGGATGGGAGGGGGCCACGTCGCCCTTCCGTCCGGCGCGAGCTCAGCCTACCATAACCCGGCGCTCATCCCCTGGAGCGAGAGCCTCGAGTTCACCCTCGAGGGAAGCTTCGTCCACGGTCCCGACTTCGAGACGGACGGCGGGAGGAACACTTTAACGTTCCAGGATCGGGGGAACTTCAGTCTGGTCGGGATTCGGTTCCCCGACGCGGGGGGGTTCAGCTTCGCGATTCTCGAGGCGGCCGTCTACGACCACGACATCGGAGGGCATCTCTTCGGCTACCCGCCCAAGGACGGAACGAAGCCGGTGAACACCGGAAAGACCGAGGGGAGCGCCTTGACCCTCGAAGGCAGCGATCAAGTGATCCGCAGCTATCACGATCGCGTCTCGATCCACTCCTTCGGGATCGCCGCCGGCTACAAGACCTCCGTGAACACCTCGTTCGGTCTCGCGTTCTGGGCCGACCGGAAGAAGGTTTTCAAGGCGGTCGACTACCTGACCGCGTGCACGGATGTCACCGATGACCAGCTCGCAGAGGGCTGGTTCGACGCCGAGGCGTCGACCAACGACGTGAGCCTCCACTTCACCGCGGGGCTCTACCATCGGTTCACGGACAAGACGGACGGAGGCCTATCGGTGAGCACCGGGATGGACCTTCGAAGCGTCCACCAGATCGACGAGTGGACGACCTGCACGCCGGCCGAGCGCTACCCGATCGTGAAGGACGAGACGCCGTTCGTCGCGCAGGTCGGCGCCGTCCACTATTACTCCCGCACTCTCCGCTTCGCGGGGGACATCGCCTACCAGAACTGGGGGAGCATCGCGAGCTATCAATCCGTGGCGCAGCTCTCGCTCGGGGCCGAGTGGGAGCAGTCCGACCGCCTCCTGTTTCGCGGGGGGTTCTTCACGCTCTTCGATCCGAGCGACCTTCCGGACGACCGCTATGCGGAGGAGCTCCGCGACATCGAGAGGAGCGGCAACCTCATGAACGCGGACGAGTTCTTCCTCGCCGCGGGAGTGGGCTACTGGTTGACTCCGTATCTGCTCGTCGAGGGGGCGGTCGCGAACAGCCAGCTTCTTAGCCCCGAGGGAGGCCGCACCTCCCTGCTTGTCGGGATGCGCTTCCTTCTCAACCCGGAGCGGGAGGAGATCCGGTGACGCGAGCGCCGATCGGCGTCCTCGCGTCCGGCCGGGGGAGCAACCTGCTCGCGATCCTCGAAGCATCCAACGCTCCCGACTATCCCGCGAGGGTGGCGCTCGTCCTCTCGGACGTCGAGGACGCGCCCGCGCTCGATCACGCGCGCGCAGCCGGAGTCGACGCGCTCTACGTCCCGCCCGGACCGCGGCGCGCCCGCGTCTCTCCGGAGACGGAAGCGCGGATGGTCGAGGAGCTCCGGACGCGCGGCGTCCGGCTCGTCGCGCTCGCCGGCTTCATGCGGATCCTCTCGCCCCGCTTTCTGGACGCCTTCCCGAACCGCGTGATCAACATCCATCCCTCGCTTCTCCCCTCGTTCCCGGGGCTCGAGGCGCAGCGGCAGGCCTTCGCGCACGGCGTGCGGATCTCCGGCTGCACGACCCACATCGTCGACGCGGGCGTCGACTCCGGGCCGATCCTCTTTCAGGCGGCGGTCCCGGTGAGGGACGAGGAGACGGCGGAAAGCCTCGCGGCGCGAATCCTCGCGGAGGAGCATAAACTTTATCCGCGAACGATTACCGCGCTTCTCACGCAGGAACTTGTTTTCGACGGAAGACGGTGCCTCTTCCGTCCGAAAGGAGCGCCCCGGTGAACACGCATGCCGCCGGACGGACGATCGTCGCGGGGAGAGAACCGGACCGGAGCGGAAAGGTCCGCGATCTCTTCTTCCTCGGAGACCGCATCCTCATCGTGACGAGCGACCGCATCTCCGCCTTCGACCGCGTGCTCCCCACCCGAATCCCGGGGAAGGGGAGGGTGCTCAACACGATCTCCGCCTTCTGGTTCGACCGCCTGGCCGCGATCGTTCCGAACCACAAGATCGCCACCGATCCGAGCGAGTATCCCGAGCCGTTCCGCGGCGACCGAGAGGCGCTCGAAGGGCGTTCGATGCTTGTGCGCCGCGGCGATGTGTTCCCGTTCGAGTGCGTCGTGCGAGGGTATCTCGCCGGCTCGGGATGGAAGGAGTACCGGGCGTTGGGGACGGTCTCCGGCGTGTCGCTTCCGCGCGGCCTCCGGCTCTCGGACAAGCTCTCCGAGCCGATCTTCACGCCGAGCACGAAGGCGGAGGGGACGCACGACCTCCCGGTTTCCCTCGCCGAGATGGAGAACGCGCTCGGCAAGGAGACGGCGCGCGCGCTTCGCGATCTTTCCCTCTCTCTCTTCCGCGAGGCGACCGCCCACGCGGAGGGGCGCGGGATTCTGATCGCCGACACGAAGTTCGAGTTCGCCAGGGTCGACGGGGCGATCCAACTCGTCGACGAGGCGCTCACGCCCGACTCCTCGCGCTTCTGGAAGGCGGCGCGCTACCGCCCGGGGGAAGCGCAAGAGAGCTTCGACAAGCAGTTCGTGCGCGAGTACCTCCTCGGGATCTCCTGGAGCGGGGAGGAGCCGGCCCCGGAGCTTCCGCCCGACGTGGTGGAGGCGACGATCCGACGCTATCGCGAGATTCTTGAGATCTTAACGAGCTAAGCTCGCCTGCGCGTGGAGTCCGGCGGCCGAGCGGCGAAAACCGCCGCGCGAGCGGAAAGGAGGAAGGTGCGCATGGAATCGATGCGGCGGATCCGGCGCGCGATCGTTTCGGTCTCCGACAAGAGGGGCCTCGTTCCGTTCGCCTCCGCGCTCGCTTCGACGGACGCGCAGATTCTCTCGACCGGCGGAACGGCCGCGCATCTTCGCGCGGCCGAAGTCCCGGTCCGCGAGATCCGCGAGGTGAGCGGTTTCCCCGAGATGCTCGGCGGGCGGGTGCGCACGCTCCACCCGCTCCTCTTCGGGGGGATCCTCGCCCGGCGCGGCGTCGCCTCGGACCGAGAGGAGATGGATGTCTTCGGCATCCCGCCGATCGATCTCGTGCTCGTGAACTTCTACCCGTTCGCCGAGACGATCGCGCGGGCGGGCGCCGCGGGAGAGGAGATCGTCGAGTCGATCGACATCGGAGGGCCCTCGCTCCTCCGGGCGGCGGCGAAGAACTTCGAGGACGTCGCCGTTCTCTTCCACCCGGACCAGTACGAGCCGTTCCTCGCGCGCCTCCGTTCGGACGAGGGGGTTCCTCTCGCCGAGCGCCGGGCGCTCGCGGCCCGCGCGTTCCGCTACGTCGCCGACTACGACGAGCGGATCCTCGCCTGGTTCGAGAGGGACGCGAGCGGCGCGCTTCCCGATCCGTTCCACCTCGCCGGATCGCTCCGCCGGGCGCTCCGCTACGGCGAGAACCCCCACCAGACGGCCGCCTGGTACGAACGAGCGGGCTCGTCCCATCGCTTCGAGGCGCTCCAAGGAAAGGAGCTCTCGTACAACAATCTCGCGGACGCGGACGCCGCCTGGCGGCTTCTTGCCGAGTTCGAATCGCCCGCGGCGGTGATCGTGAAGCACGGAAACCCGTGCGGCGCGGCTCTCGGCGCGGATGCGCCCGCCGCCTTTCGCGCCGCCCTCTCGACCGATCCGCTCTCCGCGTTCGGCGGGATCGTCGCGGTGAACGCGCCGGTCGGGGAAGCGCTTGCGTCCGAATGGGAGAAGATCTTTCTCGAGGTCGTCCTCGCCCCCGACTTCGAGACGGAGGCGCTCCGGTGCCTCGGAAAGAAGAAGAACCTCCGCCTCGTGCGCGTCTCCGCAAATCCCTCGCCCGGCCCCTCGCGGGAAGTCCGTTTCCTCGCCGACGGATTCCTCGTCCAAAGCCTCGATGATTTATGTATCAACGACGAGACCTGGCGCGTCGCCACGGAGCGGAAGCCGACGGAAGAGGAAATGCGGGACGCACGTTTCGCGTGGCGCACGGCCAAGCACGTCCGCTCGAACGCGATCGTTCTGGCCCGCGGAGAGAGAACGGTCGGGATCGGCGCGGGGCAGATGAGCCGTGTCGACTCGACCCTCCTCGCCATCGAGAAGGCGCGGCGGGCGGGGATCGAGACAAGCGGCGCCGTCCTCGCGTCGGACGGCTTCTTCCCCTTCCCGGACAGCGTCGAGCGGGCGCACGAGGCGGGGGTTTCCGTCTTCGTTCAGCCGGGAGGATCGATCCGCGACGAGGAGGTTTTCGCGGCCGCGAACCGGCTCGGCGCCGCGATGATCCTCACCGGCGCGCGGCATTTCCGGCACTGAGCCGGAGGGGAGGGGAGATTGCGCGCACGCCAGTGGGTCCTCGTTCTCGACTTCGGTTCGCAGACCACGCAGCTCATCGCGCGGGGGATCCGCGAAGCGAGCGTGTTCTGCCGCATCCTCGCTCCCTCGCGCGCGGGCGAGGAGCTTCTCCTCGACGAGACGCTCCGCGGCGTCGTCCTCTCCGGCGGACCCTCCTCGGTGTTCGAGAAGAAAGCCCCGCGTCTTCCCGAGTGGTTCGCGCGCTACGAAGGGCCCGTCCTCGGCATCTGCTACGGCATGCAGCTTCTCGTGCACGCCGCCGGCGGCGAGGTTGCCGGAGGGGAGGAGAGGGAATACGGGCCGGCCGACCTCGAAAGGACGGAACCCAGCGCGCTTCTCGAAGGCGTGAAGAGCCCGTCTCGCGTCTGGATGAGCCACGGGGACCGCGCCGTCCGCCTTCCCGAGGGAACCCGCGCCGTCGCGCGCACCGCCGACATCCCCTACGCGGCGATCGAGGATCGAGAGGGACGGCGCTATGGCGTCCAGTTCCACCCCGAGGTGGTTCATACCGAAGAAGGAGAGAGGATTCTTCGGAACTTCCTCTTCAACGTGTGCGGATGCCGCGCGGATTGGACGGCGGAGCACGTCGCCGAACGCGCGATCTCCGAAATCCGCGAGAAGGTGGGAGAGAGCGACGTCCTCACGGCGGTGAGCGGCGGGGTCGACTCGACCGTGATGGCGCGCCTCGTCCATCGCGCGGTCGGGAATCGGATTCGCGCGGTCTTCGTCGACAACGGCCTTCTCCGGAAAGGGGAGAGGGAGTGGGTGATCCGCGCGTTCCGCGAGGAGCTTCGCCTTCCGCTCGAGGTCGTCGACGGGGAGGACCGATTCCTCGCGCGGCTCGAAGGGGTCTCCGATCCCGAGGAGAAGCGCCGGATCATCGGACGGACGTTCGTCGATCTCTTCCAAGAGCGCGCGGGGGACTGGCCGCGCGTCCGCTTTCTCGCGCAAGGCACGCTCTACCCGGACGTCATCGAGTCGGTCTCCACCGAGGGCCCGTCGGCGAAGATCAAGACGCACCACAACGTCGGCGGCCTGCCGGAGACGCTCCGGCTCGCGCTCGTCGAGCCGCTCCGGGAACTCTTCAAGGATGAAGTGCGCGCCCTCGGACGCGCCCTCGACATCCCCGAGACGCTCCTCGGGCGCCACCCGTTCCCGGGGCCCGGGCTCGCCGTGCGGATCCTCGGGCCGGTGACGCGCGCCGCTCTCGAGACCCTCCGCGCGTGCGATGATCTCTTCATCCGTGAACTGAAGGAATCGGGCGAGTACGATCGCGTCTGGCAGGCGTTCGCCGTGCTTCTCCCCGTCTCGTCGGTCGGCGTGATGGGGGACAGCCGCACGTACGAACAGGTCGTCGCCCTCCGCGCGGTCACCTCGAGGGACGGGATGACCGCGGACTGGGCGCGCCTCCCGCACGATCTCCTCGCCCGGATCGCGACCCGGATCCTGAACGGCGTGAAGGGGGTGAACCGGGTCGTGTACGATCTCAGCTCGAAGCCCCCGGCGACGATCGAGTGGGAGTAGCGATGCCAAGACGACAGGGGAGCCATCCCACCGAGAGGAGCTCGCGTGCGCGGGCGCATGCGCCGATCGCCGGCGCGCTCCTGTTTCTTTTCGCCTCGGCGGCGCTCGCGGCCCCCGACATCCCGAGCGGGCCGGTCGACTGGCTTCTCGATCCGCCGGAGATGCTCGTCCGCGAGAGAAGCGGCGAGATCGATGCGATGCTCGTCCTCTGCGAGGAGATGGGCTGGCTCGAGAAGGAGTACGCGATCCGCGAGGCGAGGCTTCGCGAGAGACCGCTCGAAGGCGAGGCGCGGTCCGCCGAGGAGAAGAGGATCGCGTCGCTCGCCGTCCGCGCCGGCCGCCCC
>JAGUYC010000126.1 GCA_020061515.1 Gemmatimonadota bacterium
CACATGGCGGCTTCTGGCCGGAAGCCGCTTCCTGGCCGGAGATGTGGAGGGGGCGCTCCGCGCGTGGAACCACCTCTCCGAACCGCGGACCGACCTCACGCGTGTCGATGGCTTGACGCGTATCCGCTATTCCGCCGTCACCGGCCAGCTCGATCTGCCGCCGGGGCGGCTTCTCACACCGCGAGCCTACCGCCAAGCGCGCCGGCGCCTGGCCGAAGTGCCCGCCCAATCGGAGTGCCGCCTGAGCCTGAGACCCTTGCCGGATGGAAACGCGCAAGTAGACGTGACTCTGCTGGAGCGTCCCCTCGTGTTCGACGGTCCTTGGGAAGTCGGAGGCGCGGGTATCAAGGCTCTCACCGGGCGCGAGATCACGCTCGCTGTCGCGAGCCCCACCGGCAATGGGGAGCTGTGGACCGCCGGGTGGAGATGGTGGAAGGACCGGCCGCGCGTCTCGCTGGCGCTGACCGTTCCGGCGGCCGGGGGCCGTCCCGGGATCTGGCGCTTGGAAGGCATCTGGGAACAGCAGGCCTATGCGGCTCGCTCTCTTTTCGGAACGAGCAGCGAGACCGGCGCGGAGGTGAGCCGAGAGGAACGCCGGCGCACCGCTCTCTCGTTTGCGGACTGGGTCGGTCCGGATATCCGCCTCGAGATCGGCGCCGCTCTGGACGAGTGGGTCGACCGGGGCTCCCATTTCTCACTCGAGGGGCGCGTCGAAACACGATGGGCAAGCGATCGCCTGGCGCTGGGAGCGCAGGCGGCGAGGTGGATCAGCCTCGCGAGCGGCGCTCCGTTCGGAACCGGCGGCCTATCGCTCCGGTGGTGCTCGAACGGTCTGGAAGAATGCGACGCATGGCGGGGCCGCCTGGGGGTATCCAGCACGACTTCGGAGGCCCCATGGGCACTCTGGTCCGGAGCGGGAACAGGATACGGGCGCGCTCCGTTTCTCCGAGCTCACCCTTTGTTGAACGGGGGAATCGTTGAGGGCCGTGTCTTCGGGCGCACGCTCGTCCACGGAACGATCGAACGGCAGGCGTGGCCGTGGAGATGGGGGCCCCTGCGGCTCGGGTGGGCCCTCTTCGTCGATGGGGCCAAGCCGTGGGACACGGGGCGAGCCGACCGAGTTCCGACGCAGGTGGATGCCGGAACCGGTCTCCGGCTCCGAGGTTTCGGCATGAAGGGTCAGTTCCGGATCGATGCGGCCCGCGGGCTCGAGGACGGGAACTCGGCCGTCTCCATCGGATGGGAGGTCCCATGAGCTCGGTCCACCCACAGGGGTCCGGTCGCTCCGAAGAGTCTCCCCACCGAACCCAGTCTTCCATTCCTAGTATTCCACGATTTCCGGGCTCCCCCCCAGGAGTTGGATCGATCGGAACCGTTCATCGGCGAAGGCGGCGTAAGAAAACGCGGCGTGATCGATCGGGAGTTTCGGGTACCAGGCGAAGCGCAGTTGCACCGTCCCGATTCCGAAGCCATCCTTGTGCAGCCGGACCCCCAACCCCACGCCCGAGTAGTAATCCTGCCGGAAGATGCTCCTGCGGCCAGCGCCGATGACGTCCAGGTCCGCGAACGTGAAGAACGCGAAGGTGACCCCCCGCACCCTCCAAGGCGTGAATGCGACGGACTCGACGTCCAGCTGGAGGCGCTTGGTTCCGGTCACGCTCCGATCGTAAACCACCCCCCGAATCCCCTCGTCGCCGCCGAAGTCGATGCTGTCGTCCGCGAAGCGATGGATCCCGGTCGTGTACCCCACCCGGATGAACTGACGAAACCGATATCTCCCGGCGTGCAGGAGATTGCTGAAGTAGAGGGACCGCAGTCGGAATACTCCCTGCTCGATTTCCCACCCTTTCGGATATCCGCCGATCCGCAGCTCGCCGACTCCGTAGCCCAGTCCGCCGATCTTCTCTCCTGCCGCCACCGTGGCGGCCGCATAGTGACTCCGCGTGAACTCCTCATCGGCCACCCCGTACGTGACGCGAGCGAGAAGACCGTGGGGGATGTCCTCCGTCCGGCCGAAGTTGTAGAGGAGGTTCGTGCGGTAATACCAGCTTCGGATATAGGTGAGACTTCCGAGAAGATGGTCCGCGTTGTGATACGGATAGAGAGTGGACGGTGTGACCGGCGGGCGGTTCGTGAACTTGAGGTGCCGGACCCGGCCCGAAACGAACAGGATGCGGCGGCGGCCGGTCTCCTCCCGGTCGCGCCATTCATGAACCAGTCTTCCCGCCCAGAAGTCGACGAGCTCGGATCTGTTGTCGGCCGCGGAAGGCAGCGAATCCGGCTCTGCGATCGACGTCCGCCTCAGCTCCAGCCCTCCCGCGTATCGCAGAACGGGAGAGATGAGCTCGCGCGAGAGCGCGAGGCCCGTGCTCTCCCTGCCGGGCATTTTCACGTACTCCAGCTTCCCCGTGATGAATGAGCCGTGAATGTTCTGCATGGCGTAGTTCGTGTCCCATCCCAACCTGGGGTCGGCGTCGGGAAACAGCCGGCCCGCCACGGAAATCTGGTGCCCCAGCCCGAAGAGGTTCTTCTCGGCCAGACCGACTTTCAGACCGTTCTGCTCTTTCGGGCTCACGGAGAGCTCGAGTGTCCACGTCTCCTTCACGATGACCTGAACGTCGGCCGAATCGCCGCTCCCGGGAGCCTGCACGACGACGATCCGAGCATCTCCGACAAAAGCCAGATTCCGGAGGATCCGCTCGCTGTCGGCCAATCGGAAGGGATCGATCGTGTCCCCCTCCCCGAAGAGGAGGCTCCGGCGAATCGTGGTCTCCCGGGTCTCGAAGTTCATGCGGTTGAGGGATCTCTCGATCCGCGATTCGGCCGACCGTGTGGTATCGTCGACCGACGGGCCGAACACTTCGAGGTTCGTGACCCGGATCCTCCGGACACGTTTCCCGGCATGCGGGAGGAAATCCCGATCGCTCCGCTCCATCGCAGGTTCCCGCTCGTTCCGCGCGACCTCGACGAAATCCGGCTCTCCGGCCGCCGGCCGGCCCTGTTCCGCGGAGACGAATTCATGGGGAGCTCCGAAGATCAGTTGCAGGACGAGAAAGATCAATGGGCGTCGGTTCATTCCAAGCCCGGGCCGATGGCAGGCGTCGTTCGATGCGCCGGCAGCCTCTGTCCGGCCGAAGGCGCGTTCCTTGATGTAGCCGGAAGGAGCGTATCACGACCTTCTCGGTCACGGAAGAGCGCCGGAGCAGAAGTCTCCTCGGCGGCTGTTCCCCCGGGACCCTGAACCCTGCGTCTTGGACCGTTGGACTACCCATTGGGACAGTCGATCGGGAGTAGCGTAGAACCGGTTTCACAACCTCCTTCCGCTGCGATCGGCTGCGAAGCCCGCCCGCGGCGTCCTCGGGCGAAAACGTCCTCGAGCAGCCTTCGTAGGCCGCCTCCGGGCGTTTTCGCTCTCGATCCCTGCCGGCGGGCTTCTCGCTCGATCTCGCGACGAAGCAGGTTATGAACCCGATTCTCGCGCGAGCGCGTTTCTCGGTCACTCAACGTACCTTTTGCCTACCTGACTTCTGAAGTTCGCGTACGCCTGGGAGCTCACGCGGATGTTGCTCCTGTACGAGAGATTGCTCACCAAGCTGATCAGCGGCTCGCGGCGTTGCCACAAGTTGCGGCATACCCTTCGCAGGATGCGCGGCGTGGAATAGAAGTTCCGGCTGCAGGCGATCATTTCTTGGATGATGCCGTCCAGGGACAAGTGCTTGTACCGGGCGACTGGATAAGTCAACGTGTAGTATTTCCAATCTTCCGGAAAAGCATTGAGGGCAATGCGGTTCTCGGATTTCATTTGATCCCAGAGGCGCGTGCCGGGCAGGGGCGTCAGAAAGAGCAGGTTGAGGCTGTCCACGCCGTAGCGGCTGGCGACCTCGGCGATAAGTTTTCCGATGCCCGGCTCGTCTATGTCTAGGCCGACGATGAAGGAGCCCACCACGAGTATGTTGTGCCGCTGTATGCGACGCACGGAGGCCCGAAAGTCCCTGCCCTTCACAAGATTGAACTTCTTGCCCAGCTCCCGCAGCCCTTCCGGCGTCGGGGATTCGAAGCCGATAAAGACGCCGCGGCACCCGGCCTTCGCGGCCAACGCCAGAAGTTCTTCGTCATCGGCGAGGTTAATGGTGGTTTGGGCAACCCACTCCTTTCGCAGGTTCGCCTGTGCCATGGCGCGGAAAAGATCCTTGGCGCGGGCGATGTGTTCAGGGCGAGTGCCAATGAGATTGTCATCCACCACGAGAACGCGTTTCTCGCGGATCAGTTGGAATTCCCGCACGACAGCTGGAATAGGTCGCTGCCGGTACCGGGTCCCATTGAACGCCGTCACGCTGCAGAAGCTGCAGTTCAATGGACAGCCGCGTGTGGTTTGAACGGCGCCACACGCATATCCCGCGGCCAACAAGTCATGACGGGCGGATGGGACATCGTTGATATCAGCCAGTCCTCCGTCGTATCGGCGCTTCAGGCAGCCGTGTCGGGCGTCGTGGATTAGCTGCGGCCACACCCCCTCGGCTTCCCCGGTGACGACCGAATCGACGCGCTCGAGGGCTTCGTCGACGCACATGGTCGCGTGAATACCGCCCATCACGACGGGTACGCCCAGGCGCCGGAAGTCAGCGGCCAGCTCATAGGCGCGATTGGCCTGGGACGTAAAGGCGGTAATGCCGACGAGGTCCGGCCGAGGCATGGCGGGATAGTCGGGCACGCCGATGTTCTCGTCTAGGATCGAGATTTCCCATTCCGGTGGGGTCAGGCCCGCGAGAACCATGAGGCTGAGCGGTTTCCACACGCGATAGCGATTCCAGCGATTCTCCTTGATCTTGACGATGCTGACAAGCGGGTTGGAGGGATTGATCAGATAGAGTCGCACGGCGCACACTCACTCGTAGTTAGGAATCCGCTTCTTGTCATTTGTATCAGAATGCCGGTTGATGAAGGGAGTGGCGCAATTGCTGTCGGCCGTCCCGCCCCGCGCCCAGCCGTGGTCGGACCTAAGGAAGGGTGGGACGGGAACGCGCCCGGGGCCAGGACGAGTCTTGTTGGGGGTCTTGACGAAGACGCCGCCCCACGCCGATCGACCTTCTTGCTCTTGCACTAAGGACAGGTCACCTTCTTTGGGTCGTACTCCGTGATCGGTTTCATTCGCGCGAATTTCTTCCTCCTGGCGCGGCAGACGAACTCGCAGACCGGCATCGTGCCCCTCCGTTCGTGTGCGCCGGGGATCGGTTGCCCAGAATCCCGGGGCGATTCTACCACACCCATGCCCCCGGGATTCTCCTCCCAGCCGCCGTCCCTTCTGAAAACCTCGTCCGGCCCTGGGGACATCTCTCGGACGGGGCCTGACCGGTCCGCCCTTCTCTAATCCCGGGGCTGACGATCGGTCCGATCGGCTGCTTCGCGGAGCAGAAACCTCGGTCGATCGGTCGGAATCGGGGTCTCTTGCCCGACCGTTAAAGGACTTGGAGTTGATGTCGCAGAGCGACGTTCTCAAGGACCAGCGCCCGCCGCGACCGGAACATCGACGCGGCTGTTCGAGAATGCGGTGCTATCATGAAGGCGAGGCGCATGCATCGAGGTCGTGACGCCAGCTAGGCCAATGTGGACGAGTTCTTGAGAGGGGTAGGGGGACGATGGTGGAAGATGATCGTATGCCTGCCTGTTCGAAATGCGCAGTGGACGCAAAGATCTGCGAGACGGAATCCGGAAGAGGACCGGCCTTCTGCCCGACACTCACTCAGGAGAATGTGGTGCGGAAGGCCGGGGTCGAGTACGAGAGACCGGAGATCAGGGAGTTCGCTCGCCAGGCCAGCATTCAGGAGGGGGAATGTTACGCTCACCGAGGCACCGCTCCCTATGTCTCTCATCCGGTGAAACCGAGGATACAGGAAACATGTGAGTTCGCGCACAAGATGGGCTTCAAGCGGCTCGGTATCGCCTTCTGCACGGGTCTTCATCGGGAGGCCCTCGCCTTGACGAAGATCCTCGAATCGCAGGGTTTCGAGGTCGTGTCCGTTGCCTGCAAGGTCGGTCGCACGCCGAAGGAAACGATCGGCGTCAAGGATGAGGAGAAGATTCGAATCGGCGGGTTCGAGTCGATGTGCAGCCCGATTGCGCAGGCGTTGATCCTCAACGAGCAGAAGACCGATTTCAATATCCTCGTGGGTCTGTGTGTCGGGCACGACTCCTTGTTCTTGAAGTATGCGGAAGCTTACAGCACGGTTCTTGTCGTCAAAGATCGTGTTCTCGGCCACAACCCTGTGGCCGCCCTGTACACGGCGGAAAGCTACTACGCCCGAGTCAAGCGCAGAGGCTTCTGATCGCGGGCGGGAGATCGAATCAAGCCGGTCGACCGCTTTTCGGGAGAAGACCGGATGAAGATCTTGGATCGACTGATCGACAGCCTCGAGGGAGAGGATTGCCGGGTTCGCGAGGTTCGCTGCTGCGCCTTCTGGACGGCCGTGACGACCCGTCATACGGGTCTCTCAACGACCTACCGAACGTTTGAAGGGGGTGAAAGCGCCCACCAGCCGGGAGTGAGGGACGTGGGGCGCCTGACCGAAAAGCCGGCCCGGGAGCTCGTTGAGCTCGCAAGATCGGCGAACACGCTCGAGGCTTCCATCGGGATGGCGGCGATCAATTCGCTTATCGAAGTCGACGAAGGGCGATGCGTCGAGCTCAATGCGTACGATGTGCTGGCCGAGAAGGGCAAGAATCGCAACATCGGAGTGGTTGGACATTTTCCCTTTGTCCCGAAGCTGAGAGAAGTAGCGAAGAATCTCTGGACAATCGAAAAGCGACTTCGCCCGGGGGACCTTCCGGAGAGCGAAGCGAGCCGCATCCTTCCACAGTGCGATATCGTCTGTCTCTCGGGCACGAGTTTCATCAATCACACCATCGACGATCTCCTCTCTCTCTGTCGAGGAAGCTTCATCGTGTTGACGGGCCCGACTTCCCCATTGTCTCCACTGCTCTTTGCATCCGGCATCGACGTCATTTGCGGGACACGGGTTGTCGATCCCCCGGAGGTCATGCGATTGATCAGCGAGGCCGCCACGTTCAGACAGCTCCATGGGCACGGCGTGAGGCTTCTTGCATTGGTTCGGGAGATGTAAGGATTCCCGGGACGCCCGGACGATTTCCGAGGAATGAGCATGGCGTCTCCGAAAGATGACCGTCGACGGTCGCCGGACGGAAGAATGTGAGAGGAGGAACACGCGATGTCCATACGACCCGTCAAGAGGCTGGTGAGGGCGAAGCCGACCATCGAAGGCGCGGGCGTGCATCTCCGGCGCGTCTTCGGGTTCGGCGACACGGCCGATTTCGATCCTTTTCTTCTTCTGGATGATTTCCGCGGCGACCGACCGGACGATTACCTTGCGGGCTTTCCGTGGCATCCCCATCGGGGGATCGAGACGATCACGTATGTCCTCGCCGGAACCGTCGAGCATGGCGACAGCATCGGGAACAGCGGGATCATCGCCGCCGGCGACGTCCAGTGGATGACGGCCGGAAGCGGAATCATCCATCAAGAGATGCCGAAGGGCGATTCCGAAGGCCGGATGCACGGGTTCCAACTGTGGGCGAATCTTCCTTCGTCCCTCAAGATGACCGCCCCGCGCTACCAGGAAGTGAAGGCGTCGGACATTCCTCTGATGACGGACGACGACGGGACCGAAGTGCGAATCATTTGCGGGACTTTCCGTGGGAGGAGAGGTCCCGTCGACGGCATCGCTGCCGATCCGGTCTACGTCGACGTCTCGATGCCGGCCGGAAAGAGGAAATCCCTTCCCGTCGAGACGACGCGCCACGCCTTCGCGTACGTCTTCGCGGGATCCGGGAAGTTCTGCAACGCATCAGGCCCGCTCGCCGTGCCAACCGAGGGGATCGGATGGGCGGACACCGCGCCTCCCGCCGAGGCGGAGAACCGCTGGCTTGTGCTCTTCGATCGCGGCGACGAGGTCGCGGTGCAGGCGGGAGATCAAGGGATCCGCTTCCTTCTGGTTTCGGGCCGGCCGCTCAAAGAGCCGGTCGCGTGGTACGGCCCGATCGTGATGAACACGCAGGAAGAGCTGCGTCGCGCGTTCGAGGATCTCCAGAGAGGGACGTTTCTGAAGACGAAGCGATGACGACGCACGTCTTCTCCCGAGGCTTTTCGCGAGGAAAGCCGCGAGACGCAATCAGGCGCTCTCTCTCGCTTCCTCTCTTCGGATCTCCTCCTGTCTTCGGTTCCACTTGCGAATCCCAAGAGGAAGCAGGATCGCGTACGGAACCCACAGCAGCCACCCGAAGGGCTTGGGGAGCAGGATCAGCGCCGCTACGAAGCCCGCGCCGGCGGTCCATAGAAGCACGACGCACTTGACGACGAAAGCACGCTCCTTCGGCCCCCGCGTGTTCTTGACGCTGAAGTACGTCCCGACCGCTCCGCCGAGCACTCCGAAGAGCGTTCCCGTGATCGCCCCTATCGTTCCTGGATGCATCGAACCTCCTCTCTCGAGATAGTCCGGGGGGTGATTCCGAAATCGATTCCTGGGACACCATGCCGATTCCAGCGCGGCTTGCCCGTGCGGTCGGAGCAGGGGCTCGCCGATCGATTCGAGGGAAGCCGGGAAGCAAGCATGGCGTCTCCTGAATAAACAGAGCCCCAAAAACAATACAGAACAAGACGTCTTCCCCGAAATCGAGAACAACCTCCCCAGAACGACCACGAACGGGAGTCGCGCCGCGCCGTCGACAGGAACAAGCGGGTGAGGTTCTTGGGGGGAACGCCCCGCGCCTGCAAAATCGAATTGACCGAGGGGCGGGAAGGCCGGATACTCACCGGCTTACCCTCAATCCGTCAGAAGAACGGCGGAGGGGCGGCCGCTCGGAGCCGGGGGAAGGGGGCACCGGCTCAAACAGTCCTCGCGCACCGGGGCCACGGGTGGTGAGCGGATCGGCAGGCCCCGGCGCGCTGCCCAGCTCGCCGGGCAGCCCCCTTCCCCCGTCTCCGAGCGAAGAGAGCTCGGACGGCTTTGACGGATCGAGGTTACGGACTTCGTCCTGCTTGATCCAGGTTCACTCCGGAGGAGATTGCGATGCTTCACGAGCCTTCCGCCCGGTCGAGCTCGGATCCCGCGGCCGGCTACAAGATGAGGCTGGGAGTCTGGATGTTCATTCCCTACGCGGTGGTCTACGCCGGGTTCGTCCTCATCAACTTGGTCAAACCCGTCGTCATGGAGACGACCGTGATCTTCGGTCTCAACCTCGCGGTGGCGTACGGATTCGGGCTCATCATCCTGGCTCTGGTCATGGCGCTGATCTACAACCAGTTTTGTGTCTGGAAGGAACACGCCGTGTACCGCTCGAGGCCGAGCAAGGAGAAGGAGTAGATGGAGCCCCTCGCCGTCGTAACCTTTATCGTCTTCGTCGCTCTTGTTCTGGGTCTCTCCTTCTACTTCGCGCGCCGCGCCCGCTCGTCCGCCGGGTACTACGCCGCCGGCGGCCGGATTCATTGGTCGGTGAACGGCGTGGCGTTCGCCGGGGACTATCTCTCCGCGGCTTCGTTTCTCGGCATCTGCGGGATGATCGCCACCGCGGGGTACGATGGGTTCCTCTATTCCATCGGGTATCTGGCCGGCTGGGTCGTCGCGCTCTTCGTGGTGGCCGAACCAATGAAGCGTCTCGGCAAGTACACGTTCACCGACGCTCTCGATGCGCGTTTCAACTCGCGCGGCATTCAGCTCGCCGCCGCCATCAGCACTCTGGTGGTCTCCATCTTCTACCTGATCCCGCAGATGGTGGGAGCGGGCGTTTTGGTCACTCCTCTCCTCGGGCTTCCCCACCACGTGGGCGTGATCCTCGTCGGCGCCATCGTGATCACCATCGTGGCCACCGCGGGCATGACATCGACCACCTATGTCCAGTTCATCAAGGGCGGCATGCTCATTGTCTTCTCCGTCATCCTCGTCATCGCGGTCCTCACGCGTGGGCTCAGCACGAATCCGGATCCCGGCGAAGGGGTCCCCTTCCGGGCGCCCGCCGTCCTCAGCATGTCCGAAGAACCCGGCGGCGCGGTCCTAAGCGACAGCGCCTACGCCTTCGCCGGCCGCGCGGAGTCGCACGGGAACACGTTCGTCAAGCTCACCCGCGACGGAACGGTCTCGTGGTGGTTTCAAAGAACCGCCGGCGCCGATCAAGCCGAGCTTGTGGAGGCCCAGTACACGGCCGTCACAGCGGGCGGCGAGAGAATCGTGAACGGAGCGCCGGCTTCGTCCGAGAACACGCTCCGCCCCGTCGGAAACATCCAGTCCCTGCAGGGCCGGCAGGACTCCGAGGTTCGCACCGGACCCGTCGGACCTTTCTCTTTTCTCTCTCGGATCGGCGATCCCCAGACGCGGATCAACCTCTGGAAGAAGGAGAAGTTCGAGGACGGCCGCGATCAGGTGACGGTCTTCTATCCGATCCCAGTGGAAGGAAACCGGGTGCTCCGCCCCGGTCTCAAGTTCAAAGTCGATGGCTCCACAACCGAAAAGATCAACTTCGCGTCCCTCATGCTGGCCCTCTTCTTGGGCACCGCGTCGCTCCCGCACATTCTCATTCGCTACTACACGGTTCCGAGCCCGGAGGCGGCGCGCAAGTCCACGATCGTGGCCATCGCGGCCATCGGCTTCTTCTACATCCTGACCCTGTACATGGGGCTCGGGGCGATGACCGGCGGGGTCGTCAACCTGCTCGACGACAATATGTCGGCGCCGCTTCTGGCTCGTTCCTTCGGGACTCTTCTCTTCGCGGTCATCTCGGCCATCGCCTTCGCAACGGTTCTCGGCACGGTCAGCGGACTGATCGTCGCCGCCTCCGGAGCGGTGGCGCACGACTTCCTGGATCGGTTCCTCGGCCGCGGCTACACCGATCACCAGAAAGTGGCCGCGGGGAGGATCGCGGCCTTCAGCGTGGGTCTCGTCGCGATCGTGCTCGGGATTCTCTTCAAGGGCATGAATGTCTCGTTCCTTGTCGGGTGGGCGTTCTCCGTGGCGGCATCGGCCAACCTTCCCGCGGTGGTCATGCTGCTCTTCTGGAAAAAGACCACATCTCAAGGAATCGTGGCGTCGATCGCGATGGGAACGATCAGCGCTCTGCTTATCATTCTTCTGTCGCCCGACATGTACGAGCGCTACGGATTGGACAAGGCGAGCGCGCCGATCCCGTTCGGGAATCCGGCCATTATCTCGGTGCCGATCAGCTTCCTGACGCTCGTCCTGGTCTCGCTTCTCACGCGGAACCAAGGAAATCGAAACCGACCCGCTTGAGCAGGAGCGAGATTCGCGCGGAAGCTTGCTTGAGGACGGTGCGATCGAGATCCGTCAAGGATTCGAGCGGAATGCGGTTCTCCGGGGCGTGCCCTTCCCGCATGAGCTCCGCCTGACGGTGCAGGCGCAGGCGCATCAGATACTCGTAGGCCTGCACGATCTCATCGTGGTCCGAGCCAAGCAGGACGCCCAGCTTGTGGAGGCGGTGTAGACGCTCGAGCGTGTTGGTCGACTCGATGCCGTGCCGGAGCGCATAGAGCCGGGCCACGTGCACAACCGGCGCCATCGCTTCCTTGAGGTTGAAAGTTCGCTCGTGCTCGCTCGAGGTCTCGGTGACGAGCCTCCCGAATGCGCCCACGGGGAGACGGAACTCCAGCGCGTGACGCGCCATGTGGAGCAGGAAGGGCGGGTTCCGCCGCAGGATTTCATCGACGTGATCCCGTAGGCGACGCGTGATCGCGGCCTCCCCGAACGCCAGCCGGAAATCGAAGAAGATGCTGAACGCGAGGAGTTCTTGCGGCTCCGGCGTCTCGATCCAGCTGCGGTAGAGATCTTCCCACTCGGAGAGAGGCCGGTTCCACCGGGGATTCCGCGCCATGTTGCCGCCTTCGCAGAAAGCATAGCCGACCCGGTCCAAGTCGGCGCATACGCGTTCTCCCAGACGGACGAAATAGGCTTGCGCGGCCTCCCGATCCGCTTCCGGCGGGTCCTCGAAGACGAGGGCGTTGTCCTGGTCCGTGGCGAGAGTCTGCTCTTCCCGTCCCTCGCTGCCGAGCGTGATGAAAGCGAACGGAACGGGGGGCGGTCCCAGTTCCTTGAGCGCCATCGCGACGAGAGTCTCCAGCGTCGTGTCCGAGACGGCGGTCAGGATGCGATTGATGCTGCGGGGCGGACTGCCGGTGTCGATCAGCGCCGTCACGAGGCGGGGAACCCGGGCCGTCAGATCGAGGATTTCTTCCGGCGACCGCGCCTCCCGGATCTCGCGCGTGATCGAGGCCGGAGAAAACCTCTGCGAGGCGGCGAGCTCGCGGTCCCTGAGCAACCCCACGATGCGTCCGGAGGCGTCGCGCACGGGCAGATGGCGCACGCGGTGTTCGAGCATGAAGAGGAGCGCCTCGCCCGCCAAGCCGCTCTCGGGGAACGAGAGCAGAGGGGCGCTCATGATGCATCGCGCCGGTTCGGAGGGATCGAGTCCGCCGGCCACGACGCGATCGCGCAGGTCTCGGTCGGTGATGATGCCCACGAAATCCTCGGAGCCGGCCCGCACCAGAATGGCGCTCATTTCCGCGCGGCGCATGCGCTCCGCGGCGCGGCGGATCGTGTCGCCCAGCTCGCAAGCGAGCGGTTCGCGCAGGAACTTCTTCACGGGTTCCTGCATGAACTGTAGCGAAACCTGGAGTTCGACGGCCAGCTCTTCCCGTTCCCTCTGCGCCCGTGCTTGGGGGCTCACCTCGCGGACCGCGAGGATGGTCGCGCCCCTTCCTTCGATCCTCGCCTTGGACGCCGTCAGCACGACCTCGCGGCGCTCCCCGTCGGGACGCCGGATCCATCCCTCCCTGGCCGCTGGAGCGGACGCGTCGCTCTCGGAAGGCTCGGGGGACGGGAGCGCGGATCGAGGATCAACCTTTCGCTCCTCAAAGAACTCCGACGGCTCGCGCCCCAAGACCTCCGCTTCGGGGCGTCCGAGGATCTCGATCAGCGTCGGATTGGCGAAGGCGATGCGTCCGTAGCGGAGAAGCGCGATCCCCTCGGTCGAGGCCTCCACGAGCGCGCGGTAACGCTCGCGCGATTCGAGCAGGGACCCCTCCGCTCGGCTCCGCTCGCGCTCGATGGACAGGCTCTGCTGCAGGATGATCAGAAGGAGCAGGGTCATCGCGGCGGTGATGCCGAGAGAGAGGCGAACGAGATGTCCGGTGAGCCGATCAATTTCCCGGCGAACGTCTTCCAGGTAGATCCCGGTTCCAACGACCCAGCCCCAGGGGTTGAAGGCCCGGATGTGCGAAAGCTTCGGCACGACGCGTTCCGGATCGTCCTTCCACTGCCAGACATACTCGACGAATCCCGAGCCGTCCGTCTTCGCTCGGCGCGCCATCTCCATGAAGAGCCGCTTCCCGCCGGGATCCGCGAAGTCGCTCAGGTCTTGTCCTTCGAGATCCGGGCGATAGGGATGCATGACCATGACCGGGTGCATGTCCGTGACCCAGAAATAGTCCTTCCCTTCTTCCCCGTAACGCAGATAGCGCAAACGCGTGATCGCCTCGCGCTGCGCCGCGGCGCGGTCCAGGGCGCCGGCGCGTTCCTCTCGCTCGTACTCCGTGAGGATGCTGACGGCCGACTGCGTCAGCTCGCTCAGCATCTCCTCTTTGCGATCGAGAATCTGTCTTTCGTAGGCCGGGACGATCACGAAGAAGATCGTCACCACGAAGAGACCGATGGCGAGCACGGTCGGGAGGACGACGCGGAAGCTGAATCGGAGATGGGGCCCCGGTTTTCTCATTCCGGCCGGCACGGGTTGTCCTCCGTTCCGGTCGGATGCTGAGGCGGGATGGAGAGAGCTCGGCGGAAACGCTCCCATCGGCCCCAAGGCATCGCGCACCCCGGCTCGGGCGAGCCGAGAACACCGTCGCCGTGAAAATCGCTTCCGGCGGTGACCAGCAGATCGTAGCGGTCGGCCAATTGAGCGAGTCGCGCTCTCTCTTCATGCGGATACGGTTTGTAGAACGCCTCGATGCCGTCCAGGCCGGCGGGCCGCAGGTCTTGCAGCAGGCGCTCCAGACGCGCATAGTCCCCGGCCGGCTGAAGCGGATGCGCCAAGAAGACAACGGCCCCCATCCGATGCGCGCGCTCGATGAGCGATTCCGCCCGCTCCGGCGGCGCCGAGTTCCCTCCTCGCAGGAAGGGGAAGTAGCCGGACCGGATTCGAGGCCCCGCGCGGAGCGAATCCTTGAACGGGTTGGAGCCGGAGAAAGGGAAGCCGAGCGCGAGGAGATGAACTTCTCCCAAGGGATGAGAGGCGGTCAGCTCGATGCCGGAGACGACCGCGATGTCGTGCCGGCGGAGCCCCTCGCGGAAGCGGAGCAATCCCTTGCTCGTGTCGTGATCGGTCAGCGCGGCGCACCGCACCCCCGAAGCCGCGAGCATGTGGGCCACTCCCTCTGGAGGCAATGCGCCATCGCTGAACGACGAGTGACAATGAAAGTCGACACGCACGAATGAAGACACGCTTCTCATGCTACACCGGGGACGGGAGGTCCGCAAGCGCGGTCGCTCTTTCGATGTCTGTTCGTCGCGGTGTCGCCCCTTGATTCCCGTCCGCTCCGATGCGAGACTCCCAGGAGGGGTTGACCGCGGATCGCGTTGTCTTCTCCCGGCAGCGGCCCGGTCGAACGGAAGGGAGGCCTCATGAATCGTGTCACGCGCCGGATCGGCAAGGTATTGCTGGGAGCGGGGCTCGCGGCTCTCTGTGCGGGCGTGTCGGCCGGGCCGGCCCGGGCCCAGTGGATCGTCAAGAGCGAGGACGGCAAGGCGTCGATCAAATTGGGCCTTCTGGCGCAGGGGAGATCCGAGTGGGGCAAGATCGAGAACATCGACGCGGTCTCGCAGAATCTCTATGTCCGGCGGGCGCGCATCATTCTCGGAGGAGAGGTCCACCCGCGCGTGAGCTTCTTTCTCGACACGGACAGCCCGGGTCTCGGGGGCATCCCGCCCCAGGACTCCGTCAAGAGCTACGGCGGGCAGTACGTGCAGGATCTTGTCGTCACCGCTGCGGTAATCGATGGAATCCGCCTCGACGGGGGACTCATCCTCGTGCCCACGAGCTACAATCACCTTCAATCGGCCGCGACTCATCTCGCCCTGGACTATGGACCCTATACGTTCGTAGAGAACGATCCCATGCAGGAGAAGGTGGGCCGCGATGCGGGGCTCCAGGCCCGCGGCGTGATCGCGGGGAAACTCGTCGAATACCGTCTTGGGGTCTTCCAGGGCGTGCGGGGGCGAGAGAACGTCAACCCTCTGCGCGCGACGGGCCGCGTATCGCTTCACCCATTCAAGACCGCGAGCAACAACTTCTTCTACACCGGCAACGGGTTCGGCAAGACCAAGGTCCTCTGTCTCGGCGCCGCGGCCGACGTGCAGAAGGATTACCGCAGCATTCACGGCGACCTCTACGCGGAGATTCCCCTCGCGGAGGGATCGTGCCTGACCCTCCAGACGGACGTCTCCTCGTACGACGGGGGAGATCTTCTTCCGGATCTGCCGAAGCAGACCACGTATCTGGCGGAGATCGGATTTGCTTTATTGAAGAACCGATTGAGCTTCTGGGCGCAGGCCGCCATGCGGGACTACGACAGCGAGACGAGGAGCGACGAGACGAACCTCCAGTTCGGCGTCGGCGGATACCTGGACGGGCATCGGTCCGCCGTAAAGCTGGCCGTGGACCGTCGAAGTTACGATGCGCCCAAGGACGGAACCGCCGGGCCGAGTAGGACGGTCGTCGCGCTCCAGTACCAGATCTTCTATTTCTGAGGCAGTGTCGACAGGCACCATCTTCCTTGCCTGGATGATGCTCGCGTTTTCGCGGCGAGGCCGCGATTTGCGGCCGCAGTAGGAAACGCGTGCACTGTTCAAGCCAAGAGGCGCCTGTTGTCGTTTCCGATTCAGAGGATGAACACCGCTGCCGCGAGAACGCACGTCCAGAGACCGTTCTTGTCGCCGATCGCGGATTGGGTGGTGTTCGTCGTTCGGACGATCTTCCCCGACATCTTGAAGATCTTCTCGCGTTCGTCCCATGCGGTATCGGGGTTGAAGTCGACGCCGAGGGTCGAGGCGAGCATCGTCGCCGCGAGATCCTCCGCGTAGTCTCCCGCCTTCGTCTCCGTCTCGCCGAAGGAGTGATGCTCGGAGAGATAGCCGTACATCTTCTGCGGCTCGGCCGGAAGGGCGAGGCCGATCGACGCCGCGAGGAGTCGGTTCGGTTCGTTCGTTTCGTTGCGCGCCATGACGCAAAACACGACCTGGCCCGGCGCGACGAGCCGGAGTCCTTCTTCGCGGGAGATTCGCTTGCACGCGGGAGGGAAAATGCTGGAGACATGAACAAGATTGAACCGCTCGATCCCCGCGTCGCGAAGGGTCGTTTCGAACGCGGAGAGCCGTTCCTTGCTCTTTCCCACCCCCTTCGTGAAGAACATCATTCGGGGGATGAAGAATCCGGGCTGGACGTCAACCTGCGGGGGAAGCCCGGGCGGCGTGCGATCGTCGTTCATCGGCGGCATGTTCGTTGTCCCTCGGGGTCCTGACCTCGTCGAAGCGTCCGCTTCCTTCCGGCGTCACCGCGTTGCGCGGAGCCGGCATGCTCTTGTGGGGCGCGGCCGCATCTCGCGGTCCCGACGCGCGTTCGGGGAGAGTATAGCAGGTCTCTTCCCGGGATCGAATGATAGACCCCGGCGCGGTCTTGCGATACTCTCCCGCTCATGAAGCAGACGATCGCCGTGATCGGCGACGGAGCGATGGGGACGGTATGCGCCCTTCTGCTCGCCGAGAACGGGCATGAGGTTCGGATCTGGTCCGCCTTCCCGGAGCAGGCGGCGGAGACGGCCGCCATGCGGGAGAACGTCCGCTTTCTTCCGGGCGTTCCGCTTCCCGATAAGGTCGAGGTGACGGGAGAGGACGAGAGAGCCTTCGCGGGAGCGGATGTCTCCTTGTCGGCGGTCCCCACTCAGTTCATTCGGGCCGTGTGGAGCCGGCTCGCGGGTCGCTTCCCGCGTGGAATGCCCGTCTTCTCGGTGGCCAAGGGGATCGAGAACGGAACCCTTCTGAGGCCGAGCCAGATTCTTCGCGAGGTTCTCGACTGCTCCGACGATCGAGTCGCGGTTCTTTCCGGGCCGTCGATCGCGCCCGAGATCGCGGCGCGCCTTCCGGCGACGGTGGCCGTCGCGTCGGCGAGCTTCGCTCTGGCGGAGCATGTGCAAGCGCTCATCGCTCGGCCGTATTTCCGCGTGTACACGAACCCGGACCTCGCCGGCGTCGAGCTCGCCGGCGCAACGAAGAACGTCATCGCCATCGCGGCCGGCATTCTGGACGGAATGGGAAGCGGGTGCAACGCGAAGGCGGCTCTCCTCACGCGCGGGCTCGCGGAGATCACGAGGCTCGGCCTCGCGCACGGCGCGCTCCCCGCGACGTTCGCCGGATTGGCCGGCGTCGGCGATCTGGTGACGACCTGCATCTCGCCGGTCGGACGCAACCGCTCCTTCGGCGAGGCGATCGGACGAGGACGAACGGTCGAGGAAGCGCTCGCCTCGACACGCTCCGTCGTCGAGGGGGTCGCGACGACCGCGAGCGTGATCGCGCTCGCGGCGCGCACCGGCGTCGAGATGCCGATCACGGAAGCGGTGAACCGCATCCTCTTCGAGAGCGTATCCCCCTCGCGAGCGATCAACCAGCTGATGACGCGCCCACCGAAGGCGGAGTGCTGACGGTTTCCGCCGAGAAACCGACACGGAAGCACCGCGATATCCACAGCCCCTCGCGACCCCATTTTGGAAACCTCCTGGCATCGAATCGAGCCGAGAGGGTATAATATAGAAGACGGAGGACGGAGCTTCCCCCCCGAGCCGCCGCGAAGAAGGGGTTGGACGTTGAAGATACTTTCGATCATCGCCTCGACGGCACTGGCGGGTTTCCTCGCGGCAGGCGCCGGCTGCGGCGGAGAGGGCACGCCGCCGGTTCTCGGGGATCTTCCGCCGGAACCGGAGGCCCCGGGGCCCACCGAGGAATTCGATCCGAATTCGGGAAGGAACACGACGAATGTTCCCGCTCCTCAGGATCCGGAGACGGCGACCTGCGAGAAGAACGCCTATCTCCGAATCGGCGCGTTCGCGGTGACGAACAACATGCACGGCGAATCCCGCTTGGAAGAGGGGGATGTCTACACGCAGTGCATCGCGATCGACAGCGTGGGCTTTCCCGCCTCGTGGCGTTGGGATGTCCGCACGCGGCGTCCCTACGTGAAGGGATTCCCGCAGATCGCGTTCGGAACGAATCCTTGGACGCAGGTCGCGACCACGAAGCAGCTCCCCGCGCGGTTCGGAGACCTTTCGACGCTTGTCGTCGAGCATGAGGTCGCCGTAGCGGCCGACGGTCTTTACAACCTCGCCTTCGATCTCTGGCTCACGGAAGACGACACGCCGCACCAGAACGAGCGCACGAACGAAGTCATGATTTGGCTGGACGGGAACATCCCGGTCGGAACCGGAAAGGTCGGTTCGGTTTCGATCGGCGGAGCCGATTATGATTTCCACGTGCAGCAGTTCGAAGACGGTCCGCCGCTTCTCCTCTTCGCGGCGCACGAGCCTCGCCCGAGCGGCCGGACGGATCTTCTGGAGTTCCTGCGCTACCTCGAATCGAACGGATACGTCTCTCCGGATGTTTATCTGTCGATCGTCGAGCTTGGAACGGAGATGTGGTGGGGAAGGGGTGAGGCGATCGTGAATGAATACTCCGTACTTCTCGAAAGAGAATAGGCGTCGCGCGGGGCGTTCGGCTCGATGCCGCGCGGCCGTCCTCCGCAAGCTCCTGCGCCGATCCGGTCTCCCCGCGGTCGGCCGGGCATGATACAATAGACCCCAACAGGCAGTTTCCCCCGGTTTGCCGGGCCGCTCCCCGCGCACGAGGTGTCGCCATGAAGCTCTTTCGGCCGGTCCCTTTCCTTCTCCTCCTCTTCCTTGCCCGGTCTCTTTCGCTCGCCGACGACTCGACGCCGCCTTCTTTGGGTTTCTCCCCCGCCCGGGTCGACGAGCTGGACGGAACCCTCCGGGCGCCGGCGGTCGGGGCGGCGCGGTGGCGGCAGGCGGCACACGAGGTGAGGCGTTCGGGCGGAGACGGGGCGGCCCTTCCCGAAGCGGAGGCGATTCGCCTCTCGGCGAACGCGAGGGGGAGGAGCGGCGTGGTCCCGATCGCCGTTCTCGACGCGCGGATCCCGGCCGATGAAGCGAAAGAGGAAGCGGTCGTCTTCGCCGCGGCGGCGATGAAGGAGCACACGTACCGCGGGGATGAGGTCCTCTTCGTTCTCGATCGGGAGCGTTACCTCTCACCGGACGGCACGCCCGAACGGATCGAGATCGACTTCGAGGACGGCCGAGGGTTTCGAGGCGTCCGCATCGGCGAGCCGGCGCTCATCCGGTACGGCGCCCCGGGAATGAAGACGATCCGCCTCCGCGCCGTCGATGCGGGCGGGGCCGAGCGCTACGCGGCGTTCCGTTTCGACGTGCGCGCGCTTCAGACGCCGAATCCCCACGACACGCTCACGATCACCGCGACCGAACCGTATCTCGGCGCGTTCGGAACCGGCGAGGCGTACGTCTATCTCAGCGATCTCCACACGGAGCTTACGAACCCGGTCGTGGTCATCGAGGGATTCGATCTCGACGACACGATGGACTGGGACGAGCTGTACGCGCTCCTCAACCAACAGAATCTTCTGGAGACCTTGCGCGCCGAGGGATTCGACGCCGTCGTTCTGAACTTCACTTCGGCGACCGATTACATGCAAAGGAACTCGTTCGTCGTGGAGGCGCTTCTCGATGAGGTGGCGGGCGCGATACCTCCGGAGCGGGATCTCGCGCTCGTCGGCGCGAGCATGGGAGGCGTCGTTTCGCGCTTCGCTCTCGCCTGGATGGAATCGCATTCGATCGACCACCGCGTGCGGAGCTTCCTCTCCTTCGACTCTCCGCAGAGCGGCGCGAACATTCCGCTCGGCATCCAATACTGGCTCGCTTTCTTCTCGGATCTTTCGGCGGACGCGGCGTATCTCCTGAGCCGTCTGGATACGCCCGCGGCGCGGCAGCTTCTCGTCTATCACCACACCGCGCCTCCGGGCTCGACCGGAGAGAGCGATTCTCTCCGCGCGGAGTTCGAAAGCGATCTCGCCGACGCCGGCGGTTGGCCCTCGATCCCCCGCAAGGTCGCGATCGCGAACGGGAGCGGGTACGGCGCCGATCAGGGCTTCGCTCCCGCCGATCAGATCATCGATTACGAGTACGACGGTCTTCTCGTCGACATCCGCGGGAACGTGTGGGCGGTTCCGGACGGAGGTCCGGCGACGATCTTCGACGGCCTCAAGCGCATCTGGCCCTTTCCCGCCACGACGATGGCGGTCACGGTCGCCGGAACTGCGCCCTACGACAACGCGCCCGGCGGCTACCGCTCCTCGATGGCGGAGATGGATTCGACGGAGGCTCCATACGGAGACATTGTGGCGTTGCATCCGAGCCACTGCTTCATCCCCACGGTGAGCGCCCTGGCGATCGACACGGAGGATCTCTTCTATCTCGTCGCGAACGATCCGGAGGTTCTCTCGCTCACGCCCTTCGACATGATCTACTTCCCCGTCGACAATCAGGAGCACGTGGAGATCACGCCGGAGAGCGCCGAGTGGTTCTTGAGCGAGATCCGCGCGGTCACGGGAGTGGCATCGAACCGTCCGCCTTCGCGTTTCGTCTTCCTTCCGAACCGCCCGAACCCGTTCAATCCGGCGACGGAGCTCCGCTTCGTCTCGCGCGAGGAGACCCGTGTCCGGCTCGAAATCCATGACGCCGCCGGACGGCTCGTGGCGACTCTTGTCGACGGCCGAGTGGGTTCCGGCTCGCACGCCGTCTTCTGGAACGGGCGGCACGATTCGGGCGCGGCCGCGGCATCCGGCGTGTACTTCGCCAGGCTCCGGACGGGGGACGAAACCGCGGCGCGGAAGATCATCTTGCTTCGTTGACATGCGAACGAAATCAGTCCCGGCGAGTCGAAATCAAGAGACGGCGCGAACGGCATGCGCCCGGAGCCGCCCGTGATCGTCCCCATCAATCCCGCCAAGCTGGCGATTCCCGCGGCCCCCGGTTCCTATTTGGCCCGTAAACGGCTCGCCCGGCTTTGGCTCGATTGGACGGACAAGAAGCTCGTTCTCGTGACCGCGGGGGCGGGCTTCGGAAAGACGTCGTTCCTTTCCGCCGCCGCCCGCTCTTCGTCGCGTCCGGTCGTCTGGTACTCCATCGACGAAACGGACGCGGGGCTCGCCCGGTTCTCCGCACATCTCGACGCGGCCCTCTCGCGGAGAACGGAAGAATCGATCGAGATTCCCGACGGTAGAGAAGCCGAATGCGCCCACCGCACGCTCTCGCGAATGGTCCGCGCTCTCGGCAAGGAGAAGGACGGAAGGGCGGTCGTTCTGGATGACGTTCATCTCGTCGGGCGTTCCCGGGAGGTCATGCAGCTCCTCGAAAAAGCGATCTGCTTTCTTCCTCATGGATCCACGCTGATCCTCGCATCCCGCGAGCCGCTTTCCGTCGCGACGATGAAGCTCCAATCGCAGGGAGCGGTCGCCCGCCTTGTCTCCGACGATCTCAAGTTCGACGCCGAAGAGGCCGCGCGGCTCTATCGTCTCCATTTTCCGGGCGCTCGTCTCGATCCCGCGCTCGGCCGCAGGATCATCGAGAGGACGGAGGGGTGGCCCGCCGGCGTGGAGATCCTCTTCCAGGCGGTGGGGCGCTCCTCGGGCCGCCGCATCGAAGAGGCGCTCGAAAGAATGTCCGATGCGGGTCTCGGTTGGTTCGCTTTCTTCGCCGAGGAGGTGCTCCGCAGCTTGGAGCCGGATCTCCGGCGTTTCTTGACGCGATCCTCGGTCCTTCCGCGCCTGGACGCGGGATTGTGCAACCGCATCCTCGGCGTGAAGAACAGCCGGCGGCTTCTGGAGGATCTCGCTCGGCGCAATCTCTTCACGTATCCCGTGGACGAGGATCGGACCGCGTTCCGATACCACCACATCTTTCGCGATTTTCTCGTCCGGCAGTTGGAGCACGAGGAAGGCGCGGCGGCGGGGAAGCTGCGAAGGCGCGCGGCGACGGTCCTCTCTAGAGCCGGTGCGTGGGCGGAAGCGCTCGTCGTGCGCGCCGAGGAAGGGGATGCGGCGGCCGTCTTGCATCTGGTCGAGAAGGCCGGGGACAATCTTCTCCGATCGGGGCAGCACGATCTCATCCGCCGCGCGCTCTCGGATCTTCCGAGAAGCTCGCTGGACGAGCGCCCCGCGGCTCTCGTCGTGCTCGGGCGCGCCATGGAGATTCCTGGGCATTGGGAGGAGGCGGAGGCGATCTATCGAAGAGCTTTGCGCGTGTGTCCGCCCGGGACGCGGCGCATCGAGCTGATGAGCCTCACGGCCCAGATTCGGCTTCGGCGAGGCGACCACAAGGGATGCACGGCGCTCTGCGAGAGAGCGCTCAAGGAGCGCGGTCCGAAGCCGGCGGCGTTGCGCATGAGCATCCTCGGAATGCTCGGCATTTCCGCGTGCGAGCTTGGGCGTCTCGACGAGGGAGAGGATTATCTGAAGAAGGCGATCTCCGCCTCGAAAGGCGAGGGAGGTCGTGAGGAAAAGCACAGGACCTTCTATCTCCTTCCGGGGAACATTCATTATCGCCGCGGGGAATTTCGCAGAGCGAAGGAGGCGGTGCGGAGCGCGCTCGTTGTCTTCAAGAAGGAGCGGGACTCCCGGAGCGTCTGCCACAGTCTCGGCGTTCTCGCGCACATCACGGCGGAGACGGCGGATACTCGAGCGGCGAGCGAGCTGGCCCGCGAAGGGCTTCGCATGGCGCAGAGCCTCGACTACCCGGTCATGGACGGATACTGCCGCCTCGCCCTTGCGAAATGCGCGCTGATCGACGGCGACCTCGCTGAAGCGCGGGCGCACGCTCAGGCGGCCCTGGGAGCGGGAGATCTTCTCGGAGAAGTCGGCCTCCGCACGATCTCGATGACGCGGCTCGCGGAGATCGCGCTCGTTTCCGGAGACCGAAACGAGGCCGCGCGTCTGGCGAATGCCGCGCTCGACGTCTCCGTCCGACTCAGGGACATCTACCAAGAATCGGAGAACTGCATTCTTCTCGGAGTTCTCGACGCGAAGAAGGGCCGCGGAAACGCGTCGAGGTGGTGGCGGCGCTCGGAGAGGATCATTCGCCGCGTCGGGATGCGCTACCATCTTCATCGGCTTCTCTTGATCCGCCTCGCCGCCGGGGACGTCTTACCGAATGGGAAAACGAAGGCTCTTCGCGAGCTTCTTCGAGGAGCGGCCTCGCTCGATCACTCGTTTCTTTTTCTCGCGCTCGAGCGCGAGCGGGCGGTTCCCGTTCTCTGCGACGCGGTCCGATGGGGCGCGGAGACCGACTACGCCGCGCGGATGCTCGTCGAGATCGGGGAAAACGCCGTTTCGCACATCGTGCCGCTGCTCCAGGATCGCGACGAGAGCGTGTCCGTTCGCGCGGTCGATCTCCTCGCGCGAATCGGCGGCGACGAAGCGCGCGCGGCTCTCGCCCGGGGAGGGCGCGAGGACACGCCCGCGGGGAAGGCTGCGGGAGAGGCTGCGGTGGAGATGGAACCGGCCCCCGAGGTTCCCCTCGCGATTCGCGCGCTCGGTCCGCTCCATGTGGCGGTCGGAGATCGCCGCGTCGTGGAGTGGAAGTCGGTCCGCGCGCTCCGGCTCTTTCATCTCCTGCTTGTGCACCGCTTCCGGTGGGTTCCGCGCGACGTCGCCGTCGAGGCGCTCTGGCCCGACGCGGAACCCGCGAAGGGGTCGAACAATCTGAGACAGACCGTGCATCTGCTGCGCAAGACGCTGGAGCCGGACGTGCGGGCTCCGCGCGAAGCGGGTTACGTTCAATTCCGCAACGAAGCCGTGCGGCTCGACGCGGGAAGGGGCTACTCCTACGACGTGGAGGAGTTGGAAGAGTCGCTCCGGCACGCCGACGATCGGTGGAGCGCCGGGGAGCGCCGGAAATCCGAGGCGTCCTATCGGAAGGCGCTGGAGATCTACCGAGGCGAGTTTCTGGCCGAGTCGCCGTTCGAGGATTGCGCGGCGGAGGAACGGGAGCGGCTCCGCGACCGGTTCGTCCGCGCGGTCGGACGTCTCCTCTCGCTCTACGCGGAGGGGAAGCGGTGGGAAGAGATCATTCCTCTTTGCAGGTCCGGAATCGCCGAGGAGCCGTATCGCGAGGAGTTCCACTTTCATCTCGTGCAGGCGCACGGCCGGCTCGGCAACCGACGCGAGGCGCTGGCCGATTATCATCGCTACGAGGAGATGATGATCCGCGAGCTCGATCTCCTCCCCTCCCGAGGCATGAAGGCCCTCATGGATCAGGTCGTCTCGCCGGGGGAAGGCGCCAAGGGCGCGTAACTCCCGCGTAACGCGCGCCTCGTACGATGTTCGCGTCCGATCGGACGGTCCGATCGAGAGGCGGGCGCCTTCCGATGCCCGCCGGGCGCGGGTTCGATCGCCGGACCCCGCGCCCCGGACGGCCGATCGCGGGAGCATCTGCATGTCGACGTTCATCATTCGTCTCGTCCACTCCGCGGACGAACGGCTCCGCGGAAGAATCCGGCATGTGGGAACCGGCGAGGAGGCGACCTTTTCCTCCGCCGACGAGCTCCTCTCGTTCATGGAGGGGATCGCCGTTCTAGACGGCCTCGGCGTGGAAAGCGAGGAGGACGGAGAAGGCGAGTAACCGCCGGGAAGGGCGGAATCAAGTGCGCGTCCGAGAGGCCGATCCTTTGGGTGACACCGGGACGCGGCGGCTCCTCGCCGCGAGCGTCTCCCGAGGGAAGCCACCCGAACGGAGGAGCGAACATGCGTCGCATTCCAACGCGCGCGCTCTTGACGGCCGCCCTTCTACTCGTTTCGTTCTCAACCATTGAGGCAAAAGAGCGGGCGCGCCCGTCGTTTCTCGAAGACACGGTGATCCGGTCCGCCTCGGGAGCCATCACGATCCGTCTCTGGGAATGCCAGGTCGGGAATCTCAACACGCCGGCGTGGGCGATCCCCGGGTTCCTCTTGCCGCCGGAAGAGTACAAGCTCGTGTTTGATCCGGAAGGAACCTGCACGGCCTGTCCAGACGGCATCCTGATCGACAAGATCCACGTCCTGCTCCAGACGGCCGAGGCCTGCACGCTCTTCATCGGCGTCGATTTGGAAACGGTCGCGTATCCCTCGGATCCGGATTGTTCCGAACCCGGCGCACAGCTCTGCGGCAGCCCCGTCTACGAAGTCTGGATTCCGGGAGCCGGACTTTGGGATATCGGAATTCCGGTCAATTGCCCGTGCGTTTCGGTGGGGGACCTGTACCTCCTCGGCTTCAAGATCGAGCGGGTCGGCTCGGTCACTCCCGGCAATGTGCCCGCTCTGGTCGTCGACGACTATCCCGCCGCTTGCACGAGCTGGAACAACTACGGGACCGGCTGGCTGGACCTGGTCGCGATCTATGGGTTTCCGGGACAGCTCCGGTTCTGGGCGGATGCGACCTGCTGCGGGGAGACGAAGGCAGAAGAGTCGAGCTGGGGCAGGATCAAGAAGCAGTACCGCTGATCGAGGAGCTTCGGTTCGAGCAATCCGCGAAGACCGGCGGCTCGACGCTCCGGGCCGCCTCTCTCCGTTTCGGCGGATCTCGCCTAGGCGTCTCCTTTTGCGCTTGACAGAGCGCCGCTCCGCGACGATACTCCCGGCGTGGCGTTTGGGTTCCTCCTACCGAATCGACTCAGCGTTGACGCCCCCGATGAATCGAAAGTCGGTCTTGGAGTCAGGTTCCCGAGTGCGAACGCGAAGGATCGGCCGAGAGGGTCGATCGACACAAGTTTCATTAGGGGCGAAAACGGAGATCGAGAACTGCCATGAAGCTGTACGTAGGCAACCTCCCCTTCAACGCGACCGAGGAAGACCTTCGCGCTCTCTTTGAGAAGCATGGAACGGTTCGCGGAGTCAACCTGATCACGGATCGGGACACCGGCCGTCCGCGCGGGTTCGGATTCGTCGAGATGGATGACGCGGAAGGAAACGCCGCGATCCGAGCCACCGACGGCGCGGAGCTCGGCGGGCGAAACCTGAAGGTGAGCGAGGCGCAGCCTCGACGGGATGACCG
>JAGUYC010000334.1 GCA_020061515.1 Gemmatimonadota bacterium
CCTTCGGCGGGCGCCCCCTCGGCGAGCGGGACGACCGGGACCCGCTTGCTCACCTTCGGCTCGAACGTGATGAGGATCGGATCGGGGGCGAGGACCTCGAGAACGCGCGCCTTCCGGTTCGGCGGAACTCGCACGACCTCCGCGGAGGCCGAGACGCGCTGCGTCCCTCTCCGCATATGGGAGAGATCGACCTCCGCGGACAGGTAGTCCGGCTCGGTCTGCCAGAACTTTCGGTTGAAAACCGCTCGCACTTCAAGTTTCTCCGGCGGGCTCCCCACGAGGACCAGCGAGTCCGGCACGTTGACATAGCTCACCGGGACCTCGCACGCCACCTCGACCACGCGCTCCGTCTCCGCGTTGAAGCAGACGAAGATCGTGATGAGGAAGGCCGCCGCGAGGATCCCGAGGTTGCCCGTGACGTGTCTCATCCTTTTCCTCCTGCCGCCGCGCGAAGCAACCGCCGGAGCTCGACGCCGAACTCCTCGAGAAGAAGGCGCGAGTTCGTGCCCGGGCGAGCGCCGGAGAGCGCGCCGTGCGCGAAGGCGAAAACCCGCTCGGCCGCGGCGAAGGGCGCATCCCCCGCGGGACCTTCTGCCGACGCGCGCACCGCCCTCTCCCGCGCGAGGAGAAGAAAGAGGGAGAGTCGGTCGGCGGCCAGCGTCTCGGGGGCGCCCGTCTCCTCCACCTCCTCGGCCCACGTCCCAAGAGCAAGCGCGTACTCCGCCACGGGCGACGAGGCGGCCCGCTGGAAAAGGTCTTCCGCTTTCTTCCTTTCCTCGCGAAAGAGGTCGAGGTCGATCTCCGCCGCTTGCCGCGGGACCCCCTCCCCGAGAAGAAGAAGCGACTTCCACTCCTCCGGATCGATCGCGTGGAAGAAACGCGCGGCCGCGCGCTTCGTCTCGTCCGGGGGCGGGGGCCGGACGCGGATCCGCTCGCACCGGGACCGGATCGTGTCGAGGAGCGCCTCGCGCCGGGAGGTCGTGAGGAGAAGGAACGATCCGGGAGGGGGTTCCTCGAGCGTCTTGAGGAGCGCGTTCTCCGCCTCCTCGGTCATCCGGTCCGCCTCCTCGACCACGACCACCTTTCTTCGTCGCGCCGCGGGCCGGCGGCCGAGGAACGGGAGGATCCCCGATCGACCGCCGAGACCGCCCCCCTCGCCCGCGCCGGTCATGAGACCGATCCCGATCGTGGAGATGTACCACTCGAGCGAAAGCCCCGGGCGGGCCGTCTCGCGCACGAAGGCCTTCTCGGCATCCTCGAGCGAGGAGGCCTCGAGGCGCGCCTCGAACGCGTTCCGGTCGAGCCGCGGGCTTCCTTTCGTCCTCCGGAGAAACGAGCTTGGATCGAGGCGAAGCGGAAGGAGCGGGCGGCTCACCGGATCCGGAATCGGCGCGCGGAGAAACCCTTCGCCCGCGATTCTGTCCAGCGCCTCGCGCACCCCGCCCGGAAAGAAACTCTCCGCCCTCTCTCTCTCGACCCAAACCGGACGATCGATCGGGCGGAGCACGAGGAGGTCGAGATCCGACAGGCCTTCGAACGACCGGCACGCCTCGCACGTCCCGCACGGAGGCTTCTTCCCCTCGCAAACGGCCGCCCTCCCGATCCAGAGAGCCGCTTCCGACTTTCCCGAGCCGCGGGGTCCGTCGAGAAGAACCGCATGCGCGAGCGTCTCGCTCCGGAGACGATCGAGAACCGCGGCTTTCATCGCTCCCATCGCTTCGCTCATCAAGCGTTCCCTCCGGCGGAAGCGGCGGCCACCGTCGCGAAGAGGACCGTCTCCGAAGAGCCGGCGCCGCTCTTCACCGCCCGATCGGCGCGCGAGAACGCCGCGAGAAGGCTCATCAGCTCCTCCTCTCCGAAGCGCGCCGCCTGCCCGAGGCGGAGAAAGACGACATACGGGTGCTGGCGGAAGAGGTTTCCCCTCCCCTTCCCGAACCGATCCTTCCGCTCGTCCGTGAACCGGGAGCGGAAGAACCCGGTGAACGCCGAGTAGCTCCCGAGAGCCGGGCGGATCGATGCGTCCTCGCGTAGCGCGATTCTCGCCTGGAGAAGAAAACGAACCTCGCGGGCCAGGAGGATGAGGATCGCTCCCGCGGAGATTCCCTGGCGGAGAAGGTCTTGCAGATCCGCCAGCGAGCGCTCCCGATCCCTGTCCGAGATCCCCTCGGTGATCTCGTAGAGAAGCGTGTCCCGCGAGCGTCCGACGACCGCCTCGACGTCCTCTGTCGTGAGCTTCTTCCGCGGGCTCGCGTAGAGGCGGAGCTTCTCCAGCTCGTTCCGCGCCGTGAGCAGATCCGTGCCGACGCGGCTCGCGATCGCCTGCGCCCCCTCGATCGGGAGGTCGAGCCCGAGAAGCCGGGCGCGCGCGCGGATCCGGTCCGGCATCTCCCGCTCCTTCACCGCCTCGTACCGAAAGACCGCCCCCTCGGCGCTCATCTTCTTGTACCAGCGGAGCCGTTTGTCCACGTCGCCGGAGTGGCGGACGAGGAGAAAGAGATCCGGCTCCCGCGCCGCGCGCTCGAGAAGATCGGAAAGCCCTTCCGCGCGGGGCGGGACCCCCTCGACCAGAACGACCCGCCGGTCCGCGAAGAGGGACATCTGGGAGAGCGCGTCTCCGAGCGCCGCTGCGTCCGTTTCCTTTGGGCCCAAGACGATCCGGGTCGCGCCGCGCTTCTCGAGGGCGGAGAGGATCGCCGAGGCCGCTTCCTCGACGCCGAGAGTCTCCTCGCCGTAGACGAGCGCGGCGGCCGGCTCCCACTTGCCGCCTTCGAGCCTCTTCACGAACGTTTGCAGATCCACGGATGCCCCATCAAGGGATCCGAAGGCGCTGGCCTTCCACGAGCACCGATTCGGATCCGAGGTTGTTCCCGGCGAGGAGAGCGTGGACTTCTACCCGGTAAAGGCGCGCGATGCTCCAGACCGTCTCCCCCTTCTGCACGACATGATAGACCTCGGGCGCGGAGTCCGCGCGCCGGAAGTACCGCTCGACCCCGGCGGCGATCCTCTCCGCGACGCGGTCGCGGAAGTCGTCCTTGGCGAGGAGCGCCGCGTCCGATCGGTTCGAGACGAAACCGACCTCGACGAGAACCGCGGGAATCTCAAGCGATTTCAAGACGGCGAAACCGGCCTGCTTCACGTTGCGGAGCTCCATCTCCCGCCCGTTCCGGAACACGTTCCAAATCTCCTCGGCGAGCGCCTCGCTCCTCTTCATCCCCTCTTCCTGAAGGTAATCATAGAGAATCGAGAGCACTTCCTCCTCCGCTTCCCGGGGGACGCCTCCGATGAGGTCGGCCGCGTTCTCCTTGTCCGCGAGCTCGCGCGCCATCTGGTCGGTCGCCCCGGAGAGCGAGAGGAAGTAGATCTCGAAGCCGTTCGCCTGCTTGTTCCGGGCGGCGTTCGCGTGCAGGCTGATGAAGACGTCCCCTTTCTTCGTGCGCGCGAACTTGCGCCGGTCTCCGAGACGCACGAAGTAGTCCCCGCTCCGCGTGAGGACCGCCTCGTACCCGGGAAGCGCGTGGATGCGGCGGGCGAGGCGGCGGGCGAGGTCGAGGGTGATCTCCTTCTCGACGAGACCGTGGAAGCCCTTCGCTCCCGGATCGTCCCCTCCGTGCCCCGGGTCGATTACGATGCGCCGAACCGAACCGTCGGCAGGAGCGGCGGGAGGCGCTCGGTCGAGCGCTTTCTCTCGATAGACGTCGATCACGATCCGGTGCGGCTTGTCTGCGACCGGGGCGAGCGAGAACGCCTGGTAGCGCGCGCTCTTCTCGAGGTCGAGCACGATCTGGGCCGTGCCGCTCCGAAGGGCGTTCATGCGGATCGCGCGGACGAGCCCGTCGTCGACGCTGATCTTGCGGGTCGTTCCTCGGAAGGATGTCTGCCGGATGTCCACCGCGATTCGGTGCGGGTCGCCGAGCGGCCGGTGGGTGAAGGACGCGGCGGCGCTGAGATCCGCGACGACGCGCGTGTGATCGGGCGCGGTCCAGAAGCGGACATTGGTGACGACGGGGGCCGGCGCGGCGGCGGACGCGAGAATCGCCGACAAGAGGACGATCGACAGGAACCGTCGGTTCATTCGAAGCCCTCCTTGCGCGCACAATCCGAAGAAGCGAGCGTCGCGCGGCGTTCCGCCTCACGCGCGGATTGTGCCAAAGGAGGAGCGGGGTGTCAAGAAAGCGGCTGATGGTTCTTGCTTCAATGAAATGGTTACGAGGAAACGACGTAGCGGAGCGGGTTCACGCAGCGGTCGCTCACGCGCACCTCGTAGTGCACGTGCGGGTTCGTCGAGCGGCCCGAGGATCCCACGGCGGCGATGACTTGCCCCCGCACGACATCCTGCCCCTTTCCGACGAAGACCCGGCTGTTGTGGCCGTAGCGGGTCACGATGCCGTTCCCGTGATCGATCTCCACGATGAGGCCGAGATCGCCGCTCGTTCCGGTGAAGCGGACCGTGCCGTCGGCCGTCGCCACGATCGGCTCGCCTCGCCGTGTCGAGAGATCGAGACCGTGGTGCATCGTCCGGCGACCGGTGAACGGATCCGCCCGAAATCCAAAGCCGGCGGTGAGAGCGCTGTTCTCGACCGGAAGGATCGACGGGATCCGCGCGATCTCGTCGCGGCGGGTCGAAAGGGCGTCGAGAACTTCGGTGAAGCTCTCGCGGAGGAGCCGCGTCTGGCGGGAGAGCGTCTCCGCGTCGGTCCGCGGGCCCCTGGCGAGAAGCCCCTCGGGACCTTCCCCATCGAAGCCGAGCAGGTTCCGCTCCGACCCGACGGCCGGACCGCCAACACCGACCATCCGCACGTCGTCGTCGATCGGATCGAGGTCGGCCACGGCGCGGATCCGCTCCTCGAAGGAAGAGAGCTGCGCGAGCTCGATCGAGAGTCCCGAAAGCGTGCCCCGCATCTCGGCGACGCGTTCGGTGAGGTCGCGGTTCTCCCCGGACAACCGCGCGACATCCTCGCGCGCCTCCGCGAGCGCCGCCGTCCGGAGAACCGCGTTTCCGGTGACGAACACCCCGAAGAGCACCGCGAGAAGCGCGCCGTAGATCGCTCCCACGGGGATCCGATAGGAGCGGACATTCGCGCTCGCCTTCGGAATCACGACGATCGTGATCCGGTCGGTCACGTAGCTTTCGATCCATTGGAAGAGCAAAGCTCGGTTCCCTTTGGCTCAATCAAGAGTTAACCGAAAGTGAACAGAATCGGCTCGAAACTAGCCAAAGCTCGAAAACGGTGTCAAGCCTTTTTCCGAGCGGGCAGGCAACCAGATTATCTGACAACAAGTTACAGGGGCGGGGCACGATGCATCCCCGCCCCCGTTTTCCGCGCGACGAGCTCCCGCGCCCCTACCACCGGTTGGATCCCGCCCTCTCCCCGGTAGCCCAGGTAGTGGAGAGGTTCTACGGCCGCACCGCCACGTACTGCGTGAAGCCCTCGCGGAAGACGAGAAAGACGATCGGCCGATCCGGCGACCGCACCTCGTCGCGCGCTCCCTCATAATCCTCGAGGTTCCGGATCGTCTTTTCCCCGATCTCCTGGATCAGATCTCCGACCCGGATCCCTCCACGCCAGGCGGCGCTCCCCGGCTCTACCGAGTAGACGAGCACTCCGGGATGCCCGACGAGGCCGAGGGTCCTCACGACCTCGGGTTCCTCCGCCGGATCCACCACCTGGAGCCCGAGCCACGTCTCCGGTTCCGCCCGCTCCTCGCCCGCCGTCACGACGTCGGGACGCTCGACGAGAACGACCGTCGCTTTCTTCCGCTCGCCGTCGCGGGTGAAATCAACCGTGACCTTCTTCCCGACCCGGCTCTCCGCGACGAGCATTCGGAAATCCGAAACCCCGCGGATCGGGATCCCGTCGAAGGAGTGAATGACGTCTCCCCTCGTCAGGCCGCCCTTCTCCGCCGGGCTGTTCGGAATCACCTGACCGACGAGGATCCCTTCCGTCGCCCGAAGCCGTCTCCCCTCGATGATGTCCGGAGTGAGCTCCTGCGGATAGATGCCGATGTACGCGCGAAGGACCTTCCCGGTTGCGATCAGCTCCTCGGCGATCTTCCGCGCGAAGTTGATCGGAATGGCGAACCCGATTCCCTGCCCGGTCGGGTTGACCGCCGTGTTCACGCCGATCACCTCCCCGCGGATGTTCACGAGGGGGCCTCCCGAGTTGCCGAAGTTGATCGAGGCGTCGGTTTGGATGAAGTTCTGATAGACGGGCGTTCCCCCCGCGATGTCCAGATCCGACCGGCCCTTGGCGCTCACAACGCCGACCGTGACGCTCCCCTCGAGGAACCCGAGCGGGTTTCCGACGGCGATCGCCCAATCGCCCACCTGGATGCGGTCGGAGTCTCCGATCCGCACGACCGGGAAGGGTCCTTCCCCGCGGACGCGGATCACCGCGACGTCGGTGCTCGGATCGACGCCGACCACCTCGGCGACGAACTCTCGGCCGTCGATGAAGCTGACGCGGATCTCCTCGGCCTCCTGGACGACGTGATTGTTTGTGAGGACATAACCTCTTTCATCAAAAACAAACCCGGACGCGGTCGAGGGGACCTCGATCGTTCCATCCTCGGGGAAGAAATCGCGGAGGCGGTCCCTCCCCCCGACGGGCGGATGTGCGAACATCCGCCGCGTGCTCACGTTCACGACCGCCGGTTTGACGAGGTCCGCGATCCGCACGAACGGGGATTCGAACGTTCCGAGGGGCTCCGCCGTCTCCGAAACGGGGGGCGGAAGGCGCCGTTCCGCGTCCGTGGAGAGAGAGATCCCCTCGCCCGCCTGCGAAGAGGGAGCCCACTTGCAGCTCGCGGAGACGAGAAGCCAGCAGAGGGCGCCGAGAGTCGCTCCCCCCGCCCGGCGGGCCCACCTCCGGCGCGCGCGCGCGTCCTCGGTCATGTCTCGGTTCCCTCCCGTGTCCCCGCGCCCTTCCCGCGCGATTCCCGGCGGATCTCCTCGATTTCCGCCTCGACCCGCGTCAAATCCTCCTCGGCGCGGCGGATCCGCTCGACCATGTCCTTCACGAATGAATCTTCGGAAATCCTTGCTTCCGGATTCCCCGTGAGAAGATCGTACACCCTCTCCCCGATCTCGGCATGGAATCGTTCGATCCGGCGCGTGATCCCGACGATGCGGAGCCTCCGGCTCGCGATTCGGGCGTAGACGTCGGTCTTTTCGGCCGCGATCTGATATCCCTCGACAACGCCCCTCCGGACCTTCTCCCAAAACGAACCTTCCTCGAATTCGTCCCGCGGCTCGTCCCGGCGAGTCCCGGGAGGCGGCTCCTTCGGCGTTTCGGCCGATTCTTCATGCATCGCGTCGTCGCGCTTCTCGTCGTTCATCGCTCACTCCCTCGGCGTAGGGGCTTTCCGTTTGCTCGGTACCGATGCGGATGCTACCATGCCGGGCATGCAATCCGTGAACGATTTGCGCCCCCACGCGCCGGCCGATCGGCGCGACGATCCGGTCTTCTTCGTCGCGGACGCCCACTTCGGCGCGGCCCGGGAGAGCGAGGAGCGCGCGCGCATCGATCGGTTTCTCCGCTTCCTCCGGCACGCCCGCGAGCGGGCGCGGATTCTTTACATCGCGGGGGATCTTTTCGACTTCTGGTTCGAGTACGCCGAGGTGCTCCCCCGCGTCCCCGTCCTGGTCCTTCGGGAGCTCGCGGAGCTCGCGCGCGCCGGGGTCGACGTGCGCTACCTCGCCGGGAACCACGACTACTGGATCGGCCGCTTCTTCACCGAGACGCTCGGCATCTCGGTTTTTCATCAACCGATCGATCTCCGGCTTCAGGGAAGGCGTATCTACCTCACGCACGGAGACGATCTCGCCGCCGGCCACGATCCGGGCTACCGCTTCCTCCGCCGCATCGTCCGGAATCCCGTCGCGATCCGCGCGTATCATTGGATCCATCCCGATATCGGCATCCCGCTCGCGCGATGGGCTTCGCGCGTGAGCCGCGCGCACACGAGCCGCAAGAAGTTCATCCTGAACCGGACTCTCGAGGGGGCGGTCCGCCGGAAGTTCCGCGAGGGGTTCGACTGCGTCATCCTCGGGCACATCCACTTCGCCGAGCACTTCCGATACGACGAGGGGGAATGCGTGATCCTCGGCGATTGGATCGAGGCGTTCACCTACGCGGAGATGACGGGCGGCGCGATCACGCTGAAGCGGTTCGAGGAGTAGGTCTCCTTCCCGTACCCGGTACAAGTGTCGTGTCCCAGAAGTACCCTGTCAATCTGGGCGAGCCATCGTGGTTTCCGGCAAGGCGCGACGACGACTGCGTATCAAAGAGATACGCCGAGGAGGAGCAACGCAGCCGGGGGCCACGAGGGCCGACCAGAGGGCAAGGTACTTCTGGGACACAACACGAGTCCCGAGAAGCGAGCGGACGGCGGGGCCTGCCCGCGGCTGTCCGCTCGATGCTCGCCATTCGCCGAGCCTCGGTGGCTGCGCTTCTCGCGGACACCTGCCGCGGTCACCCGCC
>JAGUYC010000117.1 GCA_020061515.1 Gemmatimonadota bacterium
GATCCGTCGACGAGCACGCGAACGAGCCTCCCGCGAAGATCGTAGATCGCGAGGCGCGCCTCCGCCGGCGCCGCGATCCGGAATCGGATCGCGTCTCCCGGACGGAACGGATTCGGGGCGAAGAGAATCTGATTCACATTTGAAGCATTCGCTCCCGTTCCGGAGATGCCGGTCGCGCCGAGGTCGTACGGTGCGTACTCGATCCACTCGATGTGTCCGTTCCCGTCCCCCGCCGGCGCTTGCAGCGCGAGCCACCCTCCGTCCGCCGTCCCGTAGCGCGCGGCGGCGAGATACACGACCGTCGCCGCGCCGATACGGCTCCTCGCAAGCGTCCCCTCGAGAACCGCGCCCGTCGCCGCGCCCCCCGCGAGAACCGTCTCGGTCGAGTCGAACCATCCGCACCAGGAATTGTTCCCCTCCTCCGCGAGGAAGAAGTCCTTCCCGTAGACGGTCCCGCTCTTCGCCCACGGGGCCGGGGCGGCCGTGGAAGCGGTGGCGAGAAGGATGAAGTGGTCGAGTCCGGTCGTCGACTGCGTCGACTGCGTCGCGACGTAGAGGTAGTCCTCGTCGTGCGCGGCGTAAAGCGTCATGCCGCCGTTCGACGCGACGGCGACGGCCGCCGCGTCGAGCGCGCCGTCCAAGACGAAACCCGGCGCCGACCCGCTCACCGGGATGTGCCAATCCGCGCCGTTGTTGTTGTCCCAGCGCCCCGCCCCGTCGGTGAAGACGAAGTCCACGCTCGTCGCGTAGGAAGGAATCGAATACGTGTAGCTCCAGAGGTTCTCGGCGGCTCGCGTCATCGCCGGATCGGGGACGAGGATCTCCTGCCAACCGCTGTGGCCGATGTGGATGCGGACCGGATCGGTCTCGGGCGGAAGCGCACCGAAGCGGAGATCGTAGAGGATCCGCACCGTGTCCCCCGCCTCCGGCGCCTCCGGATCCCACGACACCGACTCGCCCGCGCCGCTTTCCGATCCGATCCATACGTGCTGGATCGGCGAGCGCTTCCGATGGCCGAGAGAATCGACCGCTTCCACATAGTAATCGATGAGCGTATCGGCGAGCCCTTCCACGAGGACCCAGTACTCGTCCGCGATGTACGCCGGCAGGACGCTGAAGTCGATTTCCGGATTTCCGTACGGATCGCCGAGCGGCATCGCGCGGCGCGTCATCGGGAGCGACATCCACTCTCCGAGCCCGCTCCCTCCCGCGTACGTCTCGTTCGCGTCGGTCGCCGGGTCGTTGAACCCGTCCGCGTCGAACCGATACCGGAACGTCGCCGAATCGACCCCGGAAACATCATGCACGAACGTCCAAACATAAAAGTTTCTGTCCATCGGAAGACCGGCTCCCGACGGATACCCCCAGAGCGATCCCCCTCCCCTCCCGCCCGGGTTCCAGGGAAGCCTCTGCGGAAGCCAGATCGTCGGCGGCACGACGTCGTTCCCCGTCGCGAGCACGAGATCCGCCCGCTCCGTTGCTCGGTTCGCGGCGAGCGTCGCCTTGATCTCCATGTCGAGCGAGACCCCGTAGTACATAGACCCGCTCTCGTATCCCGCGAGAAGGAAGTGCCACGCGGTCTCGACGTCGCTCGCGCCGGCGGACGGATCCGCGACGCGCGCCGGATCGGCCGGGCCGTCGATCGCCTCGGCGGTCTCGACCCGGTTCTCTGCGGCCGTGAGAACCGCCCAGTTCCTCTCGTCCTCCGCCCATCCGTTCGGAATGTCGAAGCGCCCGTCCGGACCGACGAGCGGCCAGTTCCAATTGATGAACTGAGGCGACCCGAAATCCCCGTCCGCGTTCACCCATCCGCCGTCCTCGACGTGCGCGACGTCGTCCGGGTCGATCGGATGGTCCGCAAGGTACTCCTCGATCGTGGTCGGTTCGTATCCTTTCGCCGCGGCCGCGTGCGAGAAGGAGGACACGTTCTCGTGGTAGTACGAATGTCCGCCGCTCCACGCGTTGTCCCCGTCGTGCGCGAAGACGATGAGCATCGGCTTCGCCGGATCGTTGGTCGGCGCGACGGCGTCGATCGGCCCGGTCCCGTAAAGCCCGTACCCCTCGTCCCAACCCATCGCGTTCGCGGCCGGCACGACGAGAAGCCGGGACTCCGCGCCGGTCTCCGGATCGACGAAGCGCGCCCCGTGCGGGCGAAAACCATAGGGGGCGGGAGTCTTCACCGTGCAGCCGCGGCTGATGGTGATCGAGTTGTAGAAACCTTGCGCGACGTTCGTTTGGTCCGCCGGGTTCGGCGGATCGCAGTTGTCGAGGTTCGCCTGGTACGGATAGTCCGCGCACGCACGCGCGATGTGGATGTCGGCGACGATCGCCCACTCCACTCCCTCCTCGACAAGCACGGGGATCATCCGCTCGGAGAAGCAGGTCTCCGCGGGGAAGAAGCCCTTCGTCGACGGGGGCGATCCCCACGCGCGCGCGTAGGCCGCTTTCGCCGCGCGGAGCTCCATTCGAAACGCGTTCTCGTCCATGAGCGGCGCGATCGGATGATGATACGCGACGAGCAGAAGATCGCAGCGGGTCCTGCCGCCGCTCGTCGTCCAGCCGCGCGCCTCGCGGTACCACCGATACCAGTCGGGCGCGTAGCGGCCTCCGTTCCAGTTGTTGTCGCCGAGCGAGAAGAGGTTCTCGACGAGCGCGCCGGCGAAGCTCACCTGCGCTCCGGCGTCCGGAAGATCGAGAAGGGAGTGGATCGCGTCGCGCGGGTACTCTTGGTAATCGTGCACCCGGTCGTCCTTGTTGAAGATCGCGAAGACGTCCGACTCCGAATGCCCAAGCTGGATCGTCTCGTACGCCTTCTCGTACTCCCCCGGACTCCCCGTCGATTCGTCCGGCCAGTAGATCGGCTGGTGCATGTGCCAGAGGTAGGTGGTGTGGACGGGCGCCGCGAACACGCCCGGCGCGCGCGCCGCGGCGAGGAAAAGGAGAGCGAGGAGCGCCCCCCGCGGATTCCAAACCGGGAAACGGATCATGTGCTTCATCCCGAGCGCTCGCCGGATCGCAGTTCATTGTAGCACAACGAGAGGATTCGCGGGGCGCGCGGCGCGGGGAGTCGCCGACGGGAAGGAAGGAGAGCACTCTTTGGCGGATCAGCCCGCGCGATCCTCGAAGAGCGTCGGCGCCGAACGGCTCGAAGCGGCGGGAGCGTTCGCGGGCATGCGAGCCCGAAACACGCTCCCCTTCCCCTCTTCGCTCTCCACATCGATCGTCCCTCCCAGCGCGAGGACGAGATGTTTCACGATCGCGAGCCCGAGGCCGGTCCCTCCCAGCTCGCGCGACCGGGCCTTGTCGATCCGGTAGAAGCGCTCGAAGATGCGCGCGTGGTACTTCGGATGGATACCGACCCCGTTGTCCTCCACCTCGACGACGGCTCGCGCTCCGTCCGGCCGCACGCGAACCCGCACGCGTCCCCCCGCCGGCGTGTACTTGACGGCGTTGTCGAGAAGGTTGTCGACGATTTGGCGCATTGCGTCGGCGTCCGCGTAAGCGAACACCGGTTCCGCCGGAAGGTCGGTTTCCATCGCGAGACCCTTCGTCTCTCCGAGCGCGCGGAGGTTCCGCATCGAGCGCCTTGCCGTTTCTCGAAGATCGATCCGCTCGATCTCCGGCGCCCACTCCCTCGATTCGACGCTCGAGACCGTGAGGAGATCGGTGATGAGGGAGGAGAGCCTCATCGATTGGTCGTGAACCCGCCGAAGGAAGTCGAGCTTCCGGTCGGGGGGCATCTCCGCGTCGTCGATGAGCGTCTCGACGAGCCCGCGGATCGCGGTGACCGGGGTCTTGAGCTCGTGGGAGACGTTCGCCACGAAGTCGCGCCGCACCGCCTCGAGACGGCGGAGCTCGGTCATGTCGCTGAAGACGAGCACCGCGCCGGCGAGGCGCTCGTCGCCGTCTCGAAGAGGCGAGGCGCGCATCTCGATCTTCCGTTTTCCGGCGGCGGTTCCAAGGTTCGTCTCGAGAACGATCTCGCGCTCCTCGCGGATCGCCCGAGCGAGGGTTTCCCTCACTTCGGGCATGCCGGTCACCTCCGCGATCTTGTTGCCGATCGCCTGCTCCCGATCCACGTCGAGGATGCGGGCCGCGGCGAGGTTGAGGTGTAAAATCTTCTCGCTCCGGTCGATCGCGACGACCCCCTCGACCATGCTCGAGAGGATGGCGAGGAGTTTGTTCCGATCGAGGACGATCGTCTCCATGCGCGAGCGGAGCTGCTCGATCATCGTGTTGAACGCGCCGGCGAGCGCGCCGATCTCGTCCCTCGAGCGGACCTCGAACTCGCGTTCGTAATCCCCTCCCGCGACCGCGATCGCCGCGCGGGTCATCTGGCGAAGGGGCCCCGTCACGCGCCGGGCGAAGAAGAAGCCGAGAAGAAGCGCCGCGAGCGAGGAAAGCCCCGCGATCGCGGCGATCACGTTTCGAATGTGGGCGAGGCGGCGCGAGACGTCGACGAGCGGGAAGGCGGCGCGCACGTACCCGACGATCTCCTCCCCGTCGCGGACGGAGAGCGCGACGTACATCATCTCCCTCCCCACGGTGTCGCTGTAGCGCGTGCTCGATCCGATCCCCGATTTCCGAGCGGCCAGGATCTCCGCGCGCGATCCGTGATCGTCCATTCGAACGGGATCCGCGTCCGAGTCGGCCAGAACCGCTCCGTCCGCCCCGATCACGGTGAGGCGGCTCTCCGTCTCCTCCCCCATCCCCCGCACCTCATCCTGAAGGCTTGAAAGATCGCCGTCCGCGACCGCCTCGCGATAGACACGGGCAAGAAAGAGCGCCTTCGTTCGAAGATCGTTCTCCGTGTCCTGAAGGGATTGCCCGACGATGTTGCGCGAGACGAAGAAGCCGATGAGCGAGGCGGTGAGAAGAATGAGCGCGACGGTCCCGGCGTAGAGCCGCCAGATGAAGCGGGATCGGATCAACGGAGCTACCCTTTCCGGTCCGCGAAACGGTAGCCGACTCCCCGGACGGTCTGGATAAGATCGCGTTGCTTCCCGAGCTTCTTGCGGATCGAGTTGACGTGGACGTCGATGCTCCGGTCCACGACGACCGTGTCCGGCCCGACCGCATGGCTGAGCAGCTCCTGGCGCTCGAAGACTTCGCCCGGGCGGGCGGCGAGCGCGCGGAGGAGTCGGAACTCGGTCGGCGTGAGATCGATTTTCTTCCCATCCACCCGCACCTCGTGCCGCCGCTGATCGATCACCAGCCCTCGAACCGCGAGGCGCTCCCCCTTGAGTTCCGCCCGTCGTTCCACGGCGCGCCGAAGCACCGCACGCACCCGCGCGACGACTTCTTTCGGACTGAAGGGTTTCTTCACGTAGTCGTCGGCGCCGAGGCCGAGCCCGAGGACGACGTCGCTCTCGTCCCCTTTGGCCGTCACCATGATGATCGGGATCGCGCGGGTCGCCTGGTCCGCCTTGAGCCTGCGGCAGAGCTCGACCCCGTCGATGCCGGGAAGCATGAGGTCGAGAAGAACGAGAGACGGGTTCTCCTGGCGGGCCTTGCGGAGTCCCTCCTCGCCGTCCTTCGCGGAGAGAACTTGGTAGCCCTCCCGCGTGAGGTTGTAGGTGAGGACCTCGACGATATCCGGCTCGTCCTCGATGACGAGGATTCGCGGAGCTCCCATCGCGCTTCCCTCCCGATGCAAGCCGCCCGCGCGGGCGCCGATCGTCGCCCCCTCCGGACCTGCCGTTCTCCAGGGTCTCTCGTCCGATCATACTCCCCCGTCTGTTAGGATTGGGTGAAGTTTTCGCGGAGGATCGGCAAGCCCCGCCCGGACGACCGCCGAATCGTTGAACGCTTCCGGGGAGTGTCTCGTCGAATCGCTCGACACCGCTCGACCGCCGGACCGAGTTCTCGACGACCGGGGGAGGGACACATGCGCAACTTGTTCTTCGGGAGATTGCGTCCGGACGCGCTCCGCACGCCCCTCTCCGTTCTTCTCGCCCTCCTCCTCGGCGCCGGTCTAAGCCCCGCGCGCGCGGAAGAGCCGCGGGTCGCGCGCGCATCGAGAATCGAACGCGGGGCGGTCCGCGTCGACGGAATGCTGAGCGAGGAGGTTTGGCGCGAGGCGGACGCGGTCTCCGGCTTCGTCCAGAAGACTCCGAACGAAGGGGAACCCTCCACAAGGAAGACGGAGGTTGCGTTCCTCTTCGACGACGAAGCCCTCTACGTCGGCGCGCGGATGGAGATCGGCGCGGGGGTGATCCGCTCGATCGTGAGCCGGCGCGACAACTCCGGGAACGCCGAGCGCCTCATCGTCTGCCTCGACACGTATCACGACCGCCGCACCTCGGCGAGCTTCGCCGTGACCGCGTCCGGCGTGCGCATCGACTACTTCCATCCGGGAGACGCCGAGCACGACCGGGACTACTCGTTCGATCCGGTCTGGGAGGCGCGAGCGGCACGGAGCGAGGAGGGATGGACGGCGGAGATGCGGATTCCCTTCTCCCAGCTTCGCTTCACGGAGAGCGAGGAGCTCGTCTTCGGGCTCAACTTGAACCGGTGGATGCCGGACCGGAACGAGGACGCCTACTGGGTGTGCGTCCCGAAGAACGAGACCGGATGGGCGTCCCGCTTCGGAGAGCTCCGGGGAATCCGCGGGGTCCCGCCGTCGCGGCGCGTCGAGCTTCTCCCCTACGCCGCCGCCGACGCGCGCTTCGCCGGAACGATCGACCCGGACGATCCTTTCACCATGAAGCAGTCCTTCCGCGGGCGCGCGGGGACGGATCTCAAGATGGGGCTCGGCCCGAACCTCACGCTCGAGGGGACGATTAATCCGGACTTCGGGCAGATCGAGGCGGATCCGGCGGAGGTGAACCTCACCGCGTACGAGACCTATTTCGAGGAACGGAGGCCGTTCTTCGTCGAGGGGAACCGGCTGCTCGCCGGAGACGGAGCCGGGTGGTTCTACTCGAGGCGGATCGGCGCCAGCCCGCGCGGCGAGCCGGACGCGGACTGGGTCGACTCGCCGGAACACACGACGATCCTGGGCGCGATGAAGGCGACCGGGCGGTTCGCGGGCGGGCTTTCGATCGGAGCGCTCGCCGCGGTCACCGACGAGGAGCGCGCGCGGACCGCCTCGGGCACGAACGGGACGCGCGAGGAGGCTCTCGTCGAGCCGCTCACCGGCTACGGCGTTCTCAGGCTCCAACAGGAGTTCGGCGAGAGCCGATCGACCGCGGGGGTGATCCTGACCGGCGTCGAGCGGAAGATCGGAGCGGAAGAGGACCTCCGAGGCGACCTCGCGCGCCGCGCCGTGGCGGGAGGCGCCGACTGGAAGCTCACGACGCGCGACAAGGAATACGCGCTCACCGGACACGCCGGCTTCAGCCGCGTCGAGGGCGATCCGGGCGCGATCGCGAGGGTGCAGCGGTCGAGCGCGCACTACTTCCAGCGCCCCGACGCCTCGCACGTGACGCTCGACTCCACGCGGACGTCGCTCTCCGGGAACACGTTCTCGCTCTGGGCCTCGCGCGTCTCCGGAGAGCATTGGCTGTGGGAGGTCGGCGTCAACGGGGAATCGCCGGGATTCGAAATCAACGACGCGGGGCGCCTACAATCCGCCGACGACATCGGGGGAGGCGGGAGCCTCAAGTACCGGGAGACGAAACCGGGACGGATCTTTCGCGAGTATTCCATCAATCTCGGAACCTATCAGGAATGGAATTACGGAGGCGTCCGGACGCACCGGAGCGCGGATCTCTCCTTCAACTGCACATGGAACAACCACTGGAGCGGCTGGTGCGGGATCTGGGGAACGCCGAGGAACCTGAGCGACGACCTGACGCGCGGCGGGCCTCTCATGCAGAGATTCCGCGGATGGTCATCGTGGATCGGCGTCTCGAACAGCTGGGCTTCCGACGCGCGCTGGCTCGTCGAGTCGGAGCTGCAGGGGAACGAGGCGGGCGCGAAGATCGGGGTCTTCCGCGGGAGCCTTTCGACGAGAACCGGAGGGAGATGGGAGCTTTCCGTCGAGCCGAGGTACGCCGCCTCGCGCATCGCGCGCCAGTACATCGGCGCGTGGGACGGAGGGCCCGAAGAGACGTACGGAACGCGCTACGTCTTCTCCTGGATCGAGCAGGGTACCCTGTCGGCTCGGTTTCGCGTGAACTGCGCGGCGACGCCGGATTTCACGCTCGAGGTTTACGCGGAGCCCTTCGCCTCGAGCGGGCGGCATTTCGACCACGGGGAACTCCGCCGGCCGCGCGATCGATCGATCCTCACCTACGGCAAAGAGGGGGGCTCGACCCTTGTCGTGAACGAAGACGGATCGCGAACGGTCACGGTCGACGGCACTCCCTTTACGATCGATAACCAGGACTTCAACTATCTGTCGTTTCGGAGCAACGTCGTTCTCCGCTGGGAGTGGCGAAAGGGGAGCACGCTCTTTCTCGTTTGGCAGCAAAACCGCGAGTCACGAACGACGAGCGGGGCGCTCGTCGGAGGGCGCGACCTTTGGGGAAGCCTCGGCGCGCGGGGAGAGAACCTCTTCGTTCTCAAGATGAGCTACTGGTTCCCGCTCGGATGAGACGCTCGTGTACTCCAGGCTACGTCCGCTCGTCCCCGAAATGGTGACAGACACCATTTTCCGCATTTCCCCAATGGTGTCTGTCACCATTTCCACGTGGCTACGTCATCTCGTCCGAGACGACCTTCCCGTCTTGAAGCTGCACGATGCGGCGCGTTCTCTTGGCGATCGATTCGTCGTGCGTGATGAGAAGGATCGTCCGGCCCCCCGTCCAGAGCTCCTCGAAGAGATGAACGATGTCCCGGCCCGATCCGGAATCGAGATTCCCGGTCGGCTCGTCCGCGAGGATGATGTCCGGGTCGCAGGCGAGGGCGCGCGCGATCGCGACCCGCTGCATTTGGCCGCCCGAGAGCTCGGTCGGCCGGTGCTTCATCCGGTCCAGGAGCGCCACCTGCTCGAAGAGCCGCTCGACCCTCTCCCGCCGCTCCCTCGCCCCCGTCCCTCGAAAGAGGAGCGGCATCTCGACGTTTTCGTAGGCCGTGATCTGCGGGAGAAGGTTGAAGTTTTGAAAGACGAACCCTACATGACGGTTCCGGGTTTCCGCCAGGCGATCGGGCGAGAAGCGGGCGACCTCCTCGCCGCGGAGAAGATAGGAGCCCTCGGTCGGCGTGTCGAGGCAGCCGAGGATGTTCATGAGCGTCGACTTTCCGGAGCCGGAAGGCCCGACGACCGCGATGAACTCGTTTCCTCGGACCGCGAGGTCGATTCCGCGGAGCGCCTCGACATCGAGGGCTCCCGTCCGATAGACTTTCCGGATCCCCGCGAGCTCGATGAGAAACCCGTTCGTTCCCGCTGCGCCTCCGTTCCCGTTCTTCCTAGCGAACATCCTCTGGTCTCCTCTACTCGTGCCGCAGGGCTTCCGCCGGCTGCACGCTCGCCGCGCGGCGAGAGGGGAAGTAGCCGGCGAGAAGACCCGTCATCCCGAGAATGAGCACCGTCACCCCGGCGATGGGAAGCGAGAAGGTCGGCCTCCCGATGAACTCCATCGCCGGGCTTTCCACATGCCCTTGCACGAAGCCGAGCCCCTGCACGATCCCCCAGCCGGCCGCGATCCCGACCGCGCCCCCCACGCACGTGATGACGACCGCCTCGAGAACGATCGGGCCCATCACGTCGGAGCGGAACGCCCCGAGCGCCATCTGGACGCCGATCGCTTGCGTTCTCTGCTTCACCACCGCGTACATGATGTTCGCCACGCCGATCCCGCCGATGAGAAGCGTAAGACCGCCGATGATCCCGAGGAAGATCTCGATGCCGAACATCACCTTCAAGAACGTCCGGGCGTTCTCGATGGTGTCCCACACGCGCACCGCGCGGGAGTCCTCCGGGTCGAAGCGGTACTTCGCGCCGAGGACTTCGTTGATCCGGCGCTTCACGTGTTCCGCGCGGTTCGGGTCGCGCGGCTTGACCACCATGTCGTCGAGGTACGGATCCCCGAAGAGCGCTTGAAAGGTGCTCAAGGGGATGGCGGCGTGATCCTCGTCCGGACCTCCGTACATCCCCATCTGCCTCTTCTCGCGCATGACTCCCACGACGGTGAAGGGGGCTCCGTTCACGAGAACCCGCTTCCCCTCGGCCGGCTCCTCGCCGAACAGGTCCTTCTTCAGCTCCGTGCCGAGGAAGATCACGCGCCGCTTCTGCCGCTGATCGAGCTCGTTCAGGAAGCGCCCGCCCGGCTCCGGAACATGCGCGCGGAGATCGCCGAAGATCGGCTCCACGCCCGTGAGCTTCTTGTTGAGCACCGTCCGCCCGACGACCAGCTGCGTCCCCCACCGGATCATCTCCCCGCTGATCGCCTCGATCTCGGGAATGCTCTTCTCGAGAAGACGCGGATCCTCCGGAAGGAAGTGGAGGCTCCTCCCCTGCGGGAAGCCCGCGTATGCCTTCTCCGTCTGTCCGGGCCAGAGAACGAGAATGCCCGACCCGAGCCCCTTCCTCCCTGTGTCCATGCTCCTCTTCAGCCCCTCGCCGAAGGAGAGAAGAAGAACGATCGCGATCGTTCCCCACGCGACGGCCATGATCGTGAGGGTCATCCGCTTCCGCTGGATGCGCACGCTCCTCCGGAAAAGCCTCGCGATGAGGAGAGGACGGATCATGCTACATCCTCAGCGCCTCGACCGGGTTCAGTCGCGACGCGGCGCGAGCGGGGAAGTACCCCGCGAGAAGGCCGACGAGCCCGAGAACGCTCGCCGTGATCGCGGCGGTCCGCGCGGAGAGGATCGGCGTGCCGATGTGCTCCGCGAGCCCGAACGCGGGGACGAGGGCGATGATCCCGCGACTGATCGCGAAGCCGGCGAGGCCGCCCAGGAACGTGATGAGGAGCGTCTCGCCGAGGAACTGGGCGATCACCGCGCGCCCCTTCGCGCCGAGCGCCATCTTGATCCCGATCTCCTTTGTGCGCTCCTCGACGACCACGTTCATGATGTTGCTCACCCCGATCCCGCCGACGACGAGCGTGAGCGCGCCGACCACGCCGAGAAAGACGTTGAACACCAGAAAGAACGTGTCGAGGAAGCCGTAGAACTCGGTCGTGTCCCAGATCATGATCGCTTCCCGGTCGGTCGGGTCGAACTTGTATTTCCTCGAGAGAACCTCGTAGACTCGATTTCTTGCCCGTTCGACCTTCGACCGGTCGGCGACTTGGAAGACGAAGTTGTTCGGATACTCGCGGCCGAAGATCGCCCGGAAGGTGCGGCTCGCGATGACCCCCTTTTCGTTGTCTCGGCCGCTGTAGCTCGAGTCCTGCGACTTCGGCTTCATCACGCCCACGACGAGAAAAGGGACGTTGTTCAGGTAGAGGTAGCGCCCGACAGCGCTCTCCGCGCCGAAGAGGTCGGTCTTCAGCTCGTCTCCGAGAAAGATGCAGCGGCGACGGCGCTGCGCGTCGAGATCGTTCATGAAGCGCCCGTCCGCCTCCGGAATCAGGTTCCGCATCTCGCCGAATGCGGGCTGCACGCCGGCGAGCTGGGGGACGACCACGTTCCGTCCCGAGCGGAAGCGGACGCTGCCGGTGCTGAACTCGGCGGAGATGGACGAGATCTCGGGGATCTCCGCCGCGAGGAGGTCCATGTCCTCCTCGGTCACGCGGATCTGCCTCCCCCGAGGGAGCCCTTGCCACGGCTTGCTCGTCCGCATCGGCCAGCCGATCACGATGTTCTCGCCGAGCCCCCGAATCTCCTTGAGCACGTTCGCGCGGAGCCCTTCGCCGAACGCGAGAAGGAGAGCGACGGAGACCGTCCCCCAAATGATCCCGAAGAGGGTGAGGGCAAGACGGAGCTTCTGAGCCCGCACGTCGCGCAGGAACTGCCTGAAGAACGCCGCCCGCATCGCCCGTTACTCGATCTCCCTTGGGGGCCTCTGCCAGACCTCGTCCCCTTCCTCGAGCCCGGAGAGCACCTCGATCTGGAGGCCGTCCGAGAGGCCCACCTCGATCGTGCGCCGCACCGGCTCCGCGCCGGAGCCCGCCGGCGGGAGCTCGACAAACGCCTTCTCCCCCTCGAACGAGACGACCCGTTCCGGAAGGAGAAGCACATCCAGCTTCTCGCGGATCACGACGTCCGCGTTCGCCGAGTACCCGGCCCGAAGAAGCGATCCGCCGGCGTCCTCGATCGAAGCCTCGACGTCGAAGAGGGTCGTCCCCTGTTCCTCTCTCGCCTTCGGAGCGATCCGCACGACCCGTCCTTCGATTTCCGCATTCGGCAGAGCTCCCACGCGAATTCGCACCGGGAGTCCGGGCTCGAGCTTGCCGACATCGATCTCGTCGACCGTTCCTTTGAAGACTAAATCGTTCATGTCGGCAATGGTAAGAAGAGCCGTCCCTTCCTGAAAGGAGGTGAGAGGAACGACCGGCTCCCCCGGATCGACGAGCCTCTCGAGAACGGTGCCCGAGGCCGGCGCGCGGATGACCGAATCGACCGCCCGGCTCCCCCGAATCTTCCCCTCTTTGATCAACGCGAGCCGTTCGACCGCGAGATCCCTCTCCACCGAGACCCCCTCGAGCTGGTTACGCGCGGCGTCGTACTCTTCCTGGGAGATGAGACCGCTCTCGAGAAGGGTGGCCCGGCGGTCGTGCTCCAACCTCGAGCGGTCGCAGGAGATTTCGGCGAGCTGCACGTTCCGCTCCGCCTCGGTCCGCTCGAGCGGGGTCGGGTTGGGGGCGATCTCGATCAGCCGTTCGCCCTCCCGCACCTCGTCCCCCACCTCGACATAGCAGGCGCGCACGATTCCCGAGATCTGCGACTTCACCTGCACCTCCTCGCGCGGGACGATTCGGCCGGTCGCGAGCGCCTTGTCGACGATCGCGCCCCTTTCCACCCGCACGCGCGTTCCCCCTTCGCTCTTCCCGTTCGAGCCGCGCGTCCCGTAGACGACCCCGGCCACGATCAGAACGAGCGCGGCACCCGCGAGAACGACCTTTTTCATTTTTCGCCCCTCCGGCAGAAGATCAACGTCCGACGCGGATTCCGGAAGGCTCTCCCCCCCCGGGGAGCACAGGGGAGTCTCCACGCGCCGCCGACCGTTGCGCCCTCCCGGTAAGACTCCACTTCCGAGGATTCTGTTCCGCTCGAACCCGCGCTTCGTGGCTCGTCTACGGCTCTCTACGCAGCCTTCTCCACTCCTGTTTCCGAGGAGCGTTCTGAGCGTTCTACGTTCTGTGCCTGATACAGCTTCTTTTTCAGCTTCCTTTTCGAACATTCTCGGTCGACGAAGGAGGAATCCTGCCGATAAGTTGAAGAGGGGCGTGCGAGGAAACCCGCGCACGCGAACCGACGGAAAGGAGCGGATCGCATGGAACGAGAGGGAGTCGGGCTTCCGCGACGGCCGAATCGCCGCGGGGAGCGCCGGCGCGAGGGGAACCC
>JAGUYC010000011.1 GCA_020061515.1 Gemmatimonadota bacterium
CTCGACGCGCCGCTCGAACGGCTCGCCCGGATCGGCGCCGAGATCGGGTCGGACGTCCCCTTCTTTCTTTACGGCGGGACCAGGCTCTGCGAGGGGCGCGGAGAAATCGTGCGCCCCTATCCGCCGATCCCATCCTCCACTCGATTTCTGGTCGTGACGCCGGATCTCAGGCTCTCTACCTCGTTCGTATATAAAGAGTTCGACACATTGGCGTTGACAGGAGCCGGACGGTCGTCTAATCTGAAGAAGGCGCCGGACCCTGAGCCGGGCAACGTGCTTCGCTGTCTGTTCAACCGGTTGGAGGAAGCGGTGGTGCCGGCCTCCCCCGTCCTTCGGGATCTCCTGGGTCGGATGGAGCCCTTCTGCCCCGGCGGCGTTCGCATGAGCGGGAGCGGACCGAGCCTCTTCGGGGTGCTTGCTCCCGCGGAGGTCGACGAGAACGGCCTCCTCTCCCGATTCCGCGATTGCCGCCTCGCCGCCGTCGCTCACCCGACTTTCTCCGGATATCGATTCCTCGCTTCGTTGAGCACGGGCCTCTCGAAAGAAGGCGGTGAGCAGAATGGAGATTAGCGAAGTGCGCATCACCATCCGGCCCGACGACAGGCTGAAGGCTTTCGCGAGCGTGACCTTCGACAACTGCTTCGTCGTGCACGGGCTGAAGGTGATCGAGGGGAACAACGGCCTCTTCGTGGCCATGCCGTCCCGAAGGCGCTCCGACGGATCCTTCCAGGACATCGCCCATCCGATCAACAACGAGATGCGGGCGAAGATTGAGACGAAGGTTCTCGGTCTGTACCGGGAAGAGCTGGCGAAGGCCGGGGGCGTGCACGCTTCCGCAGTGGAAAGCTCCCGCTGAGATCCTTTTCGGGGACGTTGTTGCGCACGTTGCGGTATCCTTCTCGGGAACATTGTCGCGCTCGTTCCGGGGGGAGCGTACTCAGCAACGTCGCCGAAACGTCCCGTCCCCGAAGCGTCCTCGAAACCACGTCGAAACGATGGGGCGTCGTTAAGTGGTATGACACAGGTCTTTGGAACCTGGTTCGGAGGTTCGAATCCTCCCGCCCCAGCCAACGCATTGACTGAGAACGGGTTCGGAAGCCGTGGATCCGCCGGTCTTTCGCTTGACCGCGCGTGTCTGCGTCTCTATACTAGCGGTTCTGTGTCCGGAAGCGCCGGGGGGCGCTCGGAGGGGTGATGAGCAGCGGTTTGAAGATTTTCTCGGGACTCGCGAACCCGCCTCTCGCGGAGCGGATCGCGGCCGCGGCGGGGACCCGGCTTTCCGCGATCGACATTCGCCGTTTCTCGGACGGGGAGATTTCCGTCGCGATCGGGGAGAACGCCCGCGGTGTGGATGCGTTCGTGATCCAGTCCACCTTCGCCCCGGCGGACAACCTCATGGAGCTCCTCCTCATCGGCGACGCGCTCAACAGAGCGTCCGCCCGGCGCGTCACGGCGGTCATCCCTTACTTCGGGTACGCGAGGCAGGACCGGAAGGATAAACCGCGGGTCGCGATCTCCGCCAAGGTCGTGGCGAACCTGATCGCGGTCTCGGGCGTCGACCGGGTGCTCACGATGGACTTGCATTCGAGCCAGATCCAGGGCTTCTTCGACATCCCGGTCGATCACCTGTACGCCGCTCCCGTGCTCATCAAGCACTTCGAGGCGATGCGCGGCGACGATCTCGTGGTGGTCTCCCCGGACATCGGGAGCGTGAAGATGGCGCGGGCGTACGCGAAGCGCCTGAACGCGGGGCTCGCCATCATCGACAAAAGGCGCCCCCATCCGAACGCCGTCGAGGTGTACCACGTCATCGGAGACGTGGAGAACAAGAACGTGCTGATCGTGGACGATCTGATCGACACGGCGGGGACCGTCGTCGCCGCCGTCGACATGCTGAAGAAGGAAGGGGCAAAGGAAATCCACGGAGCGATCACGCACGCGGTCCTATCCGGACCGGCCCACAAGAGCCTCGATGATTCGATCATTAAGGAACTCGTGGTCACCGACACCATCCCCCTCCGCGTCTCGAGCCCGAAGATCCGCGTTCTTTCCGTCGCGGAACTGCTCGGAGAGGCGATCCAGAGGATTCATCGGGAGGAGTCGGTCAGCTCCCTTTTCATGGACTAGAGGATCGGCCGGCCCCCCGTCGGGCGGGCCGAAAGAGGGGGATCGATTCTCCCCCGGGAGTTCGGGAACATGAAAGCGACATTGCAGGCGGCGACCCGCTCGACGGAAACGAGAGGAGATCTCCGCAAGCTCCGGGCCGATGGGGTCGTCCCGGGGGTTCTCTACGGTTTCGGAGAGACGGCGCAGGCGATCCAGATCAAGCAGACGGATCTTCGGCCTCTCCTGCGAAGGAGCCACGGGGCGACGCTGCTCATCGACCTCCGGATTGGGGAGGAAACGGCCCCGATCACCACGGTGATCCGGGAGGTGCAGAGGCATCCGGTCACGCGGCAGATCATTCATTGCGATCTTCTCAAAGTCGACCTCACGCGGAAGTACCACGTCACCGTCCCGATCGTCCTCGTGGGCGAGCCGATCGGCGTGAAGAACTTCGGCGGCGTGATGGACGTGCATATCCGCGAGATCGACGTCCGCTGCCGGCCGGACGAGATCCCCGAATCCTACACGCTCGACGTGAGCGGCCTCATGATCGGCGACTCGATTCGCGTGGTGGACATCCCGCGCGGCAATGAGGAGTTCCTCACGCACGTGGATGTCACCGTGGTTTCGGTGGCGACCCCGCGGAAGGTCGTCGAGGCGGCTCCCGCCGCGGCCCTCGAGGGGGAGGAAGCCGCCGAGGCGGCCGCCGAGGGAGAGGAAGCCGCCGAGGGAGGAAAGGGAAAGAAGGAGGAGCCGAAGGGGAAGAAGGAAGAGCCGAAGGGGAAGAAGGAAGAGTCCTAGCCCGGATGCTGCGCCCGGTTTCGCCGCAAGGGAGCGTCCCCCGTCCTCGCGAGGCGCGCGATCGATCCGTCCCGGCTTCCGCCTGTCTCCGCCGCCGTTCTCTCGCGCGAGGCCGGGTGCGGCCGGAGCGCGCGGCGCGGGAAGTCGGCGCGTGCTCCGGATCGGGAGGTTCCGTTGCTCGCCGTCGTCGGACTCGGAAATCCGGGCAAGGAATACGCGCCGACCCGTCACAACGTCGGCTTTCGCGTGGTGGACGCGCTCGCCGGAGGAGGCCGGACGTTCGAGAGGCGGGGACCGTATTTCTTTCATGGCTCAAGGATCGCCGGGAGGAGGGTCGTCCTCGCGAAGCCGACGACCTTCATGAACCGGAGCGGAGCGGCGGTCGCGGCGCTTCTCGGGGACTTCGATCTGGCGCCCGCGGACCTTCTCGTCGTCTCCGATGATGCGAACCTTCCGCTCGGAAAGCTTCGGGTGCGGCCGAGGGGGAGCGACGGCGGACAGAAAGGGCTCGCCTCGATCATCCGGGCGGTCGGTACCGAGGAGTTTCCTCGGCTCCGCCTCGGGATCGGGCCGCCCCCCGAGGGGACAGACCTCGCCGACTACGTTCTCGAGCCGTTCCTCGGGGAAGAGAAGACGGCCGTCGCGGCGATGATCGAGAGCGCGGTTCTCTGCGCGAAGGCCTGGGTCTCGGGCGGGGTCGTTCGAGCAATGGAACAATTTAATCGTAAAGATCCTCTCCCGGGCGGGGAGACGGAGGAGGAAACAACCGGGTGATCTCTCAATCGTTCTTTCTGGTTCCCGCGGCGGGAGTCCTGGCCCTCCTGTTCGCGCTCTACAAAGCGGCGTGGGTTCGCCGGCAGGACGCGGGTACGGCGAAGATGATCGAGATCGCCGGCCACACGCGGGCGGGCGCGATGGCCTTCCTCGGGCGCGAGTACCGGATCCTCGCCGTCTTCGTGATCGTGGCGGCGGTTCTTCTCGCATTCGCCTCGCGGTCCCCGGACACGCACCCGCTCGTGGCGCTCTCCTTCGTGTGCGGGGCGATTGCCTCCGGTCTCGCCGGGTTCTTCGGCATGCGCGTCGCCACGGAGGCCAACGTCCGCACCGCCGCCGCCGCGCGGAAGAGCCTACCGGACGCTCTTCTCGTCGCCTTCTCCGGCGGGAGCGTGATGGGGCTCTCGGTCGTCGGGCTCGGAATCTTGGGTCTCAGCCTCCTCTTTCTCCTCTACTCCGGGGCCGGGTTCGGGTGGAGCGCGTCCCGCGTCCTCTCCGTTCTCTCCGGCTTCAGCCTCGGGGCGAGCTCGATCGCGCTCTTCGCGCGCGTCGGCGGAGGAATCTACACGAAGGCCGCCGATGTCGGCGCCGATCTCGTGGGGAAGCTGGAGGCGGGGATTCCGGAGGACGATCCGCGCAATCCCGCGGTCATCGCCGACAACGTGGGGGACAACGTGGGGGACGTGGCGGGGATGGGGGCGGATCTGTTCGAGTCGTACGTCGGGGCGATCGTCGGCGGGATGATCCTCGGCGTCGGCCTCGTCGGCGAGAGCCCGGCTCCCGTGCTCCTTCCGCTTTTCCTCGCCGCAGTCGGAATCGTCGCCTCGATGGCCGGCACGTTCTTCGTGCGGACGCGCGAGGGAGGCAATCCGCAGACCGCCCTCAACGTCGGAACGTTCGGCGCGGGGATCGCGATGATGATCGCTTCGTTCTTCCTCATCCGCGCGTTCCTTCCGGAGTCGTGGGAAAGCGGAGGGAGAGCGTACGGAGCGATGGGCGTCTTCTGGGCGATGGCGGTCGGGCTCGTGGCGGGGATTCTCGTCGGCCTGATCACCGAATACTTCACATCCGAAGCGAGGCGTCCCGCGCGCTCCATCGCGGAGGACTCGACGACCGGAGCGGCGACGAACATCCTCGCCGGGATCGCCGTCGGTCTTCGATCGACCGCCCTCCCGGTCGTCGTCCTCGCGGCGGCGATCGTGATCGCGCACGACCGCGCCGGACTCTACGGGATTGCGATCGCCGCCTTCGGCATGCTCTCGACGATCGGCATCCAGCTCGCCGTGGATGCGTACGGGCCGATCGCGGACAACGCGGGGGGCGTGGCGGAGATGGCGAAGCTCGGGCCCGAGGTGAGGGCGCGGACCGACAAGCTGGACGCGGTCGGCAACACCACGGCGGCGATCGGAAAGGGCTTCGCGATCGGATCGGCGGCGCTCACCGCCCTCGCGCTCTTCAGCGCGTTCACCGCTCGGGTCGGTCTTCGCGAAGAGGGCTTGAATATTTTAGAGCCGAAGGTGATGGCCGGGCTCCTCGTCGGCGCGGCGATGCCCTATCTCTTCAGCTCGTTCGCGATCCGCGCGGTGGGGAAGGCGGCGTTTCGGATGATCGAGGAGGTCCGCCGGCAATTCCGGGAGATCCCGGGCTTGATGGAGGGGACCGCAGAGGCGGACTACGCGAAGTGCGTGGACATCGCGACGACGGGGGCGCTCCGCGAGATGATCGCGCCCGGAATCCTCGCGGTGGCGACGCCGATCGTTTTCGGGTTTCTGGACGTGCGTGCGCTCGGCGGGCTTCTCGCGGGCGTGACGGCGTCCGGCGTCCTTCTCGCCATCTTCATGGCGAACGCGGGGGGCGCGTGGGACAACGCGAAGAAGCACATTGAGTCCGGAGCTTTGGGCGGAAAGGGCTCGGAAGCCCACCGGGCCGCGGTGGTGGGCGACACGGTCGGGGATCCTTTCAAGGACACTGCGGGACCGTCGCTGAACATTCTGATCAAGCTGATGTCGGTGGTCTCCCTCGTGCTGGCGCCCCTGTTTCTCCGGTAGCTCCGGGGAAGGGAGGAATGGTCGATTGGCGATCTATGAGTCGATGCTGGTCTTCAGCGGCCGCTTGGAAGCGCAAGAGGTCGAGCAGGAGATCGAGAAGGTGCGAAGCCTGGTCGAGTCGGGAAAGGGCTCGATTCACGCGGTCGAGCGGATGGGAAGGCGGAGGCTCGCCTACGACATTCGCAAGGAGTCGGACGGGCACTACGCGGTCTTTCACTTCGAGGACGATCCGAGCCGAATTCCGGCGCTGCATAGAGCCTTCCGTCTGAACGAGGCGATCCTGCGCTTCACGGTCTTTCGGAAGGAGAGGCTGCCCGAGGGTCCGACCGTCGCGTTGATGGAGGAGGAACCTCCCGCGCGCGGCGGCGAGGATCAGCCTCCGCGCCGGCCGCGCGGCGAGGAAGCGGAATCGGCGCGCGAAAAGCGGGAGCCGAGCGAGGGAGACGAGCCGAGCGGGGAGTCCGTGGAAGGAGTGGACTGAGCGGCATCCGTGCGCCGAGGATCGGGCGGGCGAGCCGTTCCCCGTGCGGGGGGCTTCGCTCGCGGCCGGGCGGCGCAAGGCC
>JAGUYC010000103.1 GCA_020061515.1 Gemmatimonadota bacterium
CCCCTCCCGTCCCGATCGAGCCGACGGGGACGGGCCCCGCCGGGTTGGAGACGTCGAGGATGGAGAGCCCCGCCGATCCCCCGCACATGTACGCGAGGGACCCCTCGACGAGAAGCCCCTGCGTCCCCGGCGTCGACGCGAACCCGACCGCGGCCCCCGACGCGGCGTCGTACACGCGGAGACCCTGGCCGGCCTCCGCTGTGTAGATGTATCGATCTTTCACTTCCAAAGCATTGACATTCCCCGCGGCGGGGAGAAACCCGAGGAGAACGGGGTTCAGCTCGTCCGCGAGCGAGACGAGGCCCACCCCCTTCGTGCCGACCGCGAGAAAGGCGGTGTCCGCCTCCACGGCGACGTCGGAGACGACCGCGCCCGGGACGGCGAAGCCGGCGATGTAGGTCGCGTTCTGCGGGATGACGAGCTCCACGAGCCGGAGCCCTCGGTCGAGTCCGGTCGAGTAGACGCGTCCTCCTTTCGCCAGAACGCGCCCGAGCGTGGTGTCCACCGCGCTCACTGCCAGCGCCCCGGCGGAGAGCCCCCCGCGCCGAAGAAGATGAAGCTCTCGCGCGTCGTGAACCGCCACGAGGAAGGAGTCGACCGCCGCCACGTCGCCGGTCGCGCCGGGCGGACGATAGGCGTCGGCGAGGATCACCGGGTTCGTCGAGTCGGAGACATCGACCGCGGAGATGCCGTCCTCGCCGCGCGAGACATAGAGGGTCGCGAACGAGAAGTCGAGATGCACCGCGCCCTCGAGATCGGGCCGATGGGCGAGCGGAACCGGAATGTAGTGGGAGATGTCGAACGTGCGGAGTCCTCCGCGCTCCAACGCGAGAGAGGCCACCGCGCGGCGGACCCGGATATCCTGGATCGGCTCGCCGATCGGGTACTTGTAGAGACGCTGCGGGGCGCCCGGGTTCTGGATGTCGATGACGATGAGCCCGCTGTCCCGATCCGCCGCCTGAAGCCGATTCCAGCCGTGGTCGAGACGCCCGAAGCTCGAGGGGGCCGGAAGCGTGTCCACGACCGCCGGGCGGAACGGATCGTCGAGGTTCATCGTGAAGAGCCCGCCCGTTCCGCGGCTCACATAGAGATAGTTGTCCCGTAAAAGAAGTCCGCCCGCCTCGCCGGGGAGGAACATGTTGGAGATGAGGCTCGGCCGGAGGGCCGAACGGATGTCGAGGATCGCGAGGCCCGAAGGATAGAGGGCGTACGCGACATCTCCCTTCTCCGCGATTTCGTACGGGTTCGAGAAGAGATCCGCCCCGATCGGCAAGGCCGAACGGGCGAACGCCGGACCGGCGAGAACGATCGCCGCCGCGAGCGCCGCCCACACAAACAGAAGCGCGCGCCGCCTCATGAGACCAGATCCCCCAAGCCCTCGATCGCGAGAAGAAGATCCCGAAGATAGGTCGGGCTCGACGAGGAGAGGCCGTTGTTCGGATCGAGAAGATCCACGATCTCTCTCGCCTCTTGGTACCGGCCGATCCCGTAGTACGCCCGCGCGAGGAGCACGCGAAGGCTGACCGAGCTGACGGAGGTGTTGCGCGCGAAGACGTAGGAGCCGCCTCCCCTCTGGAGGCCCTTCAACGCAAGGCCGATCGCTTGCTCGAACCGAGTGCGCGCCTGGTTCGGAAAAATGAGACCCTGCGCGTGCGCCGTGTACGCGGCGCCGTAGTAGCAGTCGACCGCGGAGCTGTCGAGGGCGAGCGCGCTCTCGAACTCCGAGAGCGAAAGACCGATGTACCCGAGCTCGAGGTTCGACCAGGCCCGTCCCGCGATCGCAGGAACGTAGATCGAATCCTTAGTGAGCGCGTTCTGAAAAGCGGTGACCGCGCCCGAGAAGTTCCGATCCCCGTAGCGCTTCCACCCCTCGGCGGTCCAGAACGCGGCGTCTCGCGGTCCGGTTCCGTTCCCGTTTCCGTTCGGTTCGTCGGGCGCGCGCTCGGAGCATCCGGCCGCGAGCAGCGCGGCGAGCACAACCCACGCGAGCGAGGATCTTTTCACGGTCCGCGCCTCCTCGAAAGGGAAGACACGGTGTAAGTTTAGCACATTCGCGGTCGAAGGGAAGCCCCGGGGCGGACGGAAATCACCAAACGAGAAGCGCTTCGGCGAGGATGCGCCCGCTTCGGTCCCCCTCGCGGTCGACGGATCGATACTCCGCCTTGAGGACGATCCAGGAACGGGGCGAGACGAGGATCCCGCCCAGGTAGTCGATCCGCCTCTCCCCGGACGGGTTCTCCCTCGGGTCGACGAGGTCCGCTCCGCCCAGGATCTCGATCGCGTCGAAATGATCGGAGTACTCGACGATTCGGTACGCGAGCCTCCCGTACGCCAAGTCGATCGCGGTCTCCTCCTCTCCGTCCCTCCGAAGCCTGCCCCACTCGGTCGCCAGAAAGAGAGGCCCGCCGCTCACGGAAAAGTCGATGCCGAGGAGCTGCGCGCGCGCGTCGCCGTCCTCCTCGGCGTACGACCCCCCGATCTCGACGCCGGGCATCGGCGAGAGACCGACGCGGCCTCCGACCGCCTCTCGGTTCGTGCCGTCCACCGCGCCGAGAAGCGTGTCCGCGAGCGCCGCGGGAAAGCCTTCGGAGATTCCCCCTGCGACGTTGACCGCCCCGCCCCCGAGATCGCCGAAAAGCGCGACCCCCTGGTTCGGGCCGCTTCGAAGAAGCGGGCGAAGGACGAACCGGTTCACCCGATGCGGCGCCCCGCGCGCCTCGATCCCGAACGGAAAAAGAAAGCGTCCCGCGCGAAGGGAAAGAGCCCGGGGCAGGATGTGAAGGTCCGCGCGCGCCTGACCGAGGGCGAGCTTTCCCGGATCGTAGAAGGCGAGCCCTTCGGCGAAGTACGTGAACCGATCGACGAGCGTGCCCGTCGCCCAAACTCCCGAGGCGGCACGCTCGGTGAGGCTCGCTCTCCATCCGCTCCCCTCACCCTCCGGCTTCTTCTCGAGGACCCCGCTCGCGCCCGCGAACCCGTAGATGCGGAGGCGGGCGTTCTGTTCCTCGGGGAGGAGAACCTCGTGGCGATAGCTCCAGACGCCGGACGCGAGGGCGGGGACCGCGCTCACGAGGAGGAGCGCGAAAGCCGCGAGGGGTCGCATGCTGCTCCTCCTTTTAGGATCCGGACCAGCAGCCGGTCGGCCGCCCGTCCCGATCGAATGCGTTTTCGATGTGAAGGATCTCCTCCGGGCCGGCGGCGGGGCCGGTGACGGCGATGACGTCGAAGCGGCACGGGCGCTCGGCGAGGCCGTGCTCGACGAGGAACGCGGCGGCCGCGGAAACGATGCGTCGCCGCTTCCTCGGGCCGACCGTCTCCGCCGGAGAGCCGAATGCTTCGCTTCTTCGGAAACGCACCTCGATGAACACGATCGTTCGGCCGCGCTCCGCGACGAGATCGATCTCCCCGCGGCGGGTCCGGTAGTTCCGCGCGCGGATCCGAAAACCGCGCCCCTCGAGATGCCGCGCGGCGATCTCCTCCCCTCGCGCGCCCTTCCGGATTCGGCTGTTCATCGGGCCGCCCTCTCCGCCTCCCGCGTCTCCGCGAGGAACGGAACATGAAAGGTTCGACGATGAACCAATGACGGGCCATAGGCGGCAATCGCCCGCGCGTGCTCCTCGGTCGGGTACCCTTTGTGGCGGTCGAACCCGTAGACCGGGTAGATGCGGTGGAAGCACTCCATCAGGCGGTCGCGGACGACCTTCGCGACGATCGAGGCGGCGGCGATCGAGGGGACGAGGCGATCCCCGCCGGCGACGGCGATCTGGCGGAAGGGGAAGGGATCGAGACGAACGCCGTCCACGAGAACCCAGTCGATCGATGAGCCGAGAGCGCGCACCGCGCGGATCATCGCCTCGCGGGACGCCTCGCGGATGTTCCGGCGATCGATCTCCTCCTCGGAGGCGAGGCCGACGCCGACCGCGTCCGCGGAGCGAAGGATCGCGGCGAAGAGAACCGCGCGCCCATCAGGGGCGATGCGCTTCGAGTCGTCAAGACCGGGGGGCAC
>JAGUYC010000316.1 GCA_020061515.1 Gemmatimonadota bacterium
GACGATCGCCGTACCGACCACCGCGCACCGCGAGGTCGCGCTCCGGGCTCTCGCGCACGGCGTCCACGTTCTCGTCGAGAAACCGATCGCGCCGGTCCCCGCCGAGGCCGAGGAGATGGACCGGGCGGCCCGCCGCGCCGGAAAGATCCTCGCCGTCGGGCACCTCGAGCGCTTCAACCCTGCGGTCGCTTCGCTTCTCGCGGAGGGCTGCGATCCCCGCTTCGTCGAGATCCACCGTCTCTCTCCCTTCGACGTGCGCGGGCTCGATGTCTCCGTCGTCCTCGATCTCATGATCCACGACATCGACATCCTCCTTCGAATCGCGCGCTCGCCTCTCGCGGGGCTCGAGGCGACGGGGGTCGCCGTTCTCTCGGCGAACATCGACATCGCGAACGCCCGCCTTCGCTTCGAGAACGGATGCGTCGCGAACCTCACCGCGAGCCGGATCTCCCTCGCGAAGACTCGCAAGATCCGCATCTTCGAGGAGAACCGCTACATCTCCCTCGACTACACCGAGCAGGCGGCCACGATCTACCGCCGGACCGGCGAGCTTCCGCCCCCCGACCGCCTCGCGCCGGAGTCTTTCGCGAGGCTGATCGAGAGGCGCGCCCTCGCGGTGGAGAAGGGAGAACCCCTTCGCATCGAAATCCTTCACTTTATAAGGGCCGTGAGGGGAGAGGAAGGAAAGATCGTCGAGGCGGGGGAGGCGACCGATGCGCTCCGCGTCGGCCACGCGATCCTCGAGAAGATCCGCGGAGGCCGGGGACCCGGTGGATAGGGCGGCGGGCGTGAGGCCGCGGGCGGAGCGGATCGGACGTTTCCTCTATCGATGGCGGGCGTACACGCCTCTCCCCCTCGTCCTCGTCGTTCTCCTCGCGTCTCGGCCGACCGGATGGTCGATCGCCGCCGGCATCCCGCTCGTCCTTCTCGGCGAGACGCTTCGGATCGACTCGCTCCGTTTCATCGGCGGATCGTCCCGTTCGCGCGTGCTCGGAGGGGAGAGCCTCGTCGCGGAAGGACCCTACGCCCGCACGCGAAACCCGCTCTACCTCGGCAACCTCCTTCTCTCGACCGGGCTCGCTCTCTTCTCGGGGATTCCGGTTCTTCCTCCTGTTCTCTGGATCCTTTTCGCGGCCCAGTACGCGGCGATCATCCGCGCGGAGGAGGCGGAGCTCGCGCGCCGCTTCCCCGAGCCGTTCGCCGCCTACACGAGGGAGGTTCCCCGCTTCTTTCCGCGCGGGTGGGGACGATCGATCGGGACGCCGCGCCTCGGGCTGCGCGCGGCGCTTCGCGTCGAGAGACGAACCCTCGCCGCGATCGGTCTTCTCCTCGGCGCGATGCTTCTCCGCGCGCCGCTTCTCGGGGGGCGCGGATGAAGAACGTGCTGGTCGTCGCGGGGGAGGCGTCGGGCGAGCTCTACGGAGCGGAGCTTGTCCGCGAGCTTCGCGCGCGAAGGAGCGATCTCGCCTTCTGGGGCGTGGGCGGGGACCGGATGGAGAAGGAGGGGGTCGAGATCCTCTTCCCGATCCGCGAGTTCTCCGTGCTCGGGTTCTCCGAGGTGGCCCTCCGCATTCCCTTCTTTCTCCGCGCCCTCTCCCGCATCCGGAAGGAGATCCGCCGGAGGCGCCCCGCCGCAGTCGTCCTCATCGATTTCCCGGGCTTCAATCTCCGTCTCGCGCGCGGCGCCGCGTCGGAGTCGGTTCCGGTCGTCTACTATGTCGCGCCGCAAGCGTGGGCGTGGGGGGCCGGGAGAGTGCGCGCTCTTCGAGAGCTCGCCCGCGTCCTTCTCGTGATCCTCCCGTTCGAGGAGGCGTTCTTCCGCGCGCGGGGCGTGCCGGTCCGCTTCGTCGGGCATCCGCTCATCGATCTCGCGCGCCCGACGGGAACAGCGGGGGAGTTTCGCGCGCGCCGGACAATCCTTGAAGGCCAAACGATCATCGGGCTCTTCCCCGGAAGCCGCGCGCACGAGGTCGAGCGTCTTCTTCCCGTCATGACGCGGACGGTCCGGCGCCTCGCGGACGAGGGCTTTCCGGTCGCGCCGCTCATCGGAGCGGCGCCCACCTTGGGCGACGCGGTGTATCGACGCGCCGACGCGGGAGAGACGCCGCTCCTTCGAGGAGAGACCTACGATCTTCTCGCCGCCTCGGAGTTCGCGCTCGTCGCCTCCGGAACGATGACGGTCGAGGCGGTCTGCGTCGGAACGCCGATGGCCGTTCTCTACCGCGTCTCGCCGATCTCATGGATGATCGGAAAGCGGCTCGTGCGCGTTCCGCATGTCGGCATGGTGAACCTCCTCGCGGGGGAACGTCTCGCCCCCGAGTTTCTTCAAGGGGACGCGACGCCCGACCGCGTTCTTCCGGCCGCCCGCGAGTGGCTCCTGCATCCCGAGCGTCTCGAGGCGATGCGCGCGCGGATCCGCGCCGTTAAGGAGACGCTCGGCGAGGGGGGCGCCTCGGCGCGCGCCGCCGAAGAAGTCTTGAGGATTCTCGAATGAGCCGTCTCTCGAAGCTCTCCGACACGATCGCCTTTCATCTCGCGGTGGGGCTCGGCCCGCTCGTCATCCGCATCCTCGGCTCCACATGGCGGATTCGATGGTTCGGCGAGGAGCATCTCGAGTCGTGCCGCTCGCGAGGGATGCGGGTCCTCTACGCGTTCTGGCACGGGCGGCTCCTTCCGCTCACCTTCACGCACCGCGGGCGGCGCATCCAGATCTTGATCAGCCGGCACCGGGACGGCGAGATCATCCGCCGCGTCACGGAGAACCTCGGGTTCGGATCGGTGCGCGGGTCGACGGGACGAGGGGGAGCGCGCGCGATCCTGGAGATGACGCGCCGCGCGTCCGAAGGATACGATCTCGCGATCACGCCGGACGGTCCGCGCGGCCCGCGGGAATCGGCTCAGGCGGGGGTCGTGCGGATCGCGCAGAGAGCGGGGGTTCCCGTCCTTCCTCTCGCGAGCGCTTCGAACCGGGGCCTCACGCTCGGATCCTGGGACCGCTTCCGGATCCCGGCCCCCTTCGCGCGCGTCGCGGTCGGGTACGGCCCGCCGATCGATGTGCCGCGAGTGCTCTCTCCCGAGGCGGCGGAGGAGGCGCGCGCTCGCGTGGAGAACGCGCTCCTCGTTCTCTCGAAGGAGGCGGACCGGATCTGCGGGGCGGGAGAATCCGCATGATGGAAGCTTTGTATTCATTTGGAACGAAATGCGTTCGCCCGTTCGCCGTTCCCCTGCTTCGGCTGCTCGTACGGGACGCCGTCGAGAGAAGCGAGAGGCTCGGCCGCTACCAGGAGCTCGGGACGCGCCGGCCGATCTGGATCCACGCCGCCTCGGCCGGCGAGACGGAAGGCGCGGAGCCGATCGTTCGCGAGATTCGGCGCGCGCAGCCGGAGACGGACATCCTGCTCACCTCGATGACCGCCGCCGGCAAACGGCGCGCGGAGAAGATGTCGGACGTTCGATCGTTCTACGCGCCTCTTGATTTCGAGACCGCGGTCCGATCCGCGTTCGACGCGATTCGCCCCAGCGCGCTCCTTCTCGTCGAGACCGAGATCTGGCCGAACCTTCTCCGGGAGGCCGCGCGCTCCACTGTCCCGGTCGCGATCGTGAACGGGCGGATCTCCGCGAGGGCGTTCCGGCGAATGCGGCTCGTGCGGCCGCTCTACCGCGCGGCACTCGCGCGTGTGTCGCTCCTCGGCGTGCAGCGGGAGGTCGACGGCGAGCGCTTCGCGGCCTTCGGCGTTGCGTCGGGGAAGATCTTCGTCCACGGAAACACGAAGATCGACACCGAAAGCGTCGATCCGCCCGATCCGGCGTTCCCGAGAAGTCCGGACGAGCGATGGGTCGTCTTCGGTTCGGTCCGATCGGGCGAGCGCGAGGCGGTTCTCCGCGCGGCGCGCGCGGTGCTCGCGGCGAACGAGAAGTACGGAGTCGCGGTGGTCCCTCGCCACCCCGCC
>JAGUYC010000055.1 GCA_020061515.1 Gemmatimonadota bacterium
GATCGCCCGCCCGCGTTTCCAGGAGCCGCGACGGACGCTCCTTCCGCGTCTCCACCCCTCTCCCACCCCTCTCTCCTTGATCCCGAACGATCGAGGGGTGTACGATTCTCCCCACGGGCTGATCCGAAAGGAGGATGCCGTGCTCCTCTCCTTCTCTCCGTCCGATCAACGAGGACGATCGATAACACGCACGCGTTCGGACGCCGCTCGACGGGTGTTCGGTCTCCGCACGGCCGAATCGGAATCATGGAGGAGGTGACGCGGATCAAGGCAGAACTGGGCTTGCGCCTTCGAGACGACGGGCGGTCGCAGCCGAACACTCGACCCGAGCCCACGATCCGAAGCTGAGCCCATTTCCCGATCAAGTACTCTCGCGCCGGTCCTTCCGCGAGCCCCGCGCGATCACCGCTCGCTCCGCAGGATCCGGAGGGGAAGGAAGAACTGGGGACTTGTAGTTAGGCCTACGGGCCGGAAAGTACGGGAATGAGATTTGGAGAGTCGCCGTGAGTGTGGTGGCCGCGCCGATGGCGACACTTCAGGAGGAGGACTCCCATGGTTGCGATTCGAGTTGCGCTGGCGCTCCTCGCGATGCTGGCGTCTTCTTCCCTGGTGAGTGCCCAATTTCGCGTTGAGCTGGACGTGGACGGTTTCATCGGGGAAGGTCCGGATACACTCGATGTCGACGTGGGCACTCTAGTCGCTGTCGACGTCTGGTGGGTGTGTGACGAGCCGCGCGAGCTACTATTCATGGAGACTGTGATTTGCGATTCTGGGGGTGGCCTGGAGTACGCATCTTACGAGTATCAGCTAGACCAGTGCCAGCCGGGGATTGCGACTTGGACGCCGCAATTCCCAGAGCCAAACTGCGTGTTGCTGAGGTCGCAGTATCTTGAATCAGCGAAGCAGATGATGTGGTGTATGACGCCCGTACTTCAGGCCACGTTAGTGTACCGGGCTGCCGACGACCGTGGGATCCAGAGATTATCTGTGGACGAAGGCCATAGCATGTGCGTTGACTCTGGGTTCGATACTTACTATGCCGAAGGATCGATCGGAGCGGTGATCAGGGTGGGGGAGGAGACATCGATCACGGGGACGAGGTGGGGCACCGTGAAGCAGCTATTTCGGTGATGGAATGGGCATGGGAGGTGAACACCTCCCTAAACTCCGGGTCCGCACCACTTTCTCTTTTCGGACTAGGGAGAATGACTTGGGAAAGGCCTAACACTTATAAGGCCCCCGGGCTCAAGTGAAAGGATCTCCCTGAGTCACCGTCTGCGAGAGAGATGATCATCGTGTCCGGTCCATCTCCCCGTTCTGTCTTCGCTTCGAAGTGGGTGCGGAGATCGGGCTCCGCACCCAACACGTATCGAGGATCGTCACCGAGAGCTCGTCGGACCAAGGGCCCGGCGAGATCGGCTGAGCGAGTCCGAATCGGCTCGCGTCCTAGAGGCTTCGGTGACAGGCTACGCAACTCGGGGGGCGACTGGTGTTCGGTCGTCTGTCACCAAAACGGGAAAACGTCTTGACATTATGGCGCGATGACGCTAGATTAGCTTCGGGAGGTGAAGCCAATGAGCGAGTCAGCCAAGCGATCCACGGTCTACTTCGAGCCGCATCTGCATCGAGCCCTGCGAGTGAAGGCGGCCCACACGCAGCGCAGCCTGTCGGACCTCGTGAACGACGCCGTCCGTGCTGCGCTTCGAGAGGACCAAGAGGATCTGGCTGCGTTCGAGGCGCGTGGGGAAGAACCGACGATCTCGTACGAGCAATTGCTGAGAGACCTACGGGCTCATGGCAAGCTATAGGCTGGTCTTCAAGAAGTCCGTGGCGAAGGACCTGCGGGGCCTCCCCAAGCGGGATGTGGCGCGGATCCTCCGCTGCTTCCGCGATCTCAGGGAGAATCCGCGTCCCGCAGGGTGCGAGAAGCTTTCCGGTCAGGAGAGGTATCGGGTTCGTCAGGGGCTCTACCGCATCGTGTACGAGATCGGGGATTCGGAGCTTGTCGTCGTTGTGGTGAAAGTCGGGCACCGGAGAGACGTATACCGGGGCGGCTAACACTTAGAAGGCCCCCGGGCGCAAGTGAAAAGATTTCCCTGAGCCGCCGTCTTTGAGAGAGGCGACGAGGATGTCCCGTCCATCTCGACGGCCTGTCTTCGCTTCGAAGTGGATGCGGAGATCGGGCTCCGCACCATACACTTGTCGGCTTTCCGGGGACGCCCTACCGAATTCGGCCGCCGATGATCCGCTCGGCCGCGCGGCGTTCGCACAGACGGCGCGGAGAGAACGAAATCGCGGATGGCCCCCGGGAATTCAGTATGGCGTACTCGGAGTTGACTGATCACCTAGCGGACCGCGCCCCGGACCCGGCCCCTCCGAGGGTAGAGTAGACGTGTTGCGGCGCGGCAGGTGAACGACAACGTCGCCGGAAGGAGCGAGGCGAGGCACGATGAAACGATACGATGCGCTCGAGTCGCCGAACGCGGCGGAGTGGTTGGATCTGGATGAGCAGGAGCGACTGGATCTCGTCCTCCGGTATCACCGCCGGGCGCGAGAGAGAATCCCCAACGTCCATCTTCACGCGATCATCCACGCGATCGTCGAGAACCAGATCGCCATGGGTGATGAGCTCCCCGTGCGACGCACGCTTGAACGGTTGCTCGCCGAAGGGCTGGACCGGCACGATGCGATTCATGCCATCGGGTCCGTGCTGGCGTGGCAGATGTACGGCACGCTGAGGCACGATCCGGGGCCGGGCGACCCGAACCGGGAGTACTGGGCGAAGTTGGAGGACCTGTCCGCGGAGGGATGGCGCGAAGGTCGCTGACTCGGACATGCGGCGAGCGGCAGAAAGGCGGGTAGTTCGAATGCTCCGCACGCTCTTCACGATCCTTATCGCGATCCTCTGGATCGGTGGATGCGCTCTCGAGGATTCGGAGACGGTGTCCGATACGGGCACGGTCGTGTATCTCCCGTTCGAGGGCGGCTTCTTCGGCATCGTGGACGATCACGGCAGGCGGTGGGATCCGTCCGGGTTGCCCGAGGAGCTCCAAGTCGATAGCGTTCGCGTGCGATTCGAGGGGATTCCCACCGAGGGTGCGACGTTTCACATGTGGGGCCGCACGATCGACCTCACGTCCGTCGCGCGGCTCGAGTAGGCTCCGACGATCACGACGCGCCGCGCGCGCTTTTCCTGGACTCCACGCCGAATCCTGCCGTCGATCGCCCGCACACCTTCCGGAAAGCCGAAGCGGTGAGGCCGAAATCGAGGGACCTGCCCGGGAAACACGTGGGGTCTTCCCGGAACCGGCTTGAGCGGCTACGGCGCCGGGCGGTCGTCGAGGCCGGAATGGGCGACCGCGACCCCGTCCGTCGCACCGGTGAGAAGCGCGAGCGCGAGAGGTTCCTTCTCCGCGCCGATCGTCCCCTCGGGGAGCACATCGAGCGCGGCGAGGCAGACGCGCGCGAGATGGAAGAACGTCCGCTCCTCGCCCCGAGGAACCGGATCCGCCGAGGGGATCTCGATCTTGAGAGGGTTCACGTAGGTCGCGCCGTGCTTCATCCGGAAGTCGAGATGCGGGCCGGTGGAGAGCCCGGTGGAGCCCACGTACCCGATCACCTGGCCTTGCGCGACGCGCGTCCCCGCGCGAATCCCTTGGGCGAAGCGGGCGAGATGCCCGTAGGTCGTGAGATACGAACGCGGATGCTTCACCTCGACGATCTTGCCGAACCCCCTCTTCCATCCCGCGAACACGACGGTCCCCTCGCCGATCGTGACGACCGGCGTCCCCGCGGCCGCCGCGTAGTCGATGCCGAGATGGGGCATGTACCGTTTCAACACCGGATGGAACCGGCGGTGCGTGAAACCGGAGCTGATCCGTCGATAATTGAGAGGTGAACGAAGGAACGCCTTCTGCAAGGCGGAGCCGTCGGGCGCGTAGTACGCCGCCTTCCCCCCTTCCGGACGGAAAAGGATCCCGGCGACTTGTCCTCTCTCCCCGTCGTACCGCGCCGCGACGATCTCCCCGTGCCTCCGGAACTCGTCCCCCTGATAGATCGCCTCCGCGAGAACATCGAATCGATCCCCGGTGCGGCAGTCGGTGAGGAAGTCGAACGTCCACGAGAAGATGTCCGCGAAGCGGACGACGAGATCGGGCGAGGCGCCCTCGGCGATGAGCGATTCCCAAAGGGAGTTTCGGATCGTTCCGCGGAAATGCGCGATCTCGCGGCGGGTCGGCATCGTCTCGCGGGAGGCGGTCCAGACGCCGCCCTCTCTCTTCGAAACAAAACGATCGCCGTTCTCCCTCACCACCGTGAAGGAGAGAACGTCGCCGGCGATATCCCTCGCGATCTCCAGATGATCGTCGGTCCGGTAGCGCGAGGACGGAAGGTAGACGGCAAGCGCGACGAGCATGTTCGTCGCGGTCCCCGCATCGACCCCTTGTCGGATGACCCAACCGGCCGGCGTTTCCCCTCGGTTCAAGCGTCCCTCCGCCGTCTCGAAGACGCGATTCTCCGGCTCTGGAGACCGCTCGAGCTCCGCGCTCTTCTGTTCCGTCACAGGGCCGCCGCAGGCGACCGCGAGCAGGAGCGCCATCCATCCGAGGGCTTTCGCCGTCCTCACCATGCTTCCTCCTCGAGAAGGGGGGCGGGATCCGCGATCGGCCGCCCTCCTCTACTTATCGGATTCTAATTCCCGCTCTCGAATCGCCCGCCCAGATGCTTCGCGAGAAACGACTCGGCGGCCGCGTAAAACTTGAGCCGGTTCTCCGGCTTCGCGAAACCGTGCCCTTCGTCCGGGAAGAGCATGTACTCGTGGTCGATCCCCTTCGCCTTCATCGCCTCGACGATCTGCTCCGACTCCGCTTGCTTCACGCGTGGATCGTTCGCCCCTTGAGCGATCAGCATGGGGATCCGGATCTGATCGACCTTGTAGAGCGGCGAACGGGACTTCAGGAACTCGGCGTCCTTCTCCGGATGGCCGAGCCTGCGGTGCAGAACCTCGAGAAACGAGGACCAGTAAGGGGGAACCGACTCGATGAAGGTGATCAGGTTGCTCGGGCCGACCATGTCGAGGGCGCACGCGAAGAGATCCGGCGTGAACGTGGCGCCGACGAGCGCGGCGTATCCGCCGTACGAGCCGCCGTAAATCGCCACGCGCTTCGGATCCGTCCAACCCTGTTCGACGGCCCAGCGGACGGCGTCCACGAGGTCGTCGTGCATCTTGCCCCCCCACTCGCGGTCGCCGGCGTTCAGGAACTCCTTCCCGTAGCCGGTCGAGCCGCGGAAGTTCACCTGGAGGCAAAGGTAACCGCGGTTCGCGAGCCACTGCGCCTCGGGGTTGTATCCCCAGCCGTCCCGGTACCACGGGCCGCCGTGCACGTTGAGGACCATCGGCAGGTTCTTTCTCTCGACGCCGATCGGGAAGGTCGCGTAGCCGTGGATCGTGAGGCCGTCGCGCGACCGGAACGAGATCGGCTCCATCTTGGCGAGCGTGTAGTTGTTCAGATCCGGCCGGTGATCGAAGAGGAATCTCGTCTTCTTCGTCTTGCGGTCGAGCATGTAGTACTTCACCGGACCGTCGTCCGCCGTGAAACCGATCACCCAGATGTCGTCGTCCGTGTTCCGTCTCGGCGAGCCGTGCGTCCCCGGATGAAGCTTCTCGAGGATCGCCCAGTCCTCGCGGATCGACGGATCCACGACGGTCCATTCCGTGCGGGCCTTCGTGATCGCGTAGGCCTGAAGCTCGTAGGAGTCCGGGTGGATCATCGCGCCGCTCACGTCGTAAACCGGATCCTCGGCGATCACCTCGTACGTGCGCGCCGCGAGGTCGATCTTCGTGAGGCGCGCCGCGTTCGCGTCGCGGGAATCGAGGAGATACATCGACTTCCCGTCCTTCGTGAACGCGATCGGCTCGCTGCTCATGTTGTCTTCCATCGACCAGGTGAGGATCGTTTCCCACTCCGCCTCCGGCGCGGGGCGGACGAGAAGGTCGAACCCTCCCTCCATGTTCGCCGCGAGAGCCCCGCGGACCTTGAACTCGGCGTCGACGATCCAGCTGAGGAAATTGCCCGGGTTCTTCGCCACCTGCTCGAGCGTCCCGCTATCGAGGGAGAGGCGGTAGACGTCGTGGAGGCGGGCGTCGTCCTTGTTCAGCCCGATCAGGATCTCGTTCGGGTAATCCTTATGGACATCGATGATCTGCGCCTGAACCGCTTCGAAAGGAGTGAGATCGCGGATCGCGCCCGTCTCGAGATTCACCGCGTAGATCCGCCAGTTCTCATCGCCGCCCTTGTCCTGCACATAGAGAAGATGCTTGTTGTCTTTCGCGAAGAAGTAGCCGCGGATTCCGCGGTCGGTGTCGTGCGTGATCGGCGCGTAGTCTTCCCCGTCGATCGACCCGAGCCAGACGTTGAGGACCCCGTTCACCGGGGCGACGTATGCCATCCGATTCCCGTCCGGTGAGACCTGGGGGCCGGCCTTCTCGGGGTTCCCGAAAAGAACGTCGCGGGGGATGAGGTCGGGCATCGCCGCGCGCGGCGCCCCCGCGGGAAGAAGAAGAGACGCGACCACGAGAACCGTCCCGAACCCCACGAGCTTGCCGATCATTGCCTTGGAACTCCTTTCGCTTCCCTGAACCCGTTCCGGAGATCGCGGGAGAGGCCGCGCGGGGAGCCTCGCCCGCCGGGCCGCCACTCAAGAGGTGGAGACGCTCCGAAGCGGGAAAATGTTTCTCCGCCAAGGGGATGCGGACTTCCGAACCCTACCTTCGCCCCGAAAGGCGTGTCAAGACGAAAGACGAGACCCGGGAACTTTCCGTTGACGCCGCCCGGCGAGCTCGGTAGCCTCAAGCGCCGTAGGAACTTCCGGCGAAAGGCCATCCGTATGCTCTCCGTCATCGTTCCCGTCTACAACGAAGCCCGGACGATCCGGGAGATCGTCCGGCGGATCCGCGAGGTGGACATCAAGAAGGAGATCCTCGTCGTCGACGACTTCTCGACCGACGGAACGAGGAAGATTCTCGAGAACGAGATCGCGACGATCGACGGGGTCCGCGTCTTCTTCCACGCCCGGAACCGCGGGAAGGGCGCGGCGATCCGAACCGCGATCCCGGAGGTTCGAGGGGAGATCGCCCTCATCCAGGACGCGGATCTCGAGTACAACCCGGCCGAGTATCCGCGCCTCATCCGGCCGATCCAGGACGGGGTCGCGGACGTCGTCTACGGCTCCCGATTCAAGGGGGGCGAGACGCGCGTTCATCTCTATTGGCACTACGTGGGGAACCAGCTCCTCACGACCGTATCCAACATGTTCACGAACCTAAACCTGACCGACATGGAGACCTGCTACAAAGTCTTCCGTGCCGAGATCCTGAAGGGGATTCCGCTCCGGTCCGACCGCTTCGGTTTCGAGCCGGAGATCACGGCGAAGATCGCCCGCCGAAAGTGCCGCGTCTACGAGATCCCGATCTCTTACTACGGCCGCGACTACGCCGAGGGGAAGAAGATCGGATGGAAGGACGCCGTCGCCGCGTTCTACTGCATCGTCCGCTTCTGGATCGCCGACTGACCGGACGGGAGAGGGATCGCGCGAAACCCGGGAGACCGGCTCCGCGCGGCCGGTTCCGGGCCGAAGCCTCGCACGAAACCGATCCGTGCCCTCGCGCGTAGAAGAGGGCATACGAACCGCGAAACGCCCGCGGGGACGCCCGCGCGAAACAAGGAGGAAGCCATGCGCATCGCACGCCGCTCGGCTCGGAACGGATTCGCTCTCGCGGCGGCTCTTGTCGCCGTTCTCTCCGCCGCGACCGACTCTCCCGCGGCGCGGGAGAAGGTGCGGGGGGAGGGTCCGATCGTCGAGGAAGCTCGACCCGTAAAGGATTTTCACGCGATCCGGCACGCGTGCGTTGGAACCGTGCGCGTGACGGTGGGAAGAGAAGAAGGGCTGATCGTCCGCGCCGAGGAGAACATCCTCCCGCACCTCGAGGCGGAAGTCGAGAACGGCGTTCTCGTGATCCGCTGCGAAGAAGGCTACGACCTCCGACCGAAGAAGGTTCCGGTGTTCGAGCTGACCGTGCGAAGGCTTGATCTCATCGAGCTGGAGGGGAGCGGCTCGATCCGGGCGGGGGATCTTGCGGAGGAGACGCTGACCCTTCGGTTGTCGGGGTCGGGGGACGTCGAGATCGGCGCCGTGGACGCCGATCGGATCGAGGCGGAGCTGGCCGGTTCGGGCGATCTCGCCTTCCGCCGGGCGGCCGCGCGAGAAGGATCCTTCGCTCTCGCCGGTTCGGGCGATCTCCGCGCCGAGATCCTCGACGTCCAGGAGCTGGACGTCCGAATCGCGGGCTCCGGGGACGTCGCGTTCGGGCAGGGGGTCGCCGGACGAGCCTGGATCGAGCTCAGCGGCTCCGGCGATTTGGCGATGCGCGGCGTCCGGACCGGAGAGGCGGATGTCTCGGTCGCCGGTTCCGGCTCGGTGGAGATCAATGTTGCCGATCGACTCGACGCCCGGATCGCCGGCTCGGGTGACATCGTGGTCGAGGGCGATCCCTCGATCCGCACCGCGGTCGTCGGTTCAGGCGAGGTGATTCGGCGATAGTCGTCCTCTCGACGATCGGGGGCGGAACGCGCCGGCGCGGACGGCGAAGGATCGCGGAATCCTCCGCCGCCCGCCCTTCTACATCCCCCAGAGATGGCCGGTGTTCACCGGTTTTCCCTGAAGTTTCAAGTAATAGTAGAGCTGCGCCTTGTGCGCGGCGAGGTGCTCCACCATCTGAAGCGCGCGGTGCCCGAGAACCATCTTCATCGAGTCCCACGGCGCCTCGGCGATTCGGCCGGCGAGCTCCTTCTCCCCCGCCTGGTCGATCATCGCGAGGGCGAGCTTCTTGTCCTCGGCGAGGAGCTTCTTCGCCTCGCGCGCATTTCCGACCGCCGGCATCTTCTCGGCGGGCGGAAGCATCTCCTCGGGAGACATCTCGCTCGGGTCGCATCCCTCCGGGAGCCCCCAGTCCCCCGTCACGAACCCCTTGATCGAGGAGCCGCACGCGTTCGTCATGTGCATGAGAAGCTGCCCCGTCGTCATCCAGTTCGTCCCGGTCGCCGGTTTCCAGTCCAGCTTCGATTCATCCACCAGATCCATCAGCTTGTCCGCGACCGCGTAGTTGTACTCGATCGCTCCTTTCGCGAGATCGGTCCAGGTCATCGAAACCTCCTTGCTGCCGGACGTCCGGCCGGCTTCCGTCGAAAGATCGTTCACACCGCGGGAATGCACCCGATCGGATTGCCCCGAACGGCCTCCGGGCGGATCGCGCCGCGCCCGGGGCCACGCTCGGCTCATTCTCGCAAACTACTAGACAAATGTCAAGCGATTGCTTTCGGAGACGGCAAGGGCGCCCGGCGCGCCAGGCTAGGTTTCTCCCGGTTCGCGCGGGCCCGGCTTCTCCCGCGCCGCGGCCGCACGCGCCCTTCGCCGGCGCCACTCCTCGAGCCGTTTCTTCACCTCGCGCTCGACCCCGGAATCGGCGGGGAAGTAGTAGCGGGTTCCGATGAGGTTCTCCGGCAAGTGCTCCTGCGCGAGCCCTCCCTCCGGATCCGAAGGATCGTAGACGTACCCCTCCCCGTACCCCTCCTCCTTCATCAGGCGGGTCGGCGCGTTCCGGAGATGCTTGGGCACGGGAAGGTTTCTCTTTTCGCGCACGTCGCGCCGGGCCGCGCCGAACGCCTTGTAGAGCGCGTTCGACTTGGCCGTCACCGCGAGGTAGACGACCGCCTCGGCGATCGCGAGATCCCCCTCGGGGGATCCGAGCATGCGATAGGTCTCGGTCGAGGCGAGAGCGATCGAAAGAGCGCGCGGGTCCGCGAGCCCGACGTCCTCGACGGCGAAGCGGACGAGACGGCGAAGGACGTACAGAGGATCCTCCCCCGCGTCGAGCATCCGGGTCGCCCAGTAGAGCGCGGCGTCCGGATCGCTTCCGCGAAGGCTCTTGTGCAGCGCGGAGATCAGGTTGTAGTGCTCCTCGCCGCTCTTGTCGTAGAGGAGCGATTTCCTCTGCGCCGCCCGTTCGAGGATCTCCGCGGTCACCCGGGCCGGCTCCCCCTCGCTGGGGGCGGCCATCTGGACGGCGAGATCGAGGAGCGAGAGGGCCCTCCGCGCGTCCCCCTCGGCGAAACGGACGATCCAATCCCTCTCCGCCTCGCCGAGCGCGGCCTCGACGCCGATCCCGCGCTCCCGGTCCGAAAGAGCCGTCGAGAGGATCACCCCAATCTCCTCGTCGGCGAGCGGCTCGAGCGTGAAGACGCGCGTCCGCGAAAGGAGCGCCGCGTTCACCTCGAACGAGGGGTTCTCGGTCGTCGCCCCGACGAGCACGATCGTCCCGCTCTCGACGTGCGGGAGGAACGCGTCCTGCTGCGCCTTGTTGAACCGATGGATCTCGTCGACAAAGAGGATGGTTCGGCGCCCGTTCGTCTTCCGCTCGTGCCTCGCCCGCACCACCGCCTCCCGAATTTCCTTGACACCCGAAAGAACCGCCGAGAACTCGAGGAAGCACGCCCCGGCGTAGGCGGCCATCAGGCGACCGAGCGTCGTCTTTCCCGTCCCCGGCGGCCCCCAGAGGATGAGCGAGATCGGCTCGCCGGAACGGATGATCCGCTCGAGCACCCCTCCCGGCGCGAGAAGATGCCCTTGCCCGACGAACTCCTCGAGCGCGCGCGGGCGGAGACGATCCGCGAGCGGAGGCCGGACCGCGCCGGCGGCCGGACGCGGAGCTCCGCCGAAGAGATCACCGCTCTCGTGCATGCGCGATCTCCCCCCCCACGACCGAAAGAAGAAGCCTCTCCCGGTCGAGAATCCCGTCCCGCGCCGCTTCCTCGGAATAGACGTTGAAGTCGGCCCGCCTCCCCGGCTCGAGCGCTCCGCCGTCCCCGCCCCCCGGGACGAGGCTCTCCGCCGCAGAAGTGTAGAGCCGCAAGGCCTCTTCCCGATCGATCCTCTCCTCCGACGACGGATGCCCCGCCGCCCCCTCGATCCCGTAGAAGGGATCGAGCGGCATGCAGTCGGAACCGAACGCGATCGGGATCCCGGCGCGGACCGCGCTCCCGAAGCGGTTCAGGGAGCGCGCGCGCCGCGCACCGAGGCGATCCTCGTACATCCCGCCGGCGCCTCCCCAGCGCCGCGGAAAGTTCGGCTGCATCGAGAGGCGGAACCCGAGAACGCGAATCCTCTCGATCTCCGCGTCCCCGAGCATCTCCGCGTGCTCGATCCGGTGCGGAAGCCCGCCGAGCGCGTCCTCGTCCTCCGCGCACGCGTCGAGAAGCGCTCCCACCGCTCGGTCCCCGATCGCGTGGAAGGCGATCGGGACTCTCACCGCGCGGGCGCTTCGAAGAAGCTCGCGGATCCTTCGCACATCAAGAAGAAGCTCTCCGCACCCCCCCGCCGGATACGGCTCCCGGACCGCCGCCGTCCGCCCCCCGATCGATCCGTCGAGAAAGACCTTCGCGCCGGCGACCCGGAAGTTCCCGCTCGCCTCCCTGCCGCGGAGCTTCGCGACCTCCTCGGGATGCGCGCGCGCGTAGAAGAAGACGCGAAGGCGAAGCTTCCCCTCGCAGTCGAGCGAGCGGTACGCCTCGGCGACGGGCGGCGCGTCGAGCTCGTGCACCGCCGCGATCCCGAGGGAGAACGCGAGCGCTTGCGCGCGAAGGATCGCCTCCCGGTTCTCCTCGAGGGACGGAGGAAAGAAGTCCTCCTCGAGACGGAAGACGACCTCCTCTTCCAGGCGCCCCGTCGTTCGATCGACTCCGGCCGTCCCCATCGGGATGCGCGCGAGCGCCTCGCGGTTCGCCGCCGCGATGTGCCCGCAGACGCGCCGCGCGATCAGCGGGCGGCTCGGCTCGATCGCGTCGAGCTCCCCTCGATGGGGGCCGCGCCCTTCCGGCCACATCGACTCGTCGTATCCCTCGAGGAAGATCGCCCCCTCGGTCTTCTCGATTCGATGCCGGCGCGCGGTCTCCAGCGCCTCGCAAAGCGACCGCGCTCTCCCGAGGTCCGGCCGCGCGAGGAAGCGGCCGGTCTGGCAAAGATGCGTGTGGGCGTCCTGAAAGGCGGGGAGGACGAGACCGCCGCCGAGATCGATCCTCTCGAGGGGCGTCCAACCGCGCGCGTCGAGCGAGCTCTCCTCTTCGATCGCAGCGATGCGGCCGCCGTTGTCCACGAGAATCGCGGCGCCCTCGGGGACTCGCCGATGGGGGATTCGCCCGCGCACGAACGCGCGCATGGATGACCGCCCCCCTTTCTCCGGAGAATCTGTCGAGGATCAGGCTAACCTCAATCCGTCAGAAGAACGGCGGAGAGCCGGCCGCTCGGAGCCGGGGGAAGGGGGCACCGGCTCAAACAGTCCTCGCGCACCGGGGCCACGGGTCGTGAGCGGATCGGCAGGCCCCGGCGCGCTGCGGAACTCGCCGGGCAGCCCCCTTCCCCCGTCTCCGAGC
>JAGUYC010000022.1 GCA_020061515.1 Gemmatimonadota bacterium
CCCGACACGACATCCGAATGCTTGACGGCATACCTCTTCCTTGTCTGCTCTCCATATAGAGGGGCAGGATTCTCTGACTACGCGGCGACCCGCGTGTATGGATGGTGGAGCCCGCCGACTTGGGGGATTGCGACGATCTGGCCCATCTCCGCCGGCTCGACCGGTCTCGGCTCCGGGCAGTCCTTGTCGAGCCCGAGGTGCGTCCTCGACTCCGTGTAGTACCGGAAGTACTCGCGCAGGACCTTCCACAGGTGGTTCTCGTTGAAGACGATCATGTGGTCGAGGCACTCGCGGCGGATGGAGCCGATGAGCCGTTCCACATAAGGATTCTGCCAGGGCGAATGCGGCGAGATCCGGATCTCCTCGGTCCAGATGTTGAAGATGGTCCTCTGGAACTCCAACCCATAGGTCTTGTCGCGATCGCGGACCAGGTATCGTGGTGCATAGTCCCGGGGGAAGGCCTCGATCAGTTGGCGGGCAGTCCATGCGGACGATGGCGACTCGGTAACGTTGAAATGAACGATGCGGCGTCTGCCGTGCGAGAGCACGACGAAGACGTAGAGGATGCGAAACGTGGCGGTGGGGACGGTAAAGAAGTCGACCGAGGCCATCGCCTCGGTGTGGTTCCGGAGGAACGTCTTCCAGACAGATCGGGGACGTAGTTCCGTTCCTTCCGGTGGCGCCGGTGCACGGATGCCCCTTGGCGTAACGCCACGAACGGAACTACGTCCCCAGATGTCCGTCCCCAGATGTCCCCAGGCCGCTGCGGACGTGTGCATCATCAACCAACCAGCGGTGTCATGTTCACGCTGAACCAAGACAAATCAGACGGCGGGCGCGGGGTTCCCACTTCCGCCAGTGATGTATACAGTTACGGTGGTACTATCTCATCGGACTGATGCTCCCGGTTGGGTGCCAGATCAGACCAAACAGTCACGTTCGGAGGTTAGGACAGTGATCGCCAATCATGGAACTCGTCTTGCCAAGTACCTGGCCTGGCCACTTAGCTTCCTTCTGCTTGCAGGCGGTTGCAGCTCAGTTAGGAAGGTCGCCGCCGAGAATGGTACTGACCCTACTCAGGTACTAGAACGACGTGACCTGGGGAAGGTAGTACAACTAGTACTGCGCTCTGGGCGTGTCGTGGACGGGGAGCTCATCGGAATGAACTCCACAACCATCTATCTTAGTACCATCCCCCAGCGTGTCACCACTGAGATACCACGTAGTCAAATTGCATGCATCGAGATCCGCAGGGAGCGTGCGTGGCTCGGTGTCGTCGTCCTTGCCAGCGCCGTCGCAGCTTTCGTTCTTGTCGGGGTCCTTGTACACTCAATTGGCAACTGGGGAATGCGCTGAGCACCCCTCTTCTTTGGGCTCGTCTCCCGAAAGTGTGGTGCGACCGTAACCGATTCCGGCCTCGAAGGATGGCCGTGACACCCCCTCAGCAGTTCCAGGGCCTTCAATGCCCGCGCAAGCGACGCACCACCGGGCCGGACTCTCCCAAGAGCAGGCCGTGGAAGCTGGGCTCACTCCCTCCAGGCTCCCTCCGAGGCAGACTCTGAGCCTTGAGGCCGGTACTCGGGAACTCTTTGTCCCCGGGGAGGTTCAATGGCTTCACACTTCTCGGAGAGGAGCCGCAAGTTGATCGTGAGGCTCCGTTATTTCGGAACGTCCCCGATCTCGTCCCCAATACCTATCTCAGGTCTCCGCTCCTCCATGGCTACTCAGGATACCCGTGTCAATTATTCCTCTTCGGCTCATCGATGCGTCGAGGATTCATGGGGACGTGGTTCCGTTCGTTCCATTTTCGGTCGAGGTTCACGAGAGCCGTTGCGGTCGAGGACGGGGGCGGTAGAGAACGGAACGAATGGAACTACGTCCCCAGATGTCTGTGTGAGGTTCCGTCAGTTCGGAACGTCCCCTACCTCGACCTCGCGTTCCCCTTCTCCCGATCCCACGCGATCAGCTTCTCCATCGCTCCGATGCCGACGCGGATGCAGCCGGTGATGTTCTCCTCGAAGTTGATCGTGGTGTCGGTCGGGTGCCAGGGGACGACGTCGGAGACCGTGCAGATCGCTCCGGTGCGAAGGCCGAAGAGGCCGCCGAGCGTGAAGAGGACGCCGTTCTCCATCTCGATGTGGAGGGCGCCCATCGCGGCGGCGTCGCGGAGCCGCTCGACGCGCGAGGGAAGGAGATACGCTCCGTGCGACATCGACGCGAGACGCTCTCCGTCCAGGATTTTGTTTTCGGCATAAAAAGAATCGACGGAAAAGGTCACGCCGAGATGATAGCGGGCTTGCTGGGCCTCGGCCGCGGCGACGAGGGCGAGGACCGCTTCGTGATGCGCGAGCGCCGGATACGTCTCCCACGCGTACGCGCGCGAGGTCCCGTCCTCGCGGATCGCGCCGGTCGAGATCACGAAGTCCCCCTTCCGCACGTCTTTTCCGATCCCGCCGCTCGTGCCGATGCGAAGAAGCGTGCGCGCGCCCACATTCGCGAGCTCCTCGATGAGCACCGCGGTCGACGGCGCGCCGACGCCGGTCGAGGCGATCGTCACCTCGGTCTCCTTCAGGGACGCGCGGTAGATGCTGTACTCGCGAACCACCCGGATCTTCTCGCCCCCCCCGAGGAGGTCCGCGATGCGTGGGACGCGCTCCGGCTCGCCGCAGAGGAAGACGTACGGCGAGACCTCGGGTTCCTTGAGCCGCGTGATGAGCTGCTCGCCCATTCTCCCCTCCATGAGTTCTTTCGTGATCTGCCGTGGGCTTTCCAAGCCCGCCGGCATCGTTCTTTGCCGGAAACGTCCCCGACCGGCGAGAATAGGCGGATTCCGCGCGGGCGGTCAACCGCGGAAGACAGGGGAGGGCAGGCGAATCCTCTGAGCAGCCGTTCAACCCGAAGCGCAACCGGAGGAGACAGGGGGAGCGCGCTTGCCGTCGCGACGTCCGGCCGCGCTTCCCGCGAGGCCTGGCCGCCGGTCTTCCGTATTGCTTTGCAAGGGAAACGATTGCACTCCGGGAGCTCTTCGGCGCCCGCACCCGTGCGGCTCGTGAGCCGGCAGGCGGCGGGTCGGAGTCGCCCCGTTTGTTGACAGAACGGGCGGAAGTTTAGTAAAATCGTGCATGTACGGGGAAGGAATCCGCCGGTTTGGCTACCGCGGATCCACCCCTCTTCCGAAAGGGGCTGGAGGGATGAACGGCTTGATCCAAAGGAGGCTCCCCATCCTCTTGCTCCTCGCTCTCTTGGTTCTCGGCTTGTCCGCGGCGGACGCTTCGGCGCAGTGGGACAGCAAGCGCGCGAAGCCGCCCACCGAAGGCACGATTCCGCAGAACAATGGGGGCGGGGATCCGGACAACCCGGTTCCGCTCATCGGCGACGGAGGTTCGGCAAGCTCCCGAAGCGGGGGCGTTCAGCCGTTTCTGGACTTCCTCGGCGAGAGCGGACGGGACGACACGCGGAGCGAGTGGCTTCGCCTCATCGGCACGATCACGGGGGTGCTCGGCTCAGTCCTCTTCCTCTGATCCCCTCCGTCTCCCCGCTTCGATCGTCCGATCAGCGGAGGGCTTGAGGAAGCGGAGCGCGCATGACCACGGAGGAGAGAAGGCGCCAAATCGAGAGCGAGGTCTCCGCGCTCGAACGCCTGGACTCCGCGAGGGATCTTCCGGAGCGTCTCGCCAAGCTCGAACGTCTCGGCGATCTTTACTTCGATCTCGATCAGTATCAGGACGCCGGCTCGAAATACCACGACTTCCGCACGCTCGCGGCGAGCAACGGTCTTCTCGCGCCCGCGCGCTCGGCGGCCGTCCGCATCAAGGAGGCGTGGTGCCTCTACGAGCGGGGCGACCTCGCGCAGACGGAGAGGCATCTGGCCGAGACGGAAGCCGAGATCGGCGAGATTCCCGCCGTCGAAAGAAGATCGCTCGAGGCAGAGCGGAATGTTCTCGCCGGATATCTCGACGTGCGGCGCGGCCGCTACCGCGAGGCGCTCGAGCGATTCGAGAGCGCCTTCCGGGTCTTGCTGAAGAGCGGAGAGGACGGCGCTCTCTCGAAAGTCCAGATCGGCTTCGGCCACGTCTACTTCCGCACCGGCGAGCACGCGCGCGCGCGCGAGTACTACGAGGACGCGCTCGCGAGCGCGCGCCGCGCCTCCGACGCGCGCCGCCAGATCCAAGCGACCATCAACCTCGCGCTCGTGTGCAAGGAGCAGAGCGACAACGACCGCGCCCTCTACCTCTTGGATCAGGCGAATGAGCTTCTTCGCGCATCGGGCAACTACTCCTACCACGGGCATGTGCTGCTCAACCTGGCGGTTGTTCACTTCCACAAGGGGAACCTGCATCTCGCCGAGGAGGCGTACCGCGACTCGATGCGCATCTACACGCAGGCCGGCCAGCATCAGTGCGCGGTCCTCTCGATGATCGGGCTCGCGCGGATCCATATCCTGCGCGGGCGTCTTCGCGAGGCGAAGGCGCTTCTCGAATCGGCGCTCCCCTCGTGCATCGAGCAGGGGTATCTCCGCGAGGAGGTCCTCGTCCGGCGCGACCTCGGCGATGTCGAGCGGTGCGCGGGGAAGCCGGAGGAGGCCCGCCGGCTCTACCGCGAGGCGCTCGCCGCCGCCGCTCCGCTCGGCGAGGACTCGGAGCACGCCGTGCAGATCGCGCGCCGGCTCGGCATCACATCGATTCGTCTCGGGGAGCCGCAAGAGGCCGCCTCCCATCTTCGCCGCGCGCTCGTCCTCTCCCGGAGGATCGGCGAGCGCTTCGAGGAGGCGCTCGTCTGCACCTTGCTCGGCACGCTCTACGCCCAGGAAGGACGCTGGGAGGAGTTCGAGCGGATGTATCGGCTCGGCATCGATCAGCTCCGCAAGATGGGGGAGAGGATCGAGCTCGGGAAGGCGCTCGTCCGGCACGTCCGTTACGCGATCGACCGGCCGGAAGGCGAAGAGAGCGATCTCCAGCTCGAGATCGCCGAGGCGCGAAAGATCTTCCGCGAGACGGGCGTCCCGATCTGGCTCGGCAAGTCGCGGCTCGCGGAAGCGCGGCTTCTCTCGCGCGACGGGATTTCGGAACGATGGGAGCTCGCCCTCGAGCAGGCGGAGAGGATCTTCGCCGACGCGGGGGACGCGCGCCTGATCGATCAAGCGGACAGCCTTCGGCGCGCGCTCGAGGAGAAGGTGATCGATCGTTCGCTGAGCGGGCGCAACGACCACCTCGCCGTCCAGGATCTGATTCCTTCACTCTCCGACGATTTCAGTCTCGATGATCTTCTCGAGGAGCTCGTGGCGCGGACGGAGGGCGACCGCGGGGTTCTTCTCGTGTACGAGGAGGGGGAACAGCGCCACGTGGAGCGCGCCGCCCACGGCATGTCGACCGAGGAAGCGAAGAAGTTCGCGCGCGCGCTTCTCCCGCTCTTCCAGCGCTGCCGCCGCGGAGGGCGCCCCTTTCTGTCGACCGCCGTCCCCAAGGATCCTCGAATCCCCGGCGAGCGGATCTCGGACGGCGGCGCCGTGCAAAGCCTCCTCGTCGTTCCGTTCCAGACAAGCGCGGAGGTCTCGGGCGTGATCTGTTTGGACCGAGGGGAGCACCGTCCGCCTTACGGATCGAGGGAGCTCGACCTGGTGGTCGGCCTCGTCCGCTCGCAGAGGTTCGCGCTCTCGGTTCTCTCGACCAGACAGAAAGAACTCGTGGAGGAGAACGTCCGGCTCCGCAAACAGGTGAGCGGCTCGACCCACTTCGATCAGATCATCACAGAGAGCCGGCGAATGGACGAGGTGCTCGACCTCGTGCGCAAGGTGGCCGGAACGAACGTCACGGTGCTCATCCGCGGCGAAACCGGCACGGGCAAGCAGCTCATCGCGCAGGCGATTCACGCGGAGAGCCCGCGGTCGGGAAAGACCATCTTCAGCGTCAACTGCGCCACGCTCCCCGAGCAGCTTCTGGAGAGCGAGCTCTTCGGCCACGCGCACGGCTCGTTCACCGGCGCCCACGCGGACAAGCGCGGACTTCTCGCGGAAGCCTCCGGCTCGACCGTCTTTCTCGACGAGATCGACAAGATGAACCTCCGCGTGCAGTCGAAGCTTCTCCACGTTCTCGAGGAGAAGAAGATCCGCCCGCTCGGCTCGAACGCATTCCAGGATGTGGACGTGCGTTTCATCTGCGCGACGAACCGGAACCTGACGCGCGAGGTGAAGGAAGGCCGCTTCCTCGAGGATCTCTACTATCGGTTGAACGTCATCAACATCGATCTGCCTCCGCTCCGCGAGCGCGTCGAGGACATCCTTCTTCTTGCTCGCTATTTCCTCCGCCTCTTCTCGGCCGAGATGGGGAAGGAGACGGTGAAGCTCGACGAGGGGGCCTCGCAGGCTCTGCTCCAACACCTTTGGCCGGGGAACGTGCGCGAGCTTCGAAGCGAGATGCGGCGGGTCGTCGTTCTCGACGACGACGGCGTGGTGACCGCGAGCCGGCTCTCCCCCTCCGTCCGCGGCACGGAGACGGAGATCTCCGCGCCCATTCGGCTCCCGGCGGAGGGCTCTCTCAAGAGCCGCGTCGAGCGCTACGAGAAGGATCTTCTTCGCGAGCTGCTCCGCAAAAACCACGGGAACGTCTCTCGAACCGCGCGCGAGCTCGGCATCTCCCGCTGGGGCCTCCACAAGAAGCTGGACAAGCACGGGCTCCGCTGAGACGCCGCCCCTCTCCCGAAGCCGCCCCGAGACGGCTTTTTCCGTTGCGGGGGGCGCGCGTATCCTGCTACCTTCCCGGCCAAGCGGAGATTTCGACCCCCGTTTCGACGGAGCTCCGGGGAGGCGGCCGTGGCGAACGAGCGGGAAGTCCTCGATGTCGACGTGCTGTTCGTCGGGGCCGGGCCCGCGTCGCTCGCGGGAGCCGTCCACCTCGCGAGGCTCGTCCGCGCGAAGAACGTTGAAAGAGAAAAAGCGGGCGCAGCTTCGAAGGAAGTCTTCCTCGCGGTCATCGAGAAGGCGAAGGAACCGGGCGCGCACGCGCTCTCGGGGGCCGTTCTCGATCCGCGCGCGCTCGCGGCGCTCGTCCCCGATTTCGTCGAGAGAAAGTGCCCGCTCGAGGGATCGGTCGGCGAGGACGATCTCTATTTCCTCACCGCTCGCGGCAAGATCCGCGTCCCCTTCACTCCCGCCCCTCTTCGCAATCACGGCAACCACGTGATCAGCCTCGGCGCGTTCACGAAGTGGCTCGCCGGAATCGCCGAGGAGGAAGGGGTCGAGATCTTCCCCACCTTCCCCGGGGCCGATCTTCTGTGGGATGGGGATCGCGTCGCCGGCGTGCGGACCGCCGACAAGGGGATCGACAAGGAAGGTCGCGAGAAGCCGAACTACCAGCCGGGCGCCGATTTTCGCGCGAAGGCGACGGTGCTCGGCGAGGGAACGCGGGGAAGCCTCGCGAAGAAGCTTTTCGCGAAACGCCCCGATCTCGTCGAGGGGCGGAACCCGCAGGTCTACGGGATCGGCGCGAAGGAAGTGTGGAAGGTTCCCGAGGGACGCATCGCCCCGGGGCGCGTGATCCACACGCTGGGGCATCCGCTCGCGAAGGACACCTACGGGGGCGGATGGATCTACGGGATGGCGGGCGGCCTCGTCTCGATCGGGCTCGTCGTCGGGCTCGACTACCCGGATCCCTTCCTCGATCCGCACGAGCGTTTTCAGGAATGGAAGAAGCATCCGCTCCTTCGCGGCATCCTGGAGGGAGGCTCGCTCGAAGGGTACGGCGCCAAATCAATGCCTCTCGGAGGATACTACGCGGTCCCGAAGCTCTCTCTCGGCGGGGCTCTTCTCGTGGGCGACACCGCTTCACTTCTCAACCCTTTTCGTCTAAAAGGGATTCACCTCGCGATGGAATCCGGAATGCTCGCCGCCGAGGCGATCGCGGAGGCGCTCTTCGCCGACGACTTCTCCGAGGCGCGGCTCGCCCGCTACGACGCGGCGTTCGAGGCGAGCCCGGCCCGCCGGGAGCTTTACGGCGCGAGGAACTTCCATCAGGGATTCGACGGCGGTCTCTGGAGCGGGCTTCTCCATGCGGGCCTGCAGCTCGCGACGGGCGGACGCGGAATCCGGGAGCGGATGCGCGCGCGCCCCGGGCACGAGCGGATGCGGACGATCGCGGACCACTACGGGGCGCCGCGGAAGGCGCCCGAACCGCCTCCGTTCGACAACGAGTACGCGTTCGACAAGCTCACGGATCTCTTCAAGTCGGGGACCGAGCATCCGGAGGATCAACCGGCGCACCTCGTCATTCGCGAGCCGGATCTCTGCGTGAACCGCTGCGTGCGCGAGTACGGCGCTCCGTGCGAGCGCTTCTGCCCGGCGTCGGTCTACCACATGGAATGGGACGGCGAGAAGCCGAAGGGGATTCGGATCGACTTCTCGAACTGCGTGCACTGCAAGACGTGCGACATCATGGATCCGTATCAGGTCATTGATTGGACGACGCCCGAGGGGGGCGGAGGGCCGCAATACAGTAGGATGTAGCCGGGACCTCCTCCCGGCGGAGAAAGGAGACGGAATGAACGGACGATGGAGAACGGCCGCGGCGCTTCTCTTGAGCGTCGGGCTCGCCGCTCCCGCGGGGGCGGTCGGCCTCGCCGCGGGAGGCTACGGCGCGTACCACATCCCGATCGTGCAGGACGACGCCGGGAGCGGAGCGCTCTACGGCGCCAAGGCGAAGGTCGGGCTCGGGTCGATCTTCGTGCTCGAGCCCTCGATCACGTGGATCACGGTGGGGGAGAAGGACCACACCGAGGAGGACCTCGATCTCGAGTTCTCGACGAAGGGGGGCTCGATCCAGACCATCGGTTTGAACGTGAACCTCGGGGGCTTTCCGATCGAGCCGGGCGCGAGCCTCTACGCGACCGGCGGCATCGGCTCGTACACGCTGAAGCCCGATGCCTCGTACAAGGATGACGAGACGCGCGTCGGATACAACGGAGGGCTCGGGCTCGCGATCAAGCCGACCCCGCTCTTCGACATCGACGTCAGCGGGCGTTTCATCGTGATCCCCCTGGACGGGGGCGGGTCCCGGAAGAGCGTCGGCATCTTCGCGGGCCTGAACTTCTACTTCGGCGTGTAGGGGGGCGGAACGATGCGGAATCGACGCGCGCTTCTGGTTTTCCCGCTCGTCGCGCTCTTCGCGGCGGGCTGTTTGATCAGCGGACAGCTCATACTCGTTCAGGTGTTCGGGGACGGGGAAGCGTCCGCGGACAAGACGGTCCATCGGATCTTCGTCGACCTCAAGGACAACGAAGACTACGACGAGCATAAGGACAAGCTGAAATCCCTGGAGTACTTCGGCTTCTTCGTCACCGTGACGAACGAGGGTCCCAACGAGGCGAAGGGGGAGATGTACCTCTCGCTCGTCGATCTCGGCGTTTCGCCTTCGATCGCGACGATCAAGGCCCAGGCGACGCCGATCGTCGAGAACGCGAACCTCGGAACCGGCGAGACGCGGACGATCACCTTTGAGGAGTCGCAGGATTATATTACGAACCTAAAGGAGATCGAGAAGGCGGTGCTCGAGGGCGTGTTTTACCTCTACGGGATCACGGACATCGGCACGGCGGTGGAGTACGAGAACTTCATCGTCGTGGCGAGCATCAACGTGGCGCTCTGATCGCCCGCTTCGAGCGATCTCTCCGAACGAAAGGGGCGGCGCTTCGCGCGCCGCCCCTCGCCTGTCCGCCCCGCGCGGGCGCGGGTCCTACTTCGGCACGCGGATCGTGACGTAGATCGTGCTCCCCTCCCGTTCGACGAGGAGGAGCGCGACGTTCCCTTCCTTCACGTCGCCGATCGCGCGCGTGTAATCCGCGGTCGTTCGGATCTCCCGGTTGTTGATCTCGAGGAGAACATCTCCCTCGCGGACTCCGCCCCTCGCGGCGGCGCCTCCGCGAAGCACCTCCGTCACCACGACCCCCTCGGTTCGCTCGAGCCCGAAGGCGCGGCGCGTCTCGGGCGTGATCTCGCGAACCCTCATGCCGAGCTTCTCGCGGCTCTTCTCGGCGAGAACCGGTCGGGCGGTCTCGTCGTCGTCCGGCAGCTTGCCGAGGACGACGCTCACGCTCTTCTTCTTCGAACCTTGGACAATCGAGAGGTCCACCTTGGTTCCCGGAGGCGTGGCGGCGATCCGGTTCCGGAACGCGCGGAGGCTCTCGATCTTCTCGCCGTTCAGGGCGACGATCACATCCTGCCGTTCGATGCGCGCCTTCTCCGCGGGGCTGTCCTCGACCACGCTCGAGATCAACACGCCGTTCCGATCGGGGAGATCGAGCGCCTCTTGGATCTCCTTGGTGACCGGCTGGATGCCGACGCCGATCCACCCGCGGGTCACGGAGCCGCTCGCGATCAGCTCGTCCTTGATCCTCGTCACCATGTTGATCGGGATGGCGAAGCCGACTCCCTGATAGCCCCCGCTTCGCGAGGCGATCGCCGTGTTGATGCCGACGACGCGTCCGTCGAGATCGACGAGCGCGCCCCCCGAGTTCCCCGGGTTGATCGCCGCATCGGTCTGGATGAAGTCCTCGTAGTCGGCGAGCCCGACGGCGACGCGGCTCTTCGCGGAGACGATTCCGGCGGTGACCGTGTGGTTCAGCTGCTGGCTGAAGGGCGAGCCGACGGCGAGCACCCACTCGCCGACCTCGAGCGCGTCCGAGTCGCCGATCCGCGCGGCCGGAAGGCCCTTCGCGTTGATCTTGATCACCGCGACGTCGCTCTTCGGATCGGCGCCGACGATCTCCGCTTCGTACTCCTCGCCGTCGGAGAGGACGACCGAGACCTCCTTCGCGTCCGACACGACGTGGTTGTTCGTCACGATGTACCCGTCCGAGGAGACGATCACTCCCGAGCCGAGCCCGCGCTGAAGGATCTCGCCTCCCTCTTCGTCGCCGAAGGGCATGCCGAAGAAGCGGAAGAACTCGTACATGTCCTGTCCGCCGAGCGACCGCGAGGTCTGGACCACGCGGCTGCTCGTGATCGTCACGACCGACGGGACGACCTCGCGCGCCACCGCCGTGAACGCTTGCCCGAGACCCTTGGCCGACGCGATCGCCTCGCGATCGGCGGTCGTGTTGTCCGCCGCCCGCGCCGATGGGCTCGTCCCCGCCGGTTCGAGGAAGTCCCCGGCGGCCACGAGGACGGCTGCGAGAAACGCCACGAGTAGGACCGCGCGGAGGCGTCCTCCCGCCTTCGCCGATCGACTTGCCGTGCTGCTCTCCATGATTCGTCTCCTTTCCAAATCCGGGGCGGATCGCCCCGGCCCGTTCGTTCTCGTATCTCTTGTACCATGCGGGGGCCGCTCGGTTCCGGTCTTTTCCGGCGACGGATCGAGTGGAAAAGGGGGCTGTTTCGGCTACAATCCCCCCGGCTGCCTCGAAGGAGGGACGTGTGGCTCGGCGTTGGTACTTCCTCTTGATCCTCCTGCTGCTCGCGGCGGGAGCCGTGTTCTTCCTTGCGCGCCGCCCTCCGGCGCCCGCCTCTCCCGTCGCGGAGGTTCCGTTTGTGCTCCCGATCTCCCCTGTAGGGATCGTGCCCGAAATCCCCGAGGAGATCGTCTGGCGGGAGGTTCCCGGCGCGAGCGGCTACGAGGTGGAGATCCTGGACGGGAGGCTGGAGTCGTTCTGGAAGCGGAGCACGAAGACCGGGCGGCTTCCCTTTCCGGAGGAGGCCGCCGGGCGCCTCCGCGCAGGGGAGGCGCTCCATTATCGAATCCGCGCGAAGAGGGGATTCCCCCCGAAGGATCTGGCCGTCTCCGAGCCGGTCTTCTTCCAGCTCTCCCAGCCTGTGGGTCCGTAGGACGGGCGCGGCGGTTCGGCACTCTCCTTGCTTGTTCGGCTCGTCGGGGGCGCCCGCGGGGACTCCCCGGAGGACTCTATGAATGCAACCCGAAGTCCGATAAGAGGATAAAGTGCGCGCGCGGGGCC
>JAGUYC010000199.1 GCA_020061515.1 Gemmatimonadota bacterium
CGTGAGGTTCTCGCCGGCGAGAACGATCGGCTCCATCACTTCTCCTCGAGCATCGAGAGAAATTCTTTCTCTCCGATCACGCGGACGCCGAGCGCCTCCGCCTTCGTCTTCTTCGATCCGGGAGAATCTCCCGCGACGACGAGATCGGTCTTCGCGCTGACCGACGCGACCGCCTTCCCGCCGGCCGCCTCGATTCGCTCGCGCGCTTCCTCGCGCGTCAGGCTCGCGAGCGTTCCGGTGAGGACGATCTTCTTCCCGCGAAGGGCCGATGTTTCCTTGGCGGGGCCCTCCACCGGCGCCGGACGGACGCCGGCCGCGAGAAGGTCCTCGACGAGAAGCCTCCCCTTCGCGCTTTCGAAGAAGTGGAGCGCCGAGCGCGCAACGACCGGCCCGACGTCGCCGACCGCCGCGAGCTCGTCCTCTCCCGCGCGCATCGTTTTCTCGATCGTCTGGAAACGAAGCGCGATCGCCCGCGCCGTCGTTCGCCCCACATGGCGGATTCCGACCGCGAAGAGGAAGCGGTCGAGGGGGCGTGATTTGCTCTCCTCGATCGCTCGAAGGAGGTTCTCCGCCGACTTCTCGCCGAATCGCTCGAGAGGAACGAGCGCCTCCTTTTGAAGACGATAGAGATCGGGGATCTCGGCGAGAAGGCCTGAGTCCGCGAGCTGCTCGACGACCTTGATGCCCAAACCTTCGATGTCCATCGCATCCCGCGAGGCGTAGTGGACGATCCGCCGGCGCACCTGCGCCGGGCAGCTTGGGTTCTCGCAGCGGACAACGACCTCTCCCTCAGCGCGCTCGAGGGGCTCCCCGCACACGGGACAAGCGTCGGGGAATCGGAATGGCTCCTCGTCTCCCTTCCGCTCCCCCGGCTCGACGCCGAGGATGCGCGGAATGATCTCGCCGCTCTTCTCGATCCACACGCGGTCTCCGACGCGCGCGTCGAGGCGCCGAATCTCTTCTTCGTTGTGGAGGGTCGCGCGGCGGACCACCGTGCCGGCCAAGCGGACCGGATCGACCTCCGCGACCGGCGTCACGGCGCCCGTGCGGCCGACTTGGAGAACGATGCGGCGGATCACGGTCGTCTTCTTCTCCGCCGGGAACTTGTACGCGATCCCCCACCGCGGGCTCTTCGAGGTCGCGCCGAGCCGAACGTGGAGCGAGAGGTCGTTCACCTTGACGACGACCCCGTCCGTTCCGTACGGAAGGCGATGCCGCTCCTCGCTCATCTCCTCGCAGCGCCGCACGACCGCGTCGATCCCGCGGCAGAGAGAGGCTCCTTCGGTGCGGGCGAAGCCGAACGCGCGAAGCGTCTCGATCGCCTCCAACTGCGTTCGCACGCCGAGAGCGAGAGGAGAGACGATCTGGTACGCGAGGAAGCGGAGCGGTCTCTTCGCGACCTCCGCGGGATCGAGAAGCTTGAGCGATCCGGCCGCCGCGTTCCTCGGGTTCGCGAAGGATCGCCCGCCGATCTCCTCCTGCCTTTCGTTCATCTTCTCGAGGTCGGTGAAGCGGAGGTAGACCTCGCCTCGGACCTCGAGGTCGACCGGGTCCCCGCGAAGACGAAGCGGGATCGAGCGGAGGGTTCTCAGGTTGGCGGTGATGTCGTCGCCGGCGCTTCCGTCGCCGCGCGTCGCGCCCCTCGCGAGGACGCTCTCCCGATAGCTGAGCGCGACCGCCACCCCGTCCAGCTTGAACTCGACGGCGTAGTCGAGACTCTCCGCTCGGAGGAGTTTTCGCGTGCGCGCGTCGAACTCCACGAGCTCCTCCGGCGAGTAGGTGTTGTCGAGGGAGAGCATCGGAACCGAATGGACGACCGTCTCGAACTTGTCGGAAGGAGCCCCCCCGACGCGAAGTGTCGGGGAATCGGGCGTCCGGATCTCCGGATGCTCTCGTTCAAGCGCGATGAGCCGCTCGAGAAGCCGGTCGAACTCATCGTCCGAAATCGCGGGGGCGGCTTCATCATAATAGAGCCGGTTGTGCTCCTCGATCTCCTCCCGGAGCCGTCTCGCTTCCTCGCGCACCGATCGCGGGACCGTCCGCATGGCCGCATCCCTTCCAGAGACCGCCTTCAGTACCATTCCTGAACGCCGCAGATGAGTTTAGCCGATGGGGCCCGCGCGGGGAACGAGGTTCTTCCCGAAGTCCCTTCCCGAACGAGCGAGGGGAAGCTCCATCTCGACCTCGTGGCGCAGTGGAAGCCCGTAGAAGCCGACGCGCGGGATCGACGGCTTCAGACGGCGCGAGCCATCGAGCGCGTCCCTGCGCACGGCGCGGACAAAGAAGCCGCGCCTCTTGTAGAAGCGGATCGCGGGGAAGTTGTCGTTCGTCGTGATGAGAAAGAACCGCGCGCATTCGGCCCGCCGCGCCTCGTTCTCCGCCGAGGAAAGAAGCGCGCTCCCCACGCCTGCTCTCTCCCGAAGGCTGTTCAACGAGATCACCTCGCACTCCCGCTCCTCGATGCGAAAAGTGACGAGCCCGATCCTCTCGCCCCCGCTCTCCGCGACGAATCCGGGAAGCTCCTCCCCTCGATGGACCCTCCCCCGCGTCACGATCGCAGAAGAGCCCCAATGCTCCTCAAGAAACCCTTTGACCCATCCCCGCTCCTCCTCGCGAACTTCTCGCACGACAAATGACGACACGTCGCCTCTCCTCGCGCCCTGCTAGCGATTTCCGCGGGTCCCGCGAATGACCAGAACTCCGTAATCTGACACCGAATCCACCCTCGACGCAACCAAGCGGGGCAGACGCTCACTCGCCGCTAAGCCCCGCCCCCCGGAATATTTGTGAACCAGGTTCCTTAACAATCGGACCAAGACCGTCCCCAACTTCCGGGACCCGCGCGTCCGCCAACATCACCACGGCGGGTGGCGGCCACGGGCGCCTGCTCGCGCGCAG
>JAGUYC010000096.1 GCA_020061515.1 Gemmatimonadota bacterium
CAGCCCCCCCCGCGGATGAGCCGGCCGGAAGAGAACCGCGGCAGCCTCCGGTGATCCCGACCCCGGCGGCTCTATCCGCGGGAGGGCGGTGCGGCGGTCCCCCGTCCGCACCGCCCCTTCTTGACCGCCGGAACCGCGCGTGATAGGAACAGATGGCGCGGACGCTCCGCGCCGCGCCATCCGCCGCGGATGGAGGATCCGCATGCTGTCCGGCGGTTCGGGGGTTCGATGACGAACACCGTGTTGATCGCGGGGCGGATCCCGGAGAGAAACCGGGATCTGCCGGACGCCTTTCGGATGGCGGGCTTCGAGGTCGCCGAGTTCACGAGCGGCGGGGAGACCCTTCGCGCCCTCAAAGGGAATCGGGACTGCGCGCTCGTCGTCGTCGGGACACCCGAGGAGATCGCGCCGCGCGTCTTTCTCGGCGGGCTCGCCCGGCGTTTCCCGGGGATCCGGGCCGCTCTCCTTCTTTCCGCGCCCGACCGCACCTCGCTCGTCGGCGACGAGTTCTTGAACCTCTCCGGGCGCTCGACCGGCGAGGTGATCGACGCGGTCCGCGGTCTTCTTGCGGCGAAGAAACCGCCGAAGCCCGAGCTTCGCCTCATCGGGCGGGGCCGCGAGATGGAACGGATCCGCCGGACGGTCGATCAGGTAGCCCCCACCTCGATGACGATTCTCATTACGGGCGAGAGCGGAACGGGAAAGGACGTCGTCGCGCGCCTCGTTCACGAGAAGAGCCGGCGCCGGGAGAACCCGTTCGTCGCGGTGAACTGCGCGGCGCTCCCCGAGGGAGTTCTCGAGAGCGAGCTGTTCGGGCACGAGAAGGGCGCGTTCACCGGAGCGGCCGCGCGGCGCGAGGGACGGTTCGAGCTTGCCCACAAGGGAACGCTCTTCCTCGACGAGATCGCCGACATGTCGGTCCAGACGCAGGCCAAGCTGCTCCGCGTCCTTGAGGAGAAACGCTTTCTCCGGGTCGGCGGCGTCCGGGACGTGGTCGTGGACGTGCGACTCCTCGCCGCGACGAACGCCGATCTCGAAGCGGCGGTCCAGGCCGGCCGGTTTCGCGAGGATCTCTTCTACCGCCTCAACGTGATTCAGCTCCACCTCCCGCCCCTCCGCGAGCGGCGCGAGGACATCCCCGACCTCGTGCAGACCTTCGCTGCGGAAGCGGGCGCCGACCACGGAATCGAACCGGTCCGCTTCACGAGGGACGCCCTCCAGGCTCTCACCGAATATCATTGGCCTGGGAACATTCGTCAGCTCAAGAATCTTGTCGAGAAGCTAACCATTCTCGAGCACGGAGAGACGATCGACGCGGACGCAGCGGCGCGCTTCCTCGGGGAGCGTTTCTCCCGGTCGCGCCACCTTCCGGTTCCCCTCCCCGACGCCTCGACGCGAACGGAGCGGGAGCTGATCTTACAGAACCTCGTCGCTCTCCGCCGGGAGCTCGCGGAGCTTCGCGAGATGCTGATCCGATCCGGAGGCGGTCGCGCGCCCGCCGCCCCCTACCGTTCCCCGCGCGAGGGCCCGTTCGAACCGGAGGCGGAAGTGGTCGAGCTCGAGGAGGAGGCCGAACCCCGGGCAACGCGGACGGCGGCCGACCATGAGAAAGAGGCGATCCGAAAGGCGCTTGCCGAGTCAGGGGGAAACCGCCGGCGAGCCGCGGAGATCCTCGATATCGGAGAACGAACCCTCTACCGGAAGATCAAGAAGTACGGGCTCGGCTGAGGCCGGACGGCGCAACCCGAACGGCCCGACTCGGCCCTTTGTCCGTTTTCTGTTCGACGGTCGATGTCCAAACGAAACGGGGGAGGATTGCCTCCCCCGTTCGCTCTCTCGAGCCGGCCGGTCCGGCGCTATCGGCGCGCGCTCTTCTTCGCGGTCTTCTTCTTCGGCGTCTTCTGCGCGGCCTTCCCCGCAGCCTTCTTCCCTCCGCGCACCCACGCAGGGGGCGTCGGTCCCCCCTTCTCCTCGAGGACGGCGTGCGCGGCGGCGAGCCGCGCGATCGGCACGCGGAACGGAGAGCAGCTCACGTAGTCGAGGCCGACCCGATGGCAGAAGCGGACCGAGGAGGGCTCCCCGCCGTGCTCGCCGCAGATCCCGATCTTGAGATCGGGCTTCGTCGAGCGCCCCTTCTCCACGGCGATTCTCATGAGAAGGCCGACTCCCGCCTGATCGATCATCGCGAACGGATCCGCGGGAAGGATCCCGTGCTCGACATAGTAGGGGAGGAAGCGGCCCGCGTCGTCGCGGGAGAGTCCGAACGCCGTCTGCGTGAGATCGTTGGTCCCGAACGAGAAGAAGTCGGCCGCTCCGGCGACCTCGTCCGCGGTTAGTGCGGCCCGAGGAAGCTCGATCATCGTTCCGACGAGGTACGGGAACTTCACTCCCTGCTCCTTCATCACCTCTCGGGCGACGCGCTCGACGATCTCCCGCTGCAGCTCGAGCTCCTTCTTCGTCGCCACGAGCGGGATCATCACCTCGGGAAGGACCTTGCGCCCTTCCTTCTTCACGATGCACGCCGCCTCCATGATGGCGCGGGCCTGCATCTCCGTGATCTCCTCGAAGACGATCCCGAGACGGCAGCCCCGATGCCCGAGCATCGGGTTCAGCTCGTGCAGCGAGTCGACGATCTCCTGAAGCTTCTTCGGCTTCACGCCCATCTTCGTCGCGAGGTCTCGGATCTCCTTCGGCGTCGCCGGAAGAAACTCGTGAAGCGGCGGGTCCAGCGTGCGGACCGTCACCGGCTTCCCTTCCATGACGCGGAAGATCTCGACGAAGTCCTTCCGCTGGAGCGGGAGGAGCTTCGCGAGCGCCTTTTTCCGGCCGTCGCGGTCGCGCGCGAGGATCATCTCGCGCACGGCATCGATCCGATCCCCCTCAAAGAACATGTGCTCGGTTCGGGCGAGGCCGATCCCTTCCGCGCCGAAGCGGACCGCGCGGAACGAGTCGAGCGGTGTCTCCGCGTTCGTGCGGACGCCGAGCCGGCGGATACCGTCCGCCCACGACATCAGCTTCTCGAAGAACATGTAAAGAGAGGATTCCTCGCGTTTCTTCTGGCCGAGGAGAACCTGATTCACCTCGGAGTCGACGACCGGAACCTGGCCGAGCATCACCTGGCCCGTTGAACCGTCCAAGGAGATCCAGTCGCCCCGGCGGACCGTGGCCCCCTTCGCGTGAAAGAGGCCCTTCTTCCGGTCGACGTGAATGTCTCCGCACCCCGCGACGCAGCACTTGCCGATCCCGCGCGCCACGACCGCCGCGTGCGACGTCATGCCGCCGCGCGAAGTCAGGATCCCCTGCGCGACCGCCATCCCGTGGATGTCCTCGGGAGACGTTTCGGTCCGCACGAGAATCACCTTCGCTTTCGGGTCCTTCTTCGTCTCCGCGACCGCCTCATCGGCGGAGAAGACCACGCGGCCCGTCGCCGCTCCCGGCGACGCGTTCAGGCCCTTCGCGACGACCTTCCGATCGGCCTTCGGATCGAACATCGGGTGAAGGAGCTGATCGAGCTGATCCGGGTCGACCCGCTTGACCGCCTCTTCCTTGCTGATGAGGCCCTCGGCAACCATGTCCACCGCGATCTTGATCGCGGCGACGGATGTCCGTTTCCCCGAGCGTGTCTGCAGCATCCAGAGTTTGCCCTGCTGCACCGTGAACTCGATGTCCGCCATCTCGCGGTAGTGCTTCTCGATTTTCTTATAGTTATCGACCAGTTCGGCGTAAACCTCCGGCATCTCCTCCTCGAGCGAGATGAGCCCGCTCTCCCCCTTCCCCGCGATATTGATCGGATGGGGAGTGCGGATGCCGGCGACCACGTCCTCGCCTTGCGCGTTGGTGAGGTACTCGCCGTAGAATCGCTTCTCGCCGGTGGCCGGGTCGCGCGTGAAGGCGACGCCGGTCGCGCTCGTCTCGCCGAGGTTCCCGAACACCATCGCCTGGACGTTGGTGGCGGTTCCCCAATCGTTCGGGATCCTGTGAAGCCGGCGGTACTCGACCGCGCGCTTGCCGTCCCACGATTCGAACACAGCGCCCACGGCGCCCCAAAGCTGCTCGTGCGGGTCCTCCGGGAAAGGCCTGCCGGTCGTCTCGCGCACGACGTTCTTGAACTCGGCGACGAGCTCTTTCAGCGCATCCGCCGGAAGATCCTTATCCAGACGGACGCGGCGTCTCTTCTTCTTTCTCTCGAGCAGCTCCTCGAGCTTCTCGCCGTCCACCGAAAGAACGACGTCCCCATACATTTGCACGAAGCGGCGGTAGCAGTCGTAGGCGGCCCGCGGATCGCCCATCTTGGCGACAAGACCGGCGATCGTCCGGTCGTTGAGACCGATGTTGAGAACCGTATCCATCATCCCCGGCATCGAGACCCGCGCCCCCGAGCGAACCGAGAGGAGAAGAGGGTTCTCCGAATCGCCGAAACGTGCGCCCATCAGCTTCTCGATGCGCTTCAGGTGGTCCTTCGCTTCCTCCTTCAGCCCGGGAGGGAACTTCTTGCCGAGCTTCTGGTACTCCGTGCACACCTCGGTGGTGATGGTGAACCCGGCGGGGACTCGAATCCCGATCCGGTTCAACTCGGCCAAGTCGGCTCCCTTGCCGCCCAGAAGATCGCGCATTTTCGCGTGACCTTCCGCTTGGCCGGCGCCGAAGAAGTAAACCCTCTTCCTCTTCTTGCTCTTCTCGGTGCTCATGAACGCGTCGCTCCTTCTCGCGAACGTCTCCCGTTCGCCGGGCGACCGCGGCATCCTTCGGTTCGCCCGAAACAAGATCGGAATCCCTCGCCGTGCATCGAGTCATGCGCGGGAAAGCCGCCCGAAGCGGCATTCGCAGTCCAGCACGGTTCGCTTCGTACTCTGTCTTCCACGCTTGAAAGGCCCGTCCCGCGAGAAGATGGAGTCCGTGATCCCCAGGGCGCGGCAGGAAACACGCCCATCCTCGGGGCTCAATAGATCGACAAGATCGCCGTCAGGTTCTCGATTGCCGCGATCAGCTCGGAGACGAACGTCGCCGAATTCGGATTGATCAGGATCGAGGAATCGATGGCCGTCGCCTGATCGAGCGCCTCCACGTATTCGCCGAGCGCAAGGTGCGATTGAGCCATCGCCAACCGAACGTCGCGTACGTCGACGGTGGGGTCGGCCGCGAGCTTGAAGAGCGGGTTGATCGAAACAACCGCTTCCCCGGCGAAGATCGCCTGCCGATACTCGTCGAGCCGGTTCAGGACGAGACAGCGCCCGGCCTGCGCGTCCGCTCCGACCAGCCCCTTCGCGATCGATGTTTGGAACGCATCAAGGGCGAGATCGAGGGAGTCGAGCCGGAGGTAGCACCATCCGATCCCGTTGTGGCCGTCCCCGAGACTCCGGTCGCTCTCCACCGCCTCCTCGAACTTCTCGATCGCCCCCGCGTAATCGGCCGCCGCGAACCGCTGCCATCCGGAAGCCAGAAGCGAAACGACCGGAGGCTCGGTTACCCCCTCGTCGTCCCCGCAACCGGAGAGGACGAGGAGAACGAGGACGATCCCCGCGAGCGGGCCTCTCCTCCTCAAGAACAATCGTGGCGACATGGTTCCCCTTCCTCTAGCCTCTAGCGGACCAGCGTCATCTTGCGGGTGGCCGAGTGCTCGCCGGCCACGACGCGATAGAAATAAACCCCCGAGGCCGCCGGCCGTCCGGAGTTGTCGGTCCCGTCCCAGATGTACTCGTAGCGGCCCTCCGGCAGCGTCTCGCGCACGAGCGTTCGCACCTCGCGCCCTCGGACGTCGAAGACCCGCAGGCTCGCCGATTCCCGGGACGGGAGATCGAAAGCGATCCGCGTGGCCGGGTTGAACGGGTTCGGCTTGTTCGCATGGAGAGCGAACTCCCGGGGCGGCACCTCCCCGCTCTTCACGCTCGCCGAGTGGAAGACGGCATACGTTCCGCTTTCCTGAATGTCGGCGACCATCTCGTTCCGATCCGAGTCGATCCGCGACTCGACATGCGTCCATCCCTCGCGTTCCCAGCGGAACAAGGCGACCCCGGATTTCGATTCCTCGTTCACGCTTAAGCCTTCGAGTCTCACGGAGACGGTGAGCGGGGCGATCGGCCGGATCTGCGAAACGTGCAGGCCGTAGGGCCCGGCGAGAGGCGGAGCTCCGTCCGTGAAGGGCGCGGCGTCCAGCGCTTCGGTGATCACCGCCCCGCTCGCGGAGAAGGCGTCGGCCGGAACATCGAGCCGGAGCTTGCGATCGACGGTCCAGATCTTCCCGGGCGTTCCCCGCACGAACAGCCGCGACGAGAAGTGCCGCCGGGCCGTGCCCACCTGCCCGCACAGATCGACCGCGCGCGCCTCGACGATCAACGTGTCGGCGGTCCTGAGCTCGATGTTCCCGCTCATATAAATGGAAAGCCCCGGATCGCTGAGCCCGAGATCGACCTCGGTCGAGTCGAACCGATACACGGTCACCTCGATGATGTTGTCGCCGACCACGATCGATTCGATCGTCGCATCCGCGTACATGAGCCGGACGAGCACCGAGTCCCGCGCGATCGCTTCGCTCGGAACAACATAGAGATTCGCCGCGCGGGGGATCGTCGAGTGCATGACGAACCCGATGCTGAGAACCGGACTCACCGTGTCCGGACACGTCGGATCCATGAGGGACGCGATCCCGATGTGCGCGTCCAGGTCGGAGAGCGGATCGCTTCCCGCATAGAGAAGCGGTGAGCAACGCTGGTAGCGGAAGAAGTCCGGCCTTGTCCTCTTGGTCGTCGTTTCGTCGGTTCTTGTCTCGGTATTGCAGAAGGACGGGTTCTCGTGAATGTCCCCTTCCCCGGCGTCGAGGTTGAGGTAGTTCCCGGACGAGTTCGCCCACACGTTGTTGTGGGAGAGAGTCGGTTTCCGAATCCCCTCGAAGAAGGGCGAGAGTGAGATCCCGTTCCCTCCGTTCGAGACGACCGCGTTGTTGCGGAGAACCAGGTCTCCCGCGGACTCCGAGACCGAAATGCCTCCCGCCGCGTTCCGGAAGAAGACGTTGTTGTCGACCGAGCCCCCGCTCTTCGTGCCTTCCATTCGAAGACCGCCGTACAGCTTCGCTGTGTTCGAGGAGAAGATGTTGCGCCGAATCACGGGATCGGAGGCGCCCGTGAGATAGACGCCCCCGCCGATCCCGGCCGAGTTCCGGTGGAAGTAGTTGTCGTAGATCCGGGGCGAGACCGGGTTCTCCATCGCGATCGCTCCGCCCCAGTTCTTGGATCGATTGCCCTCGAACACGTTCTCCTTGATCGTCGGGGCCGCGCCGTTCACGCAGCGGATCGCGCCGCCGTTCACGAGCACCGCGTTCCCGCCCGTCATCGTGAACCCCGAAATCTCCGCGGTCGAGTCGATGACGAGAGAGGGATCCAAGGCGGCGGCCGAATCCTGACGGATCGTCAGGATCGGCCCCTCGGACGCCGGCAGAAGAATGGTCAGAAGGTCGACCGAGTCGGGATTCGGCTCCGCCAGCGTGAAGCCCGGATCGAAGCTCCCGCGGAGAATGATCGGCTTGGTCACCTCATAGTTTCCCGTGTAGCGCGCGCCGGTCGGGAGCGCGCTTCCCGCCACGTCGACCTTGTCGCCCGGGTTCACGCGGCCGAGCACGTCGGAGAGCCTTCTCGCCGAGTTCGGCGCGCACACGTAGGGATACACCGGGTTCCGATTCCGTTGCGGGTCTTCGAAGACGAGGAAGCGATGGCCGGGCCGCGTGCACCCGACGCCTTCCGAGCCCCAAACAGCCACCGCGCACGGATCCCGAACCGCGCTCCGGCCGACGTTGATCGAGTCGAGGTCGAACAAGACCCCATAGGCGCCGGCCGACGGATCGCAGAAGGCGGGGGGAGCGATGACGTGCAACGCGCCCGGAGAGAGCCACGGAATGCTGTCGCCTCGTTCGTTCCCGTAGAAGAGATTGTTCCGGATGTTCGGAACGAGCGTTCCGTCGTGGACAAGGGCTTCTCCCCCCGTCGAGAAAGCGACAATGCTGTTCTGGAAGCTCGGGTTGGCGTCCTGAAGATGGATGGCGCCCGCCACATCGGTCAGCGTGTGGTTGTACACGAAAGTATTCGTTCGGAGCGCCATCGCGCTCGAGTTGAATCCCGGGCGGCCGTTCACATAGATAGCCCCGCCCGCCTCGGCCGTATCGCGGAGAACCAGGTTCCTCTCGACGATGGGCCGCGCGCCCTCGTCGATGAAGATCCCGCCGCCGAGCACGGCCCGGGAGTCCCGCACCACGTTGTCCCGAATCGTGGGCCTGCCGTCCCTGCCGACGCGGATGCCGCCCCCTCTCTCTCCGTTGCCGCCCGATAGGATGAAGCCGTCGAGCGTCGTCTGCACTCTCCCCACACCGACCACGCCCGAGTCGATCGCGACGACGGTTCCCATCCCGCCGGCGCGGATCTCGGTGGCGTATCGTTCGGTGTCTCGAACGCTGAAGTCCGCTGGATTGTGCCCCCCAAGCAAACGGACGTTCGTCGGGAGTTGGATCGTCTCGTCGTACACTCCTCCCGCGACGCGCACCTCGTCGATCGAGTCGGCCGGGTTCGAGAATCCGGCGAGCGCCGCCACGTCGAGCGCGTCCTGGATTCGATGGGCCGCCGTCGCGGCCGTCGCGAACGGATATGAGTTCGACCCCTCCGCGCTCACATAGTGAATCGACGTGCTGCATCCCACCCGGCGGGCTCCGATCCTCGTCCCCCCGCGCCCCGCGGCGACGAGAGAAGAGTGGTCGAAGAGCGTGTACAAACGCCGCCCGCGGTCGCAGTAGAGCGGGTTCACCGAGATGTTTCCGAGGCCCGTCGTGTCGACCGCCTGGAGAAAGCCCTCGTGGTAGTCCCGGCCGTGGCGGAAGACGTTGTTGTGATCGAAGACCGTGCCTGCGATCGTCGCCTGGTTTCCGACCGCGTAGATGCCGTTGTCGTTATAGGTGATCGAGTTGTTATAGATGACCGGGGCGCAATCCTCGATGTAGATCGCCCACCCGCCGCCGCGGTTGTCGGAGATCGTGTTGCCGGCAATCAAGCCCCCCGCTCCCGCGAGGTGGATGATCCCCCCCCGAGTGTCCACCGAGTTCAAGAAGATCTCGTTGCCGAGAAGGGAGGGCCGCGAATCGTCCAGCGCGAGGAGGACGCTTCCCGTCTTGTTCGCGCGGCTCTCGCGGAAGATGTTGTTCGAGAAGACCGGCGACGCGTCGCCTCGCAGGAGGATGGCGGCTCCGGAGTCCGCAAGCCCCGCGGCGAGCGTGAACCCGTCGATCAGGGTCGTGCTGTCGACGCCGGGACCGCCGAAGATCAGCCGGGAGTTGGAGCCGGCCGAGATGCGGGAAACGCCCCCGCCCCGGCCCGCCTCGCTGTAGTTGTTTACATTATATCCGCCCTTGTAGACGACCCCCCCGACGAGCTCGAAGCGATCGCTGACCGTGCCGAGCGACACCTTCACCGTGTCCCCCGCCGAAAGATAGGGAGCGAGGTCGGAGACTGTCCGGGACGCGTTCCGCCGCGCCCGGAACGGGAAGCCGGGGGTCGGCGCCTGGGGGTTCACGAGAAAGACCTCGTTCGGGCAGACGCACTCCTCCGAGATCGGGAGAGCGCCGAGGACGGTATCCCCCGTCGCGCCGATGACGGCGGGCGTGCACGAGGAGAGCGCCCACTCCCCCTCGTCGGGATCGCAGAAGATCGGATCGACTTGTAGATTCCGCGGAGCGAGAGGAACCGCAGTGAGGTTCGCTATGTTCGTCGCCGCGCCGTCCGCGTCGAGATTCGCATAGACGTAGTTCGTATCCAGGTCTCGCCGGTCCTCGTTCACCACGAGCCCCGCCCGGGCTCCGGAGTTGTAGGCCACAATGTTCTTCCGGAAACGCACGGGATCGTCCACGCTGTACCCGGCATCCTGGATGTACACGCCGGAGGCCGCGAGGGACGAGACCGTCGCTCCGTCGATCGTGTTGTTCACGATCGTGTTGTTGATGACGGTCCCCACCGCCTGGATTTCCGCGCTCGATCCCTTGATCACCACGCCCGCCGCAGGATGCTCGGGATTCGCGGAGAAATCGACTCGGTTGTCGCGGATCAGGCAGTTCCGCACGATGGGACGCGATCCCTCGCCGATCACCAAGCCGGGACCGTCCACGCCTTCGTTGTGCGTGAGCACGAAGCCGTTCATGCCCCCCGAGGTCGCGAACTGAGCGTAGCGGCCCGCGAAGCGGACCGTGGGGACCCCTGGAGCGATCCCGGAGAGCACGCTCGGACGGCGGAAAGGATCTCGGCTCGCGAACGTTCCGCTCGTAAAGCCTCCTTCGAGGTACTCGCCCCCAGTCAGGACCAGATTGGTCTCGTAGACGCCCTCGGCGAACCGGACCGTGTCGCCGCGTTCGGCGAGAGCGAGAACTGTCTGGACGTCGGATGAGGCATGCTCGGGAGTCTCGTACGGGAAGACGCCGAGAAAGGAGCCGGGGCGGATGTAGTGGACCGGGTAGTAACAACCGACCGATAGCGCGCCGATCGGGCGGAGACCGGGAACGGCCTCTCCGAATCCTCCCTCCTGATACACGCGAAAATCGCCGTTTTCGGGATCGCAGAAGTACGGGTATCGGTGCGTGGTGTCGTTCACGACCGCTGCGCAGCCGGCGGCGAAATCGAGATCGTTCGCGTAGAAGTTGCAGCTGTCGATCGAAAGGAACGCGTTCCCCTCGCAATCGAAAACCGGAAGCCCTTCGTTGTGGGCGAACATGCCGTACCGAACGGTCACCTCGGCGGCGTCGCCGACGAAGACCAGCGACCCGAAGACCTCCGGGGTCTCGTTCGCGAGAATCGAGAGATGGCGAATCTCGACGCGCCCGGAATCCACGTCGAGGAGCGCGCCGTCCCCGCCGACCGCCCCGGACATCACCAGGAACGAGAGACGGGTCGTGTCGGATGCCCCCGACGAGAAGCGAAGCGCCGGTCTTTCGGGATCGTCCGGGAGGATCACGGTGCCGTGAGCGACCTGCGCGGCTTTCGTCCAGGGAGAGCTCGAGAAGAAGGTGTCCCACCCCCCCTCGAGAACGATCCCCGGAATCATCTCGAGGTTCTCGCGATACGTTCCCACCGCCACGCGGATCGTGTCTTTCGGGTTGGTGATCGCGAAGACCGAATCGAGCGAACGCGACGCGCGGGCCGGCGTGTCGTAGGGGAAGACCTCGTTGCCGCCCGCGGAAACGTACTTCGTCTCGGCGCGGCAGCCGATTCCCCATGCGCCCGGAATGGTCCCGTCCGACGCGAGACCTTGGATGCGGCTCTCCTGGTAGATCCGGTAGTCCCCGTCCAGAATGGCGCAGAAGACGGGATTCAGTCCGAAGAGGTTCGTCGTGTCCGCGGCGCAACCGCGGACGTCGCCGCCCGCGTTCTCGAAGAACAGGTTGTAGGAAATGACCGGCGTTCCCGCGCTGTCGCTGCACGAGATTCCGGAGCCCACCGCCGTCGAGTACAGGATGTTGTCGCGGATGGTCGGGCTACCGCCCGCGATCTGAATCGAACCGCCCCACGGGGCGGAAAGCGTGAGAGCGATCGTGTTGTGCTCGATGAGAGGAGAGCCGGCGGCGAGGAAGATCGCGCCTCCCCGTCCGGTCGAGCGGCTGTCGACCAGGACGTTGCGGCGGATGGTCGGGGAACCGCTGCGGATGAAGACCGCGCTCCCTTCCCCGGTCGTGTTGTTCGACCCGCGAACGATGAAGCCCGAGAAGACCGTGTTCGAGTCCGGACCGAGGAAGACCCAGGAGCTGTCGATGACGGGGGCGCCGCCGACGTCCGTCGTGTCGAAGACCTTCATGGAGTCGACGGCGAAGGAAACGGCGATTCCCGCCTCGAGAGGACCGATCGTCGTCCAAAGGCTGTCGACGTCGAAGAGCCTCTGGTTCGTCGAGGGTCTTCCCGCGACCGCCGCCCGATAGTCCCACCCGCCGAGCAGAACGACGCCGCGGGGAATCCGGATCCTCTCGACGTACGCCCACCCGAACTCGAGGGCGTCTTCCACCGGGATTCCGGCGACGAGAACGGTGTCGCCGGGCGCCGTCGCAGAGAGCGCGTCTTGAATCCGATCCGCGGGCGTCAGGAGGTTCGTGTAGGGCGGGACGGGAGTCGTGCCGAACTGCGACGAGAGGGCCACATACCGGACGGCTCCCTCGGAGGAAAGGGGAACGAGCAGCAGAAGGCACGCGAGGAGTGAACCGAAGACGTTTCGGCCGTTCATCGGAAAGAAAGCTCCTTTCTCCCATCCAAAGGCGGGATCCTTCCCGCGAAAGACGGCGGCGGAGAAGACTCCCGGAATCCTCGAGTCGTCTTCGCCGCAACTCTACCGAGCACCGGCAACATCGTCAATCGGCCTCGCTCGGCCGAAGACCTTCGAACCCAGTGAGCGCTCGCATCGGCGGAAGGACGGTCCTCGCGCCCGAAGATGTCGTTGTCGCCGGGGTCGCGGAAGGGGATCGACCGGAACCGCTTCGCCGAAATGCGGCAAGACGGCGCGTGGTTCGGCTCGCCGGGAAGGGAAAAGAACCGCCCCCGGAAGCGCCGCCCGCGGCCGGCTTCGACGACCGCCGGCCCTCGGGATCGCGGGATGCGATACCGAAGGGCATCGCTTCCCCCGCTAGCGAACGATGATGAGCTTGCCGACCTTCTCCCCTCCGGCGGCCGACTTCACGTGGTACACATACACGCCGCTCACGACGAGATCGCCGTCCGCGTTTCGCATGTCCCAGTCGGAGTTGCCTCCTCCCTCGAGATCCTCGTGCCGCCATTCGCGCACGAGATCCCCGCCGATGGTGAACACCTTCAACGTGGCTCTCTCGGGTAGGTTGGTGAACTGGATCCTCTCCGACCCTTCCTCCCACGCGGCGTTCCGCTTGTACGGGTTGGGGACGACCGAGATCTTCGAAAGACTCTCGGTCGCGGACGTTCGCGGGAAGACCCGCGCGCTTCGGAGCGAGTCGGTGCTCTCCTGGTGCGTCAGCGTGTCGAAGACCGTCACGTAGTACACGTACGGGAAGCCGTTGTGAACCCCCTCGCGGTCCGTGTAGCGGACGGGATTCGAAGAAAGGATGTCGGCGTCGCTGGGATCGCAGAACTTCAGCTCGCGAAGCTGCACGAACCGCTTCGGGTTCGTGATCTCGCTGCGATAGATCCTATATCCGTCAACCTTCCTCCAGAGCGCGGAAACCAGCCCGAGAGTGTCGCCGCCCGAAGGCACGTTCGCCAGGATTTCCCCGCTCTCGGCGGTGTCCACCGCGATCGTGACCGATAGTCCGAACCGGAAGGGGACGACATGGCCGGGGCGGCAGACCGTCAGCTCCTTCTCTCCCGGGTCCGAGGAGGAGACGCGCCGAACCTCCGCCTCGCCGGTCGGGATGTAGTCCCAGGCCAGCTGGATATCCCGGGACCTCGCCACGACGGCGCAGATATCCCCTCGGTTCACCGACCCCGGCTGAAAGCCGACCCAAACTCCCTTCGTGATCGGGATTGAATCGACGCCCGCCCGGAATCCGGCGGGAACCAACAGCGTGTCGACGTCGGGGATGTCGCGCCACTCGAAGGCGAGGGGCCCGCCCGACCCGTTTCCGCTTTCGGTGAGGAGATCGCCGGCCAGAGCGATCACCTGGATGTTGTGGTCCTCGCAGATCTCGGGTTTGCCTCCGGCGTAGGGAGCCGCCGTTCCGGTCCAGTAGTTGGGCCGCATCGGGTTCACGTTCTGAAAGAAGACCGTATCCACGAACGGGTCGGTGAACGGATCGGCGGAATTGGTCGTCCGGAAACGGATGTCCATGTCGCATTCGCCGAGGAAGTCGCCGAGGATCTTCAGGACGGCGGTTCCTCCCCAGCTCGTGTCGACGACCACGAGGTTCGTGATCACGGAGTCGGCCGGATGGTTCCATTCCAGAACCACCTGACGATCGCTCGGATGAGCGGTAAACCGGATCGGTGGAGTTTGCACCGCCGGCTCCGAGGAATCGCTTCTCCCCGCGAGCAGGACGAGCGCCACGATCGGAAGCAGGAGACGCGAAGAGGACCGGCCGCCGCTCATCGAGGCGCCCGCCTTCCGCGCCGCCTTCCGCCAAGCAACATGAATCCGCGTAGACACATAGCCTTCCAGCCCCTCCTGCGAACAGATCCAGGGTATTCTAGCACAAACCCGCGATGCGTGCCCGCTTCCTCCCCGCGGAGCGCGGCCGGACGGCCGAGCCGGGAACACGCCGAGAGAATCCTTGACCGAAGGGCGGGCGCCGGCCGATCGCCCAAGCTACTCCCGCATCGTCTCCTTCAGATACGTCGTCAACAGGGTCTCGATCATCTCCCTGGTTTGTGCAGGCTTAAAGAAATACTCCGGCATCCCCATATAGATGACGTTGCCTCGGATCCCGTCCGACGGAATGTAGATCGCCACCGCCCGCTTGTTCTCGGCCGGCTCCACCGTCAGCGGGCGCGCCGTCCGGCTGTACCCGTAGAGCGGGATCACGCCCATGTCCTTCCGATAGGTGATCCGCTGGCAGTTCCAGAGCCCCCTCTTGATTCCCGGGGAGAGAAGGTTCGTGAAGTTCTTCGAGCGCGTGCTGTCCACGTAGAGGTCGGGAAGCCCGCTGACCAACGCCTTCGCTCCCCACAGGTAGTCCGCCGTCTCGTCGAGCCACGTGGTCTCGATCGCGCAGTATTCGTACATGGGATGAGGGAGCGAATCCGCGAGCAGCGGATGATACCAGATCAGCGGCCCGCAGCTCTTCGGGCTCGAAACCCGGAAGCACGGGTCGGGCTGAGGCACGACCCCGGTGTCGAGATAATCGTTGTCCGGGAGGAAGTTCCAGTCCGGATTGAACCCGCAGACGAGGAGGTTTCCTCCCGCGTCCACGTAGGACCAGAGCGGGTTGGTGCGTAGATCGTGCCACAACGCCATGATCGGGAACTGGCCGGCCCCTCCCTCCCAGTCGTCCGTCGGGACGATGATCGTCGTCGAACGGCTCATCAGACGAATCGGCGGATCGTTGATCCGCAGGGTTCTGGCGTCGTAGAAATCGTGGTTGAAGTTGGCGAGGAGCGAGTCGCTCCAGAAACGCTCGTATTTCTCCGGCTGCGGGTAGAACTCTCCGCGGGCGCTCTCGACGTGGAAGTTGCTGAGGACGAGGACCGCCGTCGTGTCCAGATTCCTCGGGCCCGCGAACACCTCGAAGGGGAAGGCGGCGGACACGATCTCTCCGGCCTCGTCCCGTACCCTCGCGAAGAACGTGTGAGGACCGCGAAGGGGGATGAAGCTCCCCTCGCGCGGGAAACGGGTGTCCGAAAGATCCCACGGCGTCCAGAGCGGCTGGTCGTACGCATGGCTGTAACCGGTGGGCACCCCGTCGTAGCTCCCGAGGTTGGCCCTCCAGGAGAAGAAGACGCGCGTCCCCTCGAAGATCTGGCCGACGTGGGCGCTCCCCGTGCTGGCCGCTCCCATCACGTTCGATCGAATGAGCACGAGTCCGGTCGTCGAGTCGGCCGCGCCCCACTCCCGGAAGTTCACCCCGCGAACCGGGATCTGCTCGACCGCGCCGGCCTCGTCGATCGAGCGAACGAAGAAGAAGTGGCGGTTCGCCCCGCCCGGGCCGTAGCCGGTCTGCAGGTTTCGGAGAACGACGCTCGTCGTGTCGGCTCCGACGCGAATCCAACCGAGCTGATTCCAGATCCTCCGCGTCATCCCGACCGCGTCGACGTACCCGTATCTCTCGCGGAGAACCCCCTTGGTCGCGTGGAAGTACTCGTAGGCGGCGACGGCGTTGTTCGGGGCGTCCGGGTCGGAGCCCTCCCAATGGATGCCGACCGCGCGCCCGCTCGTCGCGTTCATCTGGGGACCTCGCGTGATGCGGCTCACGGGAGCGACCGTGGTGGAGTTGAACGTCAGGTACGCCGGGCTCGGGTCCTTCGCTCCCCTGTTGTCCACCGCGCGGACGAAGAACGTATGGTAGCGGAAGAACCGCTCGACGATGGAATCTCGCCCCGCCGCGGTGAGGAGCGTGTCGAAGATGCAGCACGTGTCGCTTGCCACGACAAAAGTGGAATCCTTGAGAATCGTCGAGAACCACTCGGCCGTGTCGTTCCATGCGTACTCGAAGGAATCGACCCAGCCGTCCACGTCCTCGCCGTACCAATGCAGCTTGACGAGATAGACCGACTGGCTGAAGGGCTTCGGCCCCCCTGAGATCCTCGTCGTGGGAGGAACATTTGTTTCCGGCGCCGTCGAGACTTCGTCGCACGCGCTTCCCACGAGGAGCAGCGAGAGAAGCGCGATCATTTGCATCGTGATGCGAACCGCTTGCATGGGAAGAACCCCCGTTCTCTGCGCTAGTAGTTCACGAAGAACTGCAGCGTCCTCTGTGGTCCGGTCTTGCCCCTTCCGGCGCGATCGACCGGCAGAACATCGAGAACAACGCGCCCTCTCTTGCCGAAGGTCGGCAGCCGGATCTGCATGACCCCCTCGTCGGTTCCGTAGAGGCCGGAGAGGTTGCGATCGTCGGCAAGGAACTCGTTGTCGGCCGTTCGGAACTTGTATTCGTAGATCAGCTGGGACGGCGGGCCGTCGCGATCGATCCCCTGGAAGCGGACCGTCACGCTGTCCCGGGTGATCACCGTCTGGTTCACCTCCGGGTAGAGGAACCGAACATCCGGCGGATTGTTAATCTGGAAGGGGAACTTGGCCCCGCGGCTCTCGCGTCTGCCATACGAATCGATCCCCCCGACCTCGAGAACGAAGCTGCTCACGGAGGAGATCAGGGGGCCCGCCACGTCGCGAAGAAGGAGGACTCGCTCGAGGCTGTCGGCCGACACTTGCACGCCGCTCACGCTCCACCAGGAGCCGACGACCCGGTCGCCTCGAACCGTGTCCCGGTCCGTGTGGCTCCAGGTGAAGTGGATAAAAGTCGAATCGGGGAGCAAGGTGTCGACGGCCGTCAGCGGAATCGGGCCCGCGTCCGTGTAGGGGCCGGTCACCCAGATGCTGTCCAGGGTCGTTTCCGGATCGAAGTTGACCGTGAACCGGCGCTCCGCCGTTCCCCCGCTCGCGCTCCACAAACCGGTCTCGTCCTTCGTCTCGACGGAGAACACGTATTGGGCCTCCGGCGGAAGGTCCTGATAGAAGACAGACGTCGATTCGGGTGGAACGAGGACCGGCCGGCTGTTGATCCCCTGGAGTTGATAGCGGTACGCCACGACCTGCCCGCCCGGCGAGACGCCGCTCCAGCAGAACTTCGCGGAGGAGAACGCGAGCAGCGTCTCCCCGTCGGCAGGGCTTTGCGGACAGAGAACGACCGACGCGGTCGGGATCCGATCGAGCGCGCTCGGATCGGAGACATCGAGAAGCGCGATCCCCCGGTCGCCGTTGCAGACCACCAGCGTGTCGTCTCCCGCGAAGGCGATCCCGGTCACGATTCCGGAGTACCCGACGCGGTTCACGAGAACCGGGTCGTCCGGGTTCGCCACGTCGAGCACCCAAACCCCGTTGAACCCGTTGGCGACATAGAGACGCTCGTCCTTCTTGAGCATCTGCCCGGCGTTCCCTCCCCGGAGCGACACGCGCTTCTCCTCGGAGACCGAGCCGTCGGCGTTCACTCGAAGAACGAGAAGCCCGGCCCCCGCCTCGCCGATGTACGCGCGCCCTTCCCCGGGGAACACCGCGTTGAATGGATCGAACGTCCGGAACCTGCTCGGATCCTCCTCGGGAAGCGGAAGCAGGATGAGGCTCGTCTCGTTCGGGCGGAAGCGGAGAACGGAGAGACCCTGGATCCCCGAGACGCAGAAGACGAGGTCGTCGTGGAGCGCGATGCCGGTGAACACGGGGCTTGGGCGCGGGCGATAGCGCGCGAAGAGAACCGGGTCCTCCGGAACGCTCACGTCGAGGACCAGGATGCCGTTCGACCCATCTGCCACGAACAGGTAGGGATCTCGGAAAGCCAGGCCGCGAGCGGCTCGCCCGAGCGTCGGGTATCGCGCGGCGATCCGCGGCGCGTAGGGATCGGAAACATCCAGGATCGTCACGCCCTCGGGGCCGTCGGCGAGATAGACGTAGTCGCCGTCGAGCACGCAGTCGCTCGCGTTTCCGCCGGTGAACGCCCGTCCAATCCGGCGGATGTTCCCCGGATCGCCGATCCCGAACACGTCGAGGCCGTTCGCGCCCGCGGCCACGTAGGCGACCGAGTTCTTGACGGCGACGCGGTTGACCGTCTCGGCGGAGAGGATCGAGCGTGGCTGCGCTTGCGTCTCCGCGAAGAACTCGACCGTCGCCGGGCTCGGGTCTTCCTTCCCCTCGTTGTCGATCGCGCGGACGAAGAAACGATGATAGCGGCGCTGAACCTGCGACTGATCCGTTGCCGTGTTGAACACGAAGAGGGAATCGGTGCGATTGGTGAAGACCCACGATTCGCGGCGCGCCGTGTCCCCCACGGCGTACTCGAAGCCTTGGATCACGCCGTCCGAGTCGAAGCCCTTCCAGAAGAGGTGCACTCGATAGAAGGCTCCGCTGCTGTCCGCGGGGGATCGCGTGATCTCGGTCTCCGGCTCCTTGTTCTTGTCAGGCTCCGGGATCTCAATCCCCTCGCAGCCGGCCTGAAGAAGGAATGCGGTCGCGGCAAGAAGGAGAAGAACCGTCCCTCTGCAAACTCGCCTCTGGATCATGCGGAGCACTCCGATCGTGTAAGTTCTTACAGAATCAGGGGTTAAGTCGTTTTCGCCTCCTCAGCGTCGCCACGCGACTATACCAAACGGCTTCCTCGGGTGTCAACCCAAATGCCTTGTTTCTACGCGCTTCGAACCCGCGCGGAGTCGAGCGGTTGCGGCCCGCGCGTCGGGGCCGGCGAGCCGCGCCCAAAAAAGATCGCCGGGGCCGAAGCCCCGGCGATTCGGTACGAAGCGGAAACCGCCCGGCGAGATTACCGGAGCAGCACCATCTTCCGCGTGGCCGTGTCCTTCTCCGCGTCGAGGCGGTAGAAGTACACGCCGCTCGCCACGTCGCGTCCGGAGTTGTCCTTGCCGTTCCAAGTCTTCTCGTGCGGCCCTTCGTTCAGAACGCCGTCCACGAGCGTGCGGACCTCGCGGCCCGCGATGTCGTACACCCGAAGCGTCGTCTTCGTCTGCTTCGGCAGATCGAAGTAGATCGTCGTGATCGGGTTGAACGGGTTCGGAACGTTCTGCCTGAGGGCGAAGATCGACGGGACCCCGTCCGGCACGTCCGTGTTGATCGTGCAGTTCGAGCGCGGCGTCGGGATGCCGGTGTTGAACTGCAGGTTGTCGCCGATTCCGTCTCCGGCGCGTCCGAGAACCGCCTGCACCACGCAGTCGCGTTCCTGCGGACTCGTGAAGTGCTCGAGGGAGACGAACGACAGGACCGCCTTGCTTCCGTTCGCGTGACGCCTAAACGACGTGGCGAACTTGCCCGCGCCGAGATCGTCCGCGTACTTCATGAGCGCGCTCGCGGTCGCGGTGGTGGCCTCATCGTCGGGGTGCCCACGGATCGGGCAATCCCAATACCCTTGAGCCTTCGTGATTCCCGCGAGGCAGGTGCCCGCCTGGCCCACGAGGTAGTAGCGATAAGCCTCTCCGCTGCCGCCGTGACCCGCCTGGTCCGTGCAGCCGCCGGTCTTCTCCGTCAGACCGCAGAGCGTCTTCCAGAAGAAGGCGCCGTTGGTCGTCTGGTTGCCGCCTCTCGTCCAAGCCGGGTCGGTCAGCTCGTTATCCTCGCAGAGGTTCTCCCCGAGGACCCAGATGTTGGCCGAGTCGGGGAAGTTGGTTCCCGCGATGTCGAGATACGTGGCGATCTCGAGCTGCGACGAGTCGACGACCGTTCTCTCGTTGCTGAACGTTCCGAAGAACCAGATCACGGTCTTGTAGCGCCGTTCCATCGCGCCGATGTGCTTGATCACCCCGCCGTAGTTGTCCTTGTGGAAGGGCTGCGAGTAGATCGGGGCGTTCCCCCGGCTGACGCCGTAGCCCTGGCGGTAGAAGTCATACTTGAGGCCGAGGCGCTTCAGCGACTCCTCGAAGATCTGGTGCACAAGCGGGAACGAGGTGACACCGGACTGCGAGAAGTTCGGGTCGCTCGAGATGTCGTACGCGGTCCGGCCGTACCCGTCGACCAGGAGAACCGGATGGTTCTGGCCGGTCGGCAGCGGACGCTTCGAGGTCGGACACGGAAGCACCTTCACGTCGAACGGCCACGGGAGCCGGCGATCATGCTGCTTGCCCGGGGTCGTCTCGACGAGCCGGAGATCGTTCCGACGAATCGCGTTGCGGTTCGGAACCGTGTCCCGGGTACCCAAGCTGTCCATCGCGGTGAAGTAGTACTCGATCATCGTTCCTTCGGGCCACAGGGTCGCTCCGGCGCCGAGGTACCCCGCGTTGTCCGCGATCTCGATAATCGTGGAGTACACGCCGTTGAACTCGGCCTTAGTCCCCTGCGCGTCCGTGTCGTCCGGAATCGAGAAGTTCATCACCTTCGAGTTCCAGTTGGCCGCCGGGAAGTAGGTGGCGCCCTGCGGACGGCCGGGCTCCTTGTCCCAGGTCGTCCCGCAGGTCGTCGAGATCCGCCAGTGAATCCGCACTCCGGAGTTCTGAGGCGGAGGACCGCCCATCACCCCGTCGATGTCGCGGACCTGGATGGTCATCGAGTCTTCCTGCTCCCAGACGTCGGTCGAGAAGAGCTCCCAGTTCTCTTTGAACATCGAGTGCATCGCGACGTCGCGCGCGAACGTGTCGGCGAAGCGCTCGGTCTGCCCCTGCGCCCACTGCGTTCCGCGCTGCTCGTACACGCCGATGCTCACGTTGTCGATGATGTACGTCGACTTCCGGTGCTGCCCCATGCAGGGAAGCTCGGACGAGGCGTTGTAATCGCACCGATCCAGGAACTCCCAGGAGAACTGGACCGAGTCGATGTCCGGGCTGAGATACTGGGTCCATTCATCAACCGTGTTGATGTTCCAGAACTGGCAACCGCCGACGATCACGTAGTTGTCGCCCTGCCACTGGCTCCAGCGGTCGATGGCCGAGTTGTAGACGCGGCACTGCGTGTCGGTCACGTCGCCGACGATGTCCTTGATGCAAAGGTACTCGTCCATCTGAACCACGACGCCGGTCCAGCGGTTCTCCGGCCCCGGTCCCGGAGGATCCGGATCGAAGAACGGGTTGTTCGGACCGCACTCGAACACGGGCGTGACGAGCCGGTAGTGGTAGGCGTCTTCCTGGTTCTGAGCGTAGGCCTGGTCGTCCGCCACCCACATCCAGTTGTTCGTGTACTCGCAGGTGTTGCCGTAGTTCGCGTAGTCCGGGTTCAGCTCAAGGTGCCACCAGTCGCAGATGACCGGGGTCCCGTTGACCCACTTGCCGCCGCTCCAGTAGCCGCCCAGCTGCGCCTGCGGAAGGCTCGGCGTGGACCACTCGGGGCCCAAGCCTGCCTCGAACGTCTCCACCCCGCCGCCGTTCGGGTAGTGGCCGCCCGACTTGCCGCCGGCGAAGATGTGGTCGACGCGCCACGCGCCGTCCGTCCAGACGCCGCCCGAAGCATCCTCATCGTCCCACGCGCTGTCCGAGGCGAAACGCCAGCGGACGAGCAGGTTGGTCGACGTGTTGTTCACGCTCGGGCCGATCACCTGGAAACTCTCGTACTGCGCGCATCCGTAACGGCCGAGACCGGTCCCCGGGCACTGCGCCGGCGGCTCCGGGTTCGACGTCCCGTTGTAGCGTCCCAGCTCGAACCAGACCGCCAAGGTCTCGTCGTTGCTGACCGCGTATTCCAGGTAGCAGTAGTCGTACGCGATCTCCACGTCGTACATATGGATGCCGCCGACCGTGAAGCCGGTTCCGGCGTTGAAGCCGGTCGTCCCCGGACGGCCCAGGTTCAGGATCAAGCTGAAGTTGTACTGCGGGCCGTATCCGTACGGGTTCTCCCAGACGAGCGTGTCGCCCCATTCGCCGCACCAGGGGGTGGATTCCTCGACCGCCGGGTTGTAGCGGTCCAGCGTGTCGAGGTGCCACTGGTTCACGAGAAGCGTATAGACGTCGTAGTGGTCGAAGCACCCGGGATTCGGCATCAACGTCGTCGACGCGCACGAGTCGTAGAGGCCGCCTCCGAGATAGCCGCGCTCCCAGCACCAGGTCGCGTAGCCGGGCGCGCCGTTCCCCTGGCCGCCGTCGGTCGGGATGTTCACGTTGTCGTCACACCGGGTATCGTCGTGGACCGTGATCCACGTGGTGTCCGACCGCGCGCCCTCTTTCGTGTAGAGTACGTCCCCGCTCGCCGAGAAGACCTCGCCGCTCGGGTTTCGTTTGGCTTCGAAGGGACGCGGGGTCTTCTCGATCGCGGCCATCGCCGAAACGGCCGCCACGAGAGAGAGTCCCACGACCAGCGCAGCCAAGGTCATGAGCTTGGTGTTCCTCATACCTTCTGCCCTCCATCGAACAAGGAACAGAGAACGACCGTGGGTCGATACTCCCGCTCCTTCTCCCGTTGACGGAAGTCGGCTTCGAAGCGGAAGCCCGAGATCCCACATCCGCGGCGCCCCACCGGCGGCCAGCGACAGATTCGGCCCCCGCCGGACGCTGCGGAATTACTCGGAAGCTTGCAGAACCCGTTTCTTCTTGTGACCACCTCCTTGTTGGAAAGTCCGTATCTTCCGCAGCATCTTTGCATATCCCATTCTAGAACAACGAGTTACGGCGACGCTTCGCGCTGCGGGATGCGCTGGGCCATTTGGATGAAATCCGCCGCATCGCCCGCGATTATACCAAACCGTTCTCGTGAGTGTCAACTCTTAACGATGAAAGGGGAACCGGTTAGCCCGCCTCCTCACCGGGGGAGGAAGGGCCCGATCTCCACCTCCCACCCGTCGAACTCGGTCGCGCTGCCGTCCGAAGAAGGCTGGTCGATGCAGGGCGAAAGCGAGAGGAGAAGTCGCGCTCCGTCCGAGGACCAGCAAGGATGCATCGCCTCGCGGAAGCAGATGTTGATGCCGGTGGCTCCAGGGAGCGAAACCCACCGCGAGAGGCCGCTCGTGGTTGAAACAACTTTAAGTCTTCGGAAATCAACTATATAAGCAAGATACTCTCCGGTCGGGTCCACGGCGGGGTGGGAGGGATACTCGCCCGGCTCGGAGACAGGCACGTAGGAGCCGTCTTCCGAGTCGTACTTCCACAGAACCGGATGATCGTGCTGGGCGCTCTCGGCTCCCTTGCGAACGGCTCTCAATGGCCGAATGGAGGTCGCTCCGCCTGCGCCCCTCGCCTTTCCCGTCCGCCCGCTCACGTCGAGAGTGACGGGCTTGATCTCGCTTTCTCCGACGGAGACCCAGAGCGAGTCGCGGAGAAGGTTGCCTTCCGAATCCCGCGCCTCGATCGAGACGAGCTTCAGCTCGTGGAGCCCGGGATAGACGCACTCAATGATCGTCGTGTCCCTGCGGATCACGCCCTGATACTGGCTGTCGTAGTAAAAGTTCGAGCCCCACGGCCCCGCGATGAGGACAATCGTTCCGCGCGGGTTGTCGAACGTGAAGTTCACGTCCGTCGTGTCGTTCTCGAAGACGGCGAACGGCGCGGAGAGAAGCGTATCGCAGTAGTCCTCGAAGGCTCTCGGGTCGGTCACCGACGCCCCGACGACGTAGTTCCCCAGGGGACGTCCGCCGACGACGCTCGGCGTCCGAACCCCGGTGGGGACGCCCTCGAGGAAGATCTCCGCGTGCACGGTGTCTCCGCCGACGTCCTTCGCTTCCACACGGATCGATCCGAACGGGACGCGGCTGTCCGACACGAAGAAGACGAGGTCGCGTCCGCCCAGACGCACCGCGGACGCCTGGTTCTCCACAAAGTCCTTCGTTCCCGAAAAGATGAAATCCGAAGGATCATTGATCACCTTCGTCGGCGCGCCGGGCTCGCTTCCGTCGAGCTCGACCACGAACACGTCCTGCCCGTTGGAATAGAGGATCGTACGGTTGTCCAGCCAGGTCGATGCGGCGGGTCTCGAAACGACCGCCTCGCTGGAGAAGTCGGTGTTCGTGAGGCGCACCTCGTCCCCTGGGTTCGAGAAGTCGTCCACGCGGATCATGAAGATCTCGTAGCCGGGCCGGTTCATCTCGTCGCGAAGGACCGCCGTGTAGGCCAAACGCGTTCCGTCGGGAGACCAGGAAGGATCGAACTCGTCGGAGGGCGAGTCGGTGATTGGATAGAAGACCGGCTCTCCGCTCCGTCCGCTCAGGTCCGCAATCCAGATGTTCTCGATGTTCTTGTTGTTCCCGCGGTCCGAGCTGAAGGCGATGATGTCGGTCGATCCGGGCATGTAGGCCGGAAAGTTGACGTGTCCCTCGAAGAGTTTGGTCCAGTGCTCGCAGTCCGGGCAGTCGAAGATCGACCGGCCGGAGTCGTCATCGCCGCAGGCCAGGATCGAAAGAAGGAGTCCAGCCAACGCCGCGCGGACCCATCGCGCCCGTCCCATCGTACCCGACACGTTACCTTCCTCCTTCCGCTCTCCGCGGCCTCGCGCGGGCCTCACGCCCGCGTGTTTCTAACCCTATGGAAATCAAGCGCGTTCACTATACTGAATGGGCTCAGACGTGTCAAGAGCCGCAGCGAAGGGCCGGCGGCGTTGTGAGGCGCGCCCTTCCGTGATACGTTGCTTCGCGTTCGAAGGGGAGATTCTCGCGCCGGGAGGTTGCCGCCTTCGTGTCGGAGCCAGGCCATCAGCGGATCCGGTCGGCCGCCCTTCTGCTCTGGACAGGAGCGGCGTTGTTCCTCTCCGCGTTCTTCTTCCTCACGCACCCGCCGCGTCCCGATCTCGGCCTTCCGGCCGCCTCCGACGGAACCGGATGGGATGCCGGCGGCCAGGCGGGAGGGATCGCCGGCGCCCTCATCTACGCGGGGTTGCTCCTCGCGGGAGGGAGCGGGCTCGGGCGGCTTCTCCGGCTCTCGGACCGCGCGCCGGTCCTCTCCTTCACGCTCGGCATCCTTCTCTCCTCTCTTCTCTCGTTCGCCCTGCTTGCGGTCGGTCTCTTCCGCCCGGCCGCGCTCGGAGCCGGTCTTCTCGTTCCTTTCTTCGCCGCGGGTCTTCCACGGAAGATCTCCGTCCGTCCGCCGTCCTTCCATCGGGCGTTCTTCGCGATCGCGCTCGGATCGCTCGCCGCGCTCGCCGCTGCCCTCCTGCTTGTTCGAACACTCGCCCCTCTCACCGCAAACGATCCGATCGTGTACCACATGCCGATCGCGCGCGCCTACGCGGAGACCGGCCGGTTCGAAGGAGCGCCGGACCTCGTCTACGCGCGCATGCCGCACGGATCGGATCTTCTCTTCGCCGGAGCCGCTCTCATCGGCGGCGAGGGGGCCGCGCGCGCATTCCATCTTCTTCTCGCCTTGGCCTCTGCGGCGCTCGCGGCGCGTCTCGCGCGGGACGTCTTCCGCGCGCCGTCCGGTCTCGCCGCCGCCGCCCTCTTCCTCGGGCTCCCTCTGGTTCTCGACCCCCGCACGATCGGGAACGTGGACCTCGCCGCGGCTCTCTTCTTCGGGGCTTCGTTTCTCTTTCTCGTACGGCATGCACGAGGCGGCGGCCGCGCGGATCTCGCGGCCGGGGCTCTTCTCGCGGGAGGAATGCTCGCGACGAAATACAGCGCGTATGCGGCCTATCCTCTCCTTCTCGCGCTCGTTCTTCTCCCCGTGCTCGGAAAGCGCGCGCGGCCGGTGTCCGCGGGGAACACGATCGCGTTCCTTCTTCTTTCTCATCTTCCTCTCGCCCCGTGGATTCTCAAGGCGTGGGCGGAGACCGGAAATCCCCTCTTCCCGCTCTTCCCCTCCGTGCTGAACGGACGCGGCTGGGACACGGTCCTCGACGAGAGGCTTCTCGCCTGGCAGCGATCGATCGGCATGGGGAGGGATCCGGTCCATCTTCTGCTCCTGCCGTGGAACGCGATTCTCCATGGTGCGCCGCGCTACGCTTTCTTCGACGGAGTCCTCTCCCCCGTCCTTCTTCTCTGGGCGTTCTGGGCGTGGGTCCGGGGAGGGCGGGAGGCGCGCGGGGTTCTTCTCCTCTCCCTCGCGGGCATCTATTTGTGGGGGCTCGGGTCGCAGCAGCTTCGGTTCTTGCTCCCGGTCGTCCTTCTTCTCGCCGCCGCAGGAGGAGGATTCTGGAGAACCGAGCGCGGAGCCTTCGGCGTGTTCCAGGGAGGCCTCTTCCTCGCGATCGCCGCGGGGCTGCTCGCGCCCGCGCTCGCGGAGACCCGCCGCGACGCGCTCCCCGTCGTCCTCGGACGGGAAAGCGAGGACTCCTATCTCCGGCGAAAGGTGCAGTCGTACGCGGCGTTCCGGGCCGCCGAGCAAATCGTCCCCGCCGATGAGCGGATCCTTCTCGTCTGGGAGAACCGCGGCTACTATCTCTCGCGCCCCTATGCGGCGGACAGCTTCTTCGAGGCGTCCCGCATCGTCCGTCTGGCGGAGCAAGCCGGTTCGGCAGAAGCCTTCCTTGATCACTTGAGACAAGAAGAAATCCGGTGGATCCTCGTGAACCGCCCGCTCGAGCGCGTGTTCTCGCGATACGCTCCTCGGAGCGCGCTCGCCATCCTCGGCGGCGCGTGGGACGCCTGCGAGCGGCGCGGGGAATGGGCGGGGCTCGAGCTCTACCGGATTCCCTGAGGGACGGGCGCGGAGAGGATCGCGCGGATCGCCTCGTCCTCCTCCTCGGCTCTTGCGGCATACTCGCCCGCGAGACGCCGCGCCTCGCCGTACAGCCCGAGCCGGGAAGCGAGGATCGCGGCGTTCCTCCACGCCGGAAGAAAATCCGGATTCGCTTCCGTCTCCTCGATGAAGAGGGGGAGCGCCTCCTCCGGACGGCCTTCGCGGAAGCGGACGAGCCCTCGCGCGAAGCCGAGGAAGGGATGGCCTTCCGCGCTCCGCGAGGCCTCTTCGAACGCGGCGGCCGCTCCCGTCAAGTCCTCCTCCCGATAGAGAGCCGCCCCCAAGACATAAAGCGCCGAGGGATCCCCGCCGGCCGCTCCCGCGCGGTAGAGCGCGAGCCAGTCGGCCCGATCGCGGAAGAGCTCCGCCGTCGCCGCCTCGCGCGCAGCCGGAGGAA
>JAGUYC010000090.1 GCA_020061515.1 Gemmatimonadota bacterium
ATCTTCGGCGGAAGCGTCGGCGCGCGGCTCGTGATCGCGAAGGGCGCCAAGTGGGTCCGCGTGTTCGTCGTTCTCGCGGCGGCCGCCGCAATCGCGAAGCTCCTCTGCTGATCGATCGCCGGAGCCGAGCGCGCAAAATAAAGGCCCGGGATTCGACCCGGGCCTTCGGCGTGAAAAACGATTTAGACGTTAATGACGGAGTCCTCGCTCCCGAAGGAGTTGGGAAGGTAGCGGTCTGCGGCCCAGTCGTTCTCCCACTTCTTGCCGTCCAGCAGATAACGGAAACGGTATTGCTTCCCCGGATTCAGGGAGACGGTGACGGAGAAACCGCCTCCTTTCTTCCGCTTCATCGGGTGCTTCGCCGGATCCCAACCGTTGAAGTCGCCGCAGAGAGATACCGACTTCGCCTGGACATCCGATGGCAAGTCGAATGTCACCTTGCACGTTTGCCCCTTTGTCGAATAGGTCTTCTTCACATTCACACTCCTCGACTCGACGGCTGCTCGCCCGCCGATCCGCTCTCGAATCCAGGCACGCGAGGAGGCACCGCCGTCCCCCGCGGCCGACCGGCCGTCGCGCACCGATTCCGTCTCCGCGCGGAGCCGGCGCCGATCCGGCGAATCACGCCGAATCATAGTACAATGAGCGCCCTTCGCGAAAGAACTTTCGCGCGCTCCTCTTGAGAAGCGGCCGGATCGCGCTTTTCACATAGAAAGCGGCCCGGGCGGAGAGCCCGCCCGGGCTTCCCGACGGCGGCGGTGGACCGAATCCGCCCGACAAGAGAGCAACCGAGCCATCTCTGGACGACCATCGAGTCTTCCCAGGAACCCTGCCGCAGTGAGCTCCGTCGATGAGACGACCGGCCCGGGATTTCTCAGACAGCCCGATTGCGAAGGTCCGACTTCAGGATATGCGGAGGAAGGAGCGCGGTCACGTCAAGGGACTGCAAAGCGCGTTAAGATTCCGGCAAGCGGGGCCGCGGTCGTGGTATAATCAGCTCGTACTCGACCGTCCCGAAAACCCGCTCCCCAGAGGTGCCGCGCCATGCGAAGGCTTCTTGCCGCCGTTCTCTTCGCGAGCGTTCTCGCGATCCCGCCGATCTTCGCGGAGGAGATCACACTCGCCACCTGGAACCTGTTGAACTACCCGGGGAGCACCGGGCCGGAGAGGGCGCCCTACTTTCGGACCGTTCTCGGAAGCCTTGGGGCGGACGTTCTCGTCGTTCAGGAGATGATCGGCCAGTCCGGCGTGAACGCGTTTCTCGCGGATGTGCTCGAGGTCGTCGATCCGGGCGCGTGGTCCGCGGGGCCGTTTCACGACGGCTACGACACGGACCGCGCGCTCTTTTTCCGCACCGGCGCGATCGAGATCCTGGGCTACGGATGGCTCGACACCGCTCTTCGCGACATCGACTGGTGGCATATCCGTCTTCCAGAGAGTGGGGAGGAAGTTCGCATCTACACGCTTCACCTCAAGGCGAGCCAGGGGAGCGACAACGAGGCGAAGCGTCTCGCCGAGTGCACGATCCTCCGCAACGCGCTCGACACGCTCGACGCGGGCCTGCCGTTCATCGTCGCCGGCGACTTCAACGTCTACACGGCCTCGGAATCCGCCTATCAGCATCTCGTCGCGGAGGGCTCCGGGAGGCTCTACGACCCGATCGATCAGGAAGGCGATTGGCACGACAACCCGGCGTACGCGTCGATTCATACGCAAAGCACGCGGACGACTTCTTTCGGTGGAGGAGCGACGGGCGGAATGGACGACCGCTTCGACATCATGCTGGTGAGCATTGAGATGTTCGACGGCGTCGGTCTGGAGATCGATGCGGGCACCTACATCGCCTACGGAAACGACGGGGCGCACTTCAATCAATCCATCATTCAGGGGGGCAACACGGCCGTCCCTCCTGAAATCGCCGAGGCGCTCCACCAGAGCAGCGATCACCTTCCGGTTCGAGCCATCCTCCGCGCGGAGACCTCGACTTCCGTGGCCGGGGCGGTTCCCGCGGCGGCCGTTCTCGTGATCTCCCCGAACCCGTTCAACGCGACGGCGACGATCCGCTTCACGATCGATCAGCCGGGCGATCTCGTCCTCGTTCTCTACGACGCGGCGGGACGTCGGGTCGGCACGCTCGCCTCTGGGCGCTTCCCGGGCGGCGCGTTCGAGCGTTCGTGGGACGGGCGGGACGATGCGGGGCGCGAGGCGGCCTCGGGGATCTACTTCGCGAGGCTCGTCGCGGGCGAGCGGTCGATCGTCGAGAAGCTCGTTCTGATTCGTTGATCGGATTCGGGCGCGGGCGTTCTTCGAGCGGCTCGCGCCGCTTCATTTCCGGAGGCGTTCTCCAAGCAGTTTGCGGACCGAGAAGAGAGGTCCGAACGAAGGGCAAACCCAAAGGCCCCGACCTGGCGCTCCCGTTCATCTTTGGTATGATGAAGTCCGCGAGGAGGACGCCATGACGAACCACACGAGACGCGAGTTCCTGAAACACGCGGCCGCCGCCGCCGGCGCAGCCGCGCTTGCTCCCTATGCTGTCTGGGCGGACGACGAGACCGCCGCCCCGCCCCCCGACATGTGCATCGCAAGATGGGCGGGCGATCCGGTCGGAGAGGACGCCGTCGACGCGATGGCCGCCGCGCTCACGGAACGCATGGTCGAGAACCTGGGAGGCATGGCGCGCTTCGTGAGCAAGGGAGACGTCGTTTGGATCAAGCCGAACATCGGCTGGAACCGCGCTCCGGAGCTCGCCGCCACCACGAACCCGGCGGTCGTCACCGCGCTCGTGCGTCTCTCGCTCGAAGCCGGCGCCCGCAAGGTGAAGGTCGGGGACAACACGTGCCACAACGCGCAGCAGTCGTACCGTTCGAGCGGCATCGAGGCGGCCGCGAGGGAAGCGGGCGCCGAGGTCGTTTTTCTCGACGAGAGCCGATTCCGCGACGTCAAGATCGGCGGCCGCGTTCTCGACAAGTGGCCGATCTATCCTGAGATTCTCGAGGCCGATCTCCTAATCAACGTTCCGATCGCGAAACACCACGGGCTTTCCCGCGCCACCCTCGCGATGAAGAACTACATGGGGATCATCGGGGGGAATCGCGGGGCGTGGCATCAGGATCTCGCGGGCTGTCTTTGCGACATCACCGCCTTCCTCAAGCCGAAGCTCTCGATCCTCGATTGCGTGCGCGTTCTCACGGACCGCGGCCCGCAGGGAGGGAATCTTTCCGACGTCAAGCGAATGGACACGATCGCCGCGTCCGTCGACATCGTCGCGCTCGACGCGTTCGGGGCGGAGCTCCTCGGCCACGACCCCGCGCGGATCGGAACGGTGAAGGCGGCCCACGCCGCCGGTCTCGGGCGGATCGCCTACCGCGAGCTCTCTCTCCGCGAGGTCGCCGTCTCGTGATCGCCCGAAGGCGTGCGCGGATCGTCGTCTGGACGCGGCGCGCGGTGCAGGGAATCGCCTTCGTTCTCTTTCTCCATCTCCTTCTCGCAGCACGTTCTCCGGACGAGCGCCCTCCGGGCGGAATGCTCTCCCTCTTCTTCGACTTGGATCCTCTCCTTTTCGCGGGCACGTGGCTTTCCGCTCGTTCCCTCGAGGGGCTCTCCCTTCTCGCGCTCGCCACCGTCGTCCTCACAATCCTTCTCGGACGCGTCTTCTGCGGCTGGATCTGTCCCTTCGGCACGCTTCACAACATGATCGCGACGATCCGATCGAGGAAGACGCGCCTTCTCTCCGGCGAGGACGCGTTCTCCCGCTGGCAGCGCGCGAAGTACTATGTTCTCTTCGGACTCGCCGCGATGGCGATCCTCGGCGCGCATTGGATCGGCGTCTTCGATCCGATCGCTCTCTTCTACCGGAGCGTGGCGGTCGCCGTTTTTCCCGCGCTCCACTACGCGGCGGAAGCGATCTCGACGGCGATCTACGATGCGGACCCGCGCGTCGGCCCGCTCTCTCTTGCATCGATCAGCGAGCCGGCCTATCGCTTTCTGCGCGATCACGTCTTTGTCGTGAAGCGGGCGGCGTTCACGGGGAGCACGCTCGTCTTTCTCGTCTTTCTCGCTGCGGCGCTTCTCAATCTCTTTCGCACGCGGTTCTGGTGCCGCTACGTGTGTCCTCTCGGCGCGCTGCTCGGTCTCTTCGCCGGACGAACCCTTCTCCGGCTTCGATCCGGAAGCGAGGCGTGCGGGGGATGCAATCACTGCCGTCTCGCCTGCCCGGCGGCGGCGCAGCCGGAAATTCCGGGCAAGTGGCTCCCGGTCGAGTGCTTCGGCTGCTGGAACTGCGTCGCGGCGTGCAAGCAGGACGCGATCGACTTCCGCTGGGAGTCGCCTTTCCGAAAGACGCCGGCCGGTTCGATCGATCTTCGCCGCCGCGCCGTTCTTGCCTCCGCCTTCGGCGGCGCCGGTGCGCTGCTCGCGATGCGTCTCTCTCCTCTCGCGCAGGCGCGCACGTACAACCCGGAGCTCATCCGTCCTCCAGGCGCGCGCCCGGAAGCGGAGTTCCTCGACCGGTGCGTGCAGTGCGGGATGTGCATGAAGGTGTGTCCGACGAACGCGCTTCACCCGACGGCGCTTCAGGCCGGGATCGAGGGGATCTGGACACCCGTGCTCGTTCCGCGCCTCGGGTACTGCGAGTACGAATGCAATCTTTGCGGCGCGGTCTGTCCGACGTCCGCCATTCTTCCCCTGTCGCTTCCGGAGAAGAAGGAAGTCCGCATGGGGCTCGCCTCGTTCGATACGACCCGCTGCCTCCCGTACGCCTACGGACGGGATTGCATCGTCTGCGAGGAGCATTGTCCGATCCCGGACAAGGCAATCTATTTCGTGGAGACGCCGGTTCGACTGCGGGACGGAACGGTTCGCGTGTTGAAGCAGCCGCGCGTGGATCCGGATCTGTGCACCGGATGCGGGATCTGCGAATATGTTTGTCCCTTCAAGGATCGGGCGGCGATCCGCGTGACGAGCGCGAACGAGAGCCGCCATCCTCGGAATCGTCCGCTGCTTCCCGTTCTCTCCGGCGCCGGCGGATACGCGGGGGAGGAGGGCGCCGAGATCCCGTACGGGAGAGAAGAAGGGTCGCGAAGTCGAGAGGCCGCCGACTCGGAAGTCGGAGGCGGGGGAGCGTCATGAGAACTGGGAGCTATCGGAGCATGCCGCGCGCGTTTCGCGTCGACCGCCGCGCGTTCTTGAAGGCGAGCGGGGTGGTCGGCGCGGGGCTTCTGCTCGGCAACCCGTCCGTGTGGGCGGAGGAGAAGCCGCAGGAGAAAGCGCGCGCGAAGACGAACATCGACGAGGCGCTTCAGGTCCCGAGAACGCCCCATTCGCTTCCCGGGCCGTTTCCCGGGCGAGTGGTCCACGTGCGGGATCCTCAAGCGTTACAGGAAGACAAGCCGTGCGCAGAGGTCGTGGAGGCGATGTTCAACCGCGGCATCCGCGCGCTCACGGGCGGCGACGAGAAGGCGGCCTTCGATCTTCTCTTTAAGAAAGGAGACATCGTCGGCATCAAGGTGAATCCGGTCGGTCCGGGTCTCATCAGCACGCGTCTCGAGGTCGTCGACGCGATCGTTCTGTGGCTCGCCGCGAACGGCATTCCGAAGGAGCGGATCGTCATTTGGGATCGATTCGACCACATGCTCCGCGACGCCGGGTTCACAGCGGAGCGTTATCCGGGCGTCGGGATCGAGGGCCTCCAGACGATGGACGAATCGGCCGCGGCGGGCGAGAGCGAGGACGATAGCGGCTGGCTCGATGCCGACGGAAGCCACAGGAGCGCCGGAAACTTCGATCCCGATGTCTCCTACTGGGCGGATGTCGAGGCGCCGCCGGACAAGCAGTACCTCAACCAGCATGTGTTCAACGGCCGGCATTCCTACTTCGGCAAGCTGCTCACGAAGAAGCTCACGAAGATCATCAACGTTCCGGTCTTCAAGAACACGGGGAACGGCATCTCGATGGCGACGAAGAACATGGGGTACGGAGCGATCTGCAACACCGGACGCCTGCACCAGCCGCTCTTCTTCGACGTCTGCACGGAAGTGCTGGCGTTTCCCGCCGTCCGCGACAAGATGGTTCTGTCGGTGACGGACGGTCTCTGGGGGCAGTATGACGGAGGGCCGATGCCGAATGCGGCGGCGAGGTACGTCTACAACACGCTCTTCTTCGCCACCGATCCCTTTGCGCTCGATGCGGTCTGCCATGCGATCATGGTCGAGAAGCGAAAGAGCATGGGCATCGACGTCAATGAGCACCCGAAGTACACCGAGTACCTTCGCTACGCGGAGCGCATCGGGCTCGGTGTCGCGGATCCGGAGAAGGTCAAGGTGCTTCACGCATAAACGGGTCCGAACGAAAGGAGGGAGTGCCTTGCGTTCCGTTCTCATCGGGCTCGCTGCTCTCGTCGCCGCGTTCCTTTCCGCGCGGGCGGAGGATCCGGCCTCCGGGTGGGCGCGCGAGGAGCGCCCGCTTCGCTTCGTTGGGAAGGACCTCTACGGCCACATCAACGGCGGCGCCGAGCTCTTCTTCGAGCTCGGCTTCAAGGATCTTCGGGTCGAGCGGTTTCGAAAGGACGGGCGGGAGCTCGTCGTCGAAAGATACCGGATGGAGAGTCCGGAGTCGGCTCTCGCGATCTACCTTGCGGCGCGGGGCGAGGAGCGGCCGGTCGGAGAGGTCGGCGAGAGGAACAGCGGGAACCGCTATCAACTGATCGCCGTGAAGGGGGCGACCTACGTTCAGGTGAACAACCACGACGGCGACGAGGCTCTTCTTCCCGCGATGGCCGCTCTTGCCTCGAGAGTGCTCGCTGATGCGGAACCCGGAGAGGCGGCGAAGCTCCTCGATCTTCTCCCGAAGGAGGGGCTCGCTCCGGGATCGGAGAGGATCGTGCGCGGGCCCTACTCTCTCCAAGCGATCTTCACGCTGGGCGAGGGGGACGTCCTGATGCTCGGAGGAAAGATCTTCGGCGTCGCGGGGAACGTCGTCGCCCCGGGCGACTCCTCGCGCACTCTGATTCGCATCCCCTATCCTGATGTCGAGACCGCGCGCGCGGCGTTCGCGAACCTCGTGGAAAACCTCGATCCGTACCTCGAAGTCCTTCGCGCCGACCCGGACCGCCTGCTCTTTCGGGATTATCGGGAGAAGTACGGCGAGGCGTTTCTCGCGGATTCGATGATCGAGATTCGAGTGAACCTCGCCGAGCCGCCGAAGTAGGAGGCCGCGTAACCCATCGCGCGAGAGGATGTTGACTGATCCGGGCCGCGCGCTCCCCCGGGCGAGAGTTTGGGGTTGGCCGCGGCCCGTAACTTTTGCTATAATAAAGCGTTAACTGGAACGCTCCCGAACGGGTTCCCGGCATTCGAGGAGGATTCTTCCGATGTTGAAAGTCCTGGTCGCCGCGCTTCTTCTCTTTCTTGCATCCGTTGCCGCGGCCTCCCCTACGAACGAAGCTCTCGTCGTCGTCGTCGACGCCCCCCCCGGTCTCGCCTTCCGCCTGCAGAACGAGGGCGTCACGATTCTCCGCGACATGGATCGGTTCCTCATCGTCGCGGCCGGTCCCGGGGAGATCGCCCGCCTCGAAGAGCTCGGCGTGAAACACGAGATCGCGGATCCATCGATTGAAACAAAGACCTTTTATACGGTATTCGTTCGGGACGAGACGGGTCTTGCCGCGGTCTCCTCGGGCGCGCGGGTTCTCTATAGCGATGGGATCGACGCGCTCGTGCAAGCGGAGCCGAGCGAAGCGGAAGCGCTCGCCGCGCGCGGGTTCGAGATCGCGCGCCTCTTTACGGATCCGGCGCGCGTCCGATCCGCGGAGGCGGTTCCGCGCGCCGCGAAACGGCTGACCGCCGATCCGCTCGTCCAGGAGATGGTCGATTCCGTCTCGATCGAGGAGGTCTCCGCCATCGTCCAGCGTCTCGAGGATTTCCGCACCCGCTACTGTCGTCACGACAGCTGCGCCGCCGCAGCGAGCTGGATACAAGCGAAGTTCACATCCTTCGGAATCGACAGCGTCTATTTACACTGGTTCGATCCGGACATCAAGCACAACGTGGTCGCCGTGATCCCGGGGGTGAAGAACCCGAACAAAGTCGTTCTCGTCGGCGGCCACTACGATTCGATCACGGGGAACCACAACTACTGCCCCGGCGCGGACGATAACGCGTCGGGGACCGCGCTCGTGATTGAGTGCGCGCGGATCTTGAGCCGGTACACGTTCAACCACACGCTCGTGTTCGTCGCCTTCGGCGGGGAGGAGGTCGGACTCTACGGAAGCGAGGCGTTCGCCGCGCGCGCGGCGCATGACGGGGACGAGATCATCGGCGTCGTCTGCGCCGACATGATCGGCTACGTGGCGCCCGGGGACGCGATCGATCTCGACATCATCAAGAATGTCGCCTCGGCGTGGATGCGGGATCTCGTGATGGACGTCAGAACCGCGTACGTGCCGGAGCTCTCGATCGTGGACGGATCGATCCCGGGCGGCGCGAGCAGCGATCACGCGTCTTTCTGGAGACACGGCTACGACGCGATCCTTTTCTTCGAAGATTCGGGCCAGTACTCGCCCTATATTCATACTTCAAACGACAGGGTCGGCATCAGCTACATCTCGGAGGCGCTCGCCGAGCGCTCGGTGCGGGCGGCGGTCGGGCTTCTGGCGACGATGGCCGAGCCGTTCGATGTCGCGATCGAGCACGTTCCTCTCGCACATACGGAGGACTCGGAGAATCCGTACCGGGTCCTCGCGACGATCACCGCTTCCGGCCAGCTGAATCCGGATTCGCTTCTCGTGCGGTATCGGACGGGCGGCGCATGGAACGACCTCGTCCTCTCGCCGGTGGGCGGACCGAACGAATACGAGGCGTTCATCCCCCCGCAGCCGTCCGGGACGTTCGTCGAGTACTTTCTCGTCGCGGAGGATATGGAAGGGGATCGGCTCGTCATTCCGAGGGGCGCGCCGGAGAGCGCGCATACGTTCTTCGTCGGAACGATCACGCCGATCGTGGTGGACGAGTTCGAGGAGGAGAGCGGTTGGACCGTCGGGGACGCGGACGACGACGCGTGGAAGGGAATCTGGGAGCGAGCGACGCCGAACGGGACTTGGTGGCCGAACGGTCCGGTCGCGCCGGACGAGGATCACACGCCCGAGCCGGGGACGATGTGCTTCGTCACGGGGAACGCGCCTCCTGGGGCGACGCAACGCGAGAACGAAGTGCAGGGAGGAAAGACGACGCTCTTCAGTCCCGTCTATGATCTCTCTTCGTATCCAAACGTGCGGGTCCGCTATTACCGCTGGTATTCGAACAACACCGGTTTCCTCGATCCGGACGAATGGGTAGTGGACGTCTCCCCGGACGGCGGCGATTCCTGGGTGCGGATCGAGACGGACGGCAAGAGCGATCAGCGCTGGCGTTTCGTCGAGCGGAACCTAGCGGACTTCATCCCTCTTACTTCCCAGGTCCGCTTCCGGTTCATCGCGAGCGACGAGGGGTATGTGTCGGTCATCGAAGCCGGCGTCGACGACTTCTCGCTCGTGACGTACGAGGAGATCGCGACCGGAATCGCGGGAGACGTGCCGCGTTCCAGCTCGCGCGCGGTCCTCGCGCGGAACGTCCCCAACCCGTTCAACCCATCGACGCGGATCGCCTACACGATTCCGGAGGGGGCCGGCGCACTTCCGGTCTCTTTACGTGTCTATGATCTTTCGGGACGGCTTGTCCGCGTGCTCGCCGACGGGCCGGAAGGGCCCGGAACGCGCGCCGCGACATGGGACGGGCTCGACGAAAGAGGCCGGTCCGTTTCGAGCGGCGTGTACTTCTACCGGCTCCGCTGGAACGGGCAGGAAGAGACGAAGCGGATGGTGCTCCTGAAATAAGATCTCTCCGAACGCGGCGCGAAGGCCTGGACAAGTTCCGGGCCTTTTCGCTTTTCGAGGCCCGCCGGCGCCGTTTCTCTTTGAGCAAAGCCCATCTCCGAATCGTCTCTAGGGAGTGAGCGAGTCCGGCTCGCCGGGAGTCGTTTCGGCCGAGAGGCCGGCCTGAGCTCGTTCCCGTCCCCTGCGCAACTCGAACCGAAGAGGAGTCCCCCCATGGCGAATCGAACATCCGTCGCCGCCGCTGCCCTCGTATTCATCCTCGCCCTCGGCTTCACGGGCCCCGCGCGGGCCGGGGAGATTCATCGTGCGATCGAAGAGGGGGATCGGGGCCGTGTCGCCGAGCTTCTCGCCCGCGATCCGAACCTCGCGAGCTTTCCCGATGAGACCAACCAGTGGGCCTACCTGCCGCTTCATGTCGCCGCCGCCTCCGGTCAGGTCGAAATCGCCCGCATCCTCATCGACGCAGGCGCGGCCGTGGACGGCTTCGATTCGGACGAGAGCACCCCGCTCCACGTGGCGGCCGTTCAGCGCCGTCCTCAGATGGTGGAGTTCCTTCTCTCGCGAGGGGCGGACGTGAACCGTAGGGACAAGAACGGCGCGTATTCGCTCAGCTTCGCCGCGGCGGGAGGGGACACAGCGGCGATCCGTCTTCTTCTCGATGCCGGAGCGGACCTCAACTTCAGGGATCGCGGAGGGTACACGCTTCTTCACTTCGCCGCGTCGAGAGGACTCCGAGGTCTCTTCGACCGGCTCATGTTGCGCGGGGCGGACGTGAACGCGGCGGCGGAGGACGGGATGACGCCCCTTCATTTGGCGGCGCAAGGACGCAGCCCCGAGATGATCGATCTCCTCATCGATCGGGGCGCGGACCAAACGCTCGTCGAGGAGCGAGGGGCGACGCCGCTGCTCGCGGCGGCGTTCGGGGGGAGGATCGAATCCGTCCGAACTCTTCTCCGGAGAGGATCCGATCCCACCTCGGCGGATCCGAGGGGTTTGACGCCTCTCTTTCCGGCCGCGTGGCAGGGGAACGCGGAGATCACGCGGCTCCTGATCGACGCCGGCGCCGATCCGAACCATCGCGACACAACCGGATCGACCCCGCTCCTTGCAGCGGTCGATCGGGGACACGCGGAGGTCGCGACGATCCTCCTCGATGCGGGAGCGGATGCCGGAGCGGCCGAGACGAAATCCGATCGTTCTCCGCTTCATCTTGCGGCGATTCACGGACGCGGCGAAATCGTCGATCTCTTGCTCGCGCGCGGGGCATCGGCGCGCGCGCGGGATGCCGAGGGGCGGACGCCGCTCGCGTATGCCTCGCGTTACGGCCACCGAGCGGTGGAAGATCGGCTCGTCGCTTCCGGCGCGGATCCGGCCGAGCGGTTCCCCGGGAACGAGTGTCTCGACGACCAGCCCGCGCTGCACGAGCGAGAGGCGTCGGTTTGGTATCTCGGCCATTCCGGATGGGCGGTCCGCACGAAGAATCATCTTCTCGTCTTCGACTACGCCCCGTTTGTGTCTCCTTGCGACGACCCGAGCCTCGCGAACGGGCACATCGATCCAAAGGAGATCGCCGGCGCGCGCGTCGATGTCTTCGTGAGCCACATGCACGGCGATCATTACAGTCCCGCCGTGTTCGATTGGCGCGACCAGGTGAAGAAGATCACGTATGTCTTCGGCTTCCGTCCGGATTCGGCGTCCGGCTACGAGTCTATCGGACCGCGCGAGACGAGGAAGATCGACGGGATGAAGGTCTCCGCAATCGAGTCGAACGACAGCGGCGCGGGTTTCCTCGTCGAGGTGGACGGCGTGACGATCCTTCACCCGGGGGACCACGCCAACCGGAGGCGCGACTTCTCGGGGCCCTACAAGGCCGAGATCGATTGGCTTGCCGGCCTCGGCGTTCGTCCAGACATCGCCTTCTTCCCGATCTCGGGATGCGGGTTCGGCGATCAGGAAGCGGTGCGGCTCGGCGTCGAGTACGCTCTCGAGGCGCTCGAGCCCGCCGTCTTCTTTCCGATGCACGGGGGGACGAACTCGGAGCGCTACCGGGACTTCATCTCGCAGTGCGAGAGTCGGTTTCCCAAGACGCGGATGATCGCGGTCGAGAACAGGGGGGACCATTACCTCTACAAGAAGGGAAAGATCAGCTAGGAGAAGAGCCGTTTCCCTTCGAATCGCTTCCCCGGTCGGGAGACCGCCGCCGCCGCGCGGCGGTCTTCTTCGTTCGGGGAATTCCCGGATCTTTCGGGAGATCTTCCGGGGACGTCGTACGGAAGTCCTTCATTGCGCGTCCCTCGGGATCGCGCACGGTTCGTCTAGACTGAGCGAAGAAACCCGCGCTGGCAGATCAGGTCCCGGCGAGTTCCGGAGCCGGTCACCGAAGCTTCACCGAAGCTCAGACCGGCACCGCGGCGAGGAGGGTGAAGTCGTCGGCGAACGAGGCGAGCCCGGTGAACGCTTCCACCTCCCGCTCGATCCGCTCGATGATCTCCTCGGGCCCCCGGTTCGCGTGGGCGACTGTGAGGCGCGTGAGCCGCTCCTCGCCGAACTCCTCGTCCGTGGATCGCATCGCCTCGCTCACGCCGTCGGTGAAGAGAAGAAGAGTCTCGCCTCTTCGAAGCGAGGTCCTCCCTTCCTCGTAAGGAGCCTCCGGAAAGATGCCGAGGGGAATCCCCCCGACCCCGAGCCGCTCCACACGGCCGTCCGCGCGGACGAGCACCGGGAGGTTGTGCCCCGCGTTGACGTAGGAAACCTCTCCGCTCCTCGGATCGATAATCGCGACGAAGAAGGTGATGAAGAGGTCGGGCGGCGTGTTCGCGTGGATGAGTCCGTTGATGCGGCGGACGGCGTCCGCGAGGGAGATGCCGAGATCCTTGATGGTTCGAAGAGATGCTTGAAGGTTCGACATGAGGAGCGCGGCGCCGATCCCCTTCCCGGCCACGTCGCCGATCGCAAGCAATGTGCGTCCGTCGCGGAGGGGGAGGATGTCGTAGTAGTCCCCCGCGACGTCCAAACAGAAGCGGATCCGCGCGGCGAGGCGGAGCCCGGGCGTCACCGGGAAACCTCGCGGAAGGAGCCCTTCCTGAATGCGGCGGGCGACGCCGATTTGCTCTTCGAGTTTCTGTTTTTCCAGCTTCTCCTCGAAGAGCTCGAGGTTCTCCGCCGCGAGAGCGATCTGTGCCGCGAGGGAGCGGAGGAGATCCAGCTCCTCGGGCGAGTAGTCCTCTCCGTTCGTCTTTCGGCCGAGGAGGAGGAAGCCGATCCGCTCCGACCGCGCGAAAAGGGGAAGAAGAACGGCCGCCTGCTCCTCGGACAGGCAACGTCTCTCTCTCTCGCTCATGGAGACCCGGCCGCTCGCGACGAGCTCGTCGACGAGAAGCGGGCTGTCCCCGGTCCCGAGCCGCCCCACCAGATCGTTGAGCATCTCGAACGCGCTCGTTCCGTTCCCCTCCGCTGCCGGTTCGCGGCTCTCTCGACGGAGGACGGGGCGCACGTCCCGCGCGGAGAGCCCGGCGATGAGCCGGCGCGAAAGCTCCCCCCAAAAAGTCTCCGCGTCGGCGGTTCGTCTCTCCGCGGTCTGCAGGAAGTCGCGAAGGAGCGCCCGAAGCCGGGCGCGCTCGGGGTAGAAGCGATCCTCGAGGATGTTGCGGACCCTGCGCTGCGCGGGGATGAATCCCATCGCGAGGATCAACCCGACCACGAGGGTCGGCGTTCGGCTCTCGACCGAGAACTGCTTCAGGATCAGCTCGCCGAAGAGATAGAGGATCGCGAAGACCGCCGCGAGAAAGATCGCGTTGATCGCGACGAGGCGCGTGCCGCGCCGAACCTTTGCCTCGACCTCGAGAAGACGATATCTGCCGAACGCGTACGCGAAGGAGAGAGGGATGAGGAGGAGCAGGAGAAACGTCGCGTTGAAGAACCAGAGCTGCGCGACCGCCGACCGGCTCGCAAGCCAGTTCGGCGCCAGGAAGACGATCCACGGAAGAAGACCGTAGAGAACGAGCCCCGGGATCGATCCGAAGAGCACGAGGCGCGTTTGACGCCGCGCGACGAAGCTCTCCGCCCGCGCGTAGCTCCGGATAAGCAGGAAGGAGCCGAGAAGGAGAAAGAGCGTCCCGTGCACCGCCACGAGGCCGGGAAGCCCGATCCGCCCCGCGAGGGCGAGGACGAAGAGCGCGCATCCCGGAAGGAAGAGGAGTGCGTTCACTGCTTTTCGATGAGCCGCGTAGAACGAGTTCGTCCACGGGAAGACGAGAAGAAGCTTGAGATAGAAAACGGGTGCGAAGAACGCGAGCGCGGCGAAGGCGAGCCGGAGGATGTTCGCGTGCGGGATCTCGAAAGAGGCGTACTCCTCCGCAATCACCACGCGCTGCTGGAGCATGCCGACCGCCGTCGCGAAGCTGAAAAGGGCGAGCGTCCGAACGGGGGGCGAGATCGGCCTTCGCACGAACGCCCAGAAGCCGACGAACACGAGAGCGAGCGTGAGAAGGGTCCTGAGGACGACGAGGCTCACCACCTGAAAGCGGAGAAGGCCGGGAATCGACCGCGTGACGACCTGGTTCTCATGATCGATTCCACGGCTGCGGAAGCGGATCGGGATCACCTTTCCCGGGGGCGTCTCCGTGTTGAAGGTGCTGAAGTAGTTCCGCGCCGTCGCGGGGAGGCCGTTTAACTCGAGGAGCGTGTCGCCGGGCGACGGATAGGGAGCGCCGACGAAGTCCTGGTTGGATACTTCGGTGAAGATCGCCGGGCCCGGCGCCCCGAGGGCGACGAAGCTCCAGATGTCCCCCATTCGTACGAAACGGGCGACCTTCGTGTACTCGCGCGCGAGGAAGACACCGGAGTAGGCGAGCACAAGCGCGAACGCGCCGAGGATGATGCCCCGCCACATCCGATCGCGATGTTCTTCATTCATCGAGAGATTCCCGCCTTGGGGTTCCGTACGGATGCTGCCCGAGAGCGCAGGACCGTTTCCACAGCAGAAGACGCGCGAGAGGTTGGAAGTGTTGCACCGTCCCCGCGGATCTTTGAGTCGCCGCTCGCAACCGATTCCTGCGCCGCGCGATTCGCCGCCGAGCCGCTTCCCGCGGCGTGTGTCTTTACTCGGGCACGCCTCCGCGGAAGAACCGCTCGGATGTCTTCACGCTGTTCGCGTCGTAGGTCGTCCAGAGACCTTCCCGCATCCCCTTCCGGAACTCGCCCTCTTCGGCCTTGGTTCCGTCGGCGTGCCAGGCGGTGAACGTTCCCTCTTCTCGTCCGTTCCGAAAGAAGGTCTCGGATTTCTTGGCGCCGTTCTCGTGCCAGCGCACCCAGAGCCCCTCTTCCCTGCCGTCGCGATACTCGCCCTCGCGCGCCTTGACGCCGTTCGCGTGCCAATGCGTGAAGCGGCCGGCTCGTTTCCCCGCCCGGTACTCCCCCTCGGTCTCCTTCTGTCCGTTCGGATGCCACGCGACGTACGGCCCGTGGTTGACCCGTCTTCCGTCCTCGTCGAGGCGAACGGCGCGCCGCACGCGCAGGCTGCCGTCGGGATAGCGGGTCTCGACGACCTCGGGCTTCCCGCCGCACGAGAGAAGGAGCGCGGCGGCAAGGCAGGCAAGCAGCAAACGCCCTTTTCGTTTCATGCGCGACCTCTTCCTGCCGAGTCGAGACGCGGTTCACGTTCGAGTCCGGCGTCGATCTTATCACACGCTCCGGCGGGTCGGCCGTCCGCCTTCTTCTCGCGCATCGGGATCGGAACGAAAGAAAGAGCGGGAACGCATCCCGCGCCCCCGCTCTCTTCGCTTGGAAGTTCAAGCCTACCAGCGGTTCCCTCTGTCCCCTCGGCCGCCGCCTCTGCCGCCGCCGCCGCCACCACCGCCGCCGCCCCCGCC